>NZ_JBHTDD010000015.1:0-181342 GCF_042666615.1 Plantactinospora sp. GCM10030261
GGTGGGCGGGGTTGGGCGGGTCGGCGGTCTGGCTGGGCGGGTCAGGGGCGGTGGGCGGGGCTTACCGTCTGGGCGGCGTCCCGCTCGGTGATCGGGTCGAGGACCTCGTCGATGGCCTTGAGCAGTCCCTCGTCCAGCCGCACCCCGCTGGCCTTGACATTGTCGTGGACCTGCTCCGGACGAGTGGCGCCGACGATCGCCGACGAGACGTTGGGGTTCTGCAGCACCCAGGCGATGGCCAACTGAGCCATGGTCACGCCGGCCTGGTCGGCCAGCGGCTTGAGCCGCTGTACGGCTCCGAGCACCTCGTCGGTCATGAACTGCTTGATGAACGCCGCACCCGACTTCTCGTCGGTGGCCCGGGAACCGGCCGGTGGAGCCTGACCCGGCAGGTACTTGCCGGTGAGCACGCCCTGGGCGATCGGCGACCAGACGATCTGCCCGATGCCCAGTTCCTCGCTGGTCGGCACCACCTCGGTCTCGATGACCCGCCACAGCATCGAGTACTGCGGCTGATTCGACACGAGCGGGATCCTCAGCTCCCGGGCCAGTTCGTAGCCAGCCCGGATCTGCGCGGCGTTCCACTCCGACACGCCGATGTACAGCGCCTTGCCGGAGCGGACGACGTCCGCGAACGCTTCCATCGTCTCTTCCAGCGGGGTGGAGTGGTCGAACCGGTGAGCCTGGTAGAGGTCCACGTAGTCGGTCTGCAACCGGCGCAGCGAGCCATTGATCGACTCCATGATGTGCTTGCGGGACAGGCTGCGGTCGTTCGGACCCGGCCCGGTCGGCCAGAAGACCTTGGTGAAGATCTCCAACCCCTCCCGCCGCTGGCCCCGCAGGGCCCGCCCGAGCACCGCCTCCGCGCGCGTACCCGCGTAGACATCGGCGGTGTCGAAGGTGGTGATGCCGGTGTCCAGGGCCGCCCGGACGCAGGAGAGGGCGGCCTCCTCCTCGACCTGCGAGCCGTGGGTGATCCAGTTTCCGTACGAGATCTCGCTGACCATCAGGCCGGAGCGGCCAAGGTGTCGGAATTCCATCCACCGACCCTAGCCGGCACCGGGTTCAGAGCACCGGTTCGGTGTCCGCGAGCAGCCGGTCGATCTCCTCGGTCACCGCGGCCCGGCTGGGGTGCACCGGGTCCACCAGTGGCTCGCCGCGGCGGTCCAGGGCTCCCCACCGTCCGGCGCCGGTACCGACCAGGAACGCGACCGGATGGATCACCAGCGCCGGGTACCGCGGTGGCACGATCACCCTGCCGTCCCGGTTCACCACACCGCGTCGTCCGTCCGCGTCGACGATCGCCAGGCCCTCGTCGCTGAACCCGTCGACGTACCGGCCGTCGGTGAGCGCCGTCGCGAAACCGGTGTAGCGCATCGGAACCACCACCCGGCCGGTCCGGTCCACCGCGCCCCAGCCGCCGTTGCGGATCGCCGCCACCGCGGCTATGCCGCGCCGGAACGGGCGTACGTCGTCGAAGCGAGCGGGGATGACCACCTCGTTGGTGCGGTCGATGGCCCGCCATGAGCCGTCGCCGTCGGCGGATACCCAGGCCAGCCCGTCGGAGAACGAACCGACCGCCCGATATCCGGCGGTTGCCGGGATGAGCAGCTCACCCGATTCGTCGATCAGCTCCCACGTGCGGATCTCCGGGCGGCGCACCCAGGCCGTACCCTCGGCGAACGGCTGCACCTCGGCGTAGCTGGGGGCGATCACCCGTTCCCCGGCTGGTCCGTCGAAGCCCCAGCGTCGTACCCGGTCGTCGAAGACGGGAGTCGGCGGGCGGTGCACCTGGAGGACCTCGTCCCGGGTTCGCGCGTACGGACCCCAGCCGTTCTGCGCCACCTTCGCGAACACCGCGTCAAGCGCCAACTCGGTCCGGGCGATCAGGTCCGGGTCCTCTACCCGGCGCAGGTCCAGCGCCTTCTCGAAGTGGTTGCACGCCTCGATGTAACGGCCCTGGTCATAGCAGGACCGGCCGGCGTGCTCGTGCATCGTGGCCCGAAGCCGATCCGGCAGCTCCGACGAGTTGGCTTCGGCGAACAGCCGGTCCGCCTCGGCGAACTCGCCGCGCCACTGCAGGACGTGCGCGAGGCGGGCCTGCGCGATGGCGATCCGGCGCAGTTCACCTGTGGTTTCCGCGTACGTCAGGGCGAGCCGCCCGTCGGCCAACGCCTTGCCGAGGTCACCGAGGATCCGGGAGACGACCGCGCGCAGGCTGAGCAGCCGGGCCCGGCTCCGGTTGTCGGTGGCCGACTCCAGCCGTCCGGTCAGCCCGTCCCGGACCGTGCGCAGCTCGGCCGGGTCCTCGACCAGTTCGCGCAGGGTCTCGGAGTGGAACCGCCACTTGTACGCCGCCAGCACCCGCTCCGGGTCGACCGGTGCGGTCGGGGACGGGTCGGCCGAGGTGTCGTCGGCCGACCGGGGTTCGACGACGGGGGTGAGCATGGTGGGGGTCCGAATAGCGGCGGCGGCCCCGGTGGCCCGCCCGTCCGGCGCGGGTAGCACGGTGTCGTGGCTCGCCGCGTCGGCCGGTGCGCCAGGCCCGGTGCGGTTCGGGTCGGTCGCGGTGGGATCCGGATCGGCCCCGGCGACGGCCGGGCCGGTCGCTGTGCCCGCGGGCCCATCCGCCGACGGGCCGGGGCCGGTCGGTGCTTCCGGGGTCGGCTCGGCGGCGTCCGGGGCCGAATCGGCGGCGTCCGGCGCCGGATCGGGAGTCCCGGGTGCCTCGGATTCCGTGGTGGGACGGGCCGGGGCGGCAGCGGGCTGCCCGGCTGCCGGTGGTCCGGATACGGGCCGATCCGGCGGGCCCGCCACGGTGGTCGGTGGTTCCGAGGCCGGGACGGTGGTCGGTGGTTCCGAGGCCGGGACGGTGGTCGGTGGTCCCGAGGCCGGGACGGTGGTCGGTGGTCCCGAGGCCGGGACGGTGGTCGGTGGTCCCGAGGCCGGGACGGTGGTCGGTGGTCCCGAGGCCGGCGCGGCCGCCGGCGGGCCGGAGACGGGCGGGGCCGGGAAGTCCAACCGTAGGGCGGCGGCCGGGGCGCCGGGAATGGGTGGTCGGGACCGGCCGTCCGGGCGATCGTCACCGGTCGTCCGCGTGGTGGTCTCGCGTCTCGGCCGCTCGGCCGGGTCGTCGGCCTTCGGGCGGTCCGGCGGACCACCCACCGGCGCGGGCCGCGGCTGCGGGTTGGGCAGGAGCGGCGCGGGGCGATGCTCCCAGCCGGTCGACAGCGCAGGGGCGGGCACCGGCTTGTCGTGGCCGTGTGCGGTGACCTTGTCGACGCTGGCCGGCGGGCCCGCCTGGTCCTGGCCACCCGGTGGGTGGGTCCGCTCGGGGGCCGGTGACGCGGCCCGCCGCCGGGCGGCAGGGACGTCCGGGTCCCTCCGGGCTGGCGCGGGTCGTGGCTGGTCGACGTTCGATCGGCGGGTCGGCGGGACCGAATCGACCGGCCGGCCGGGATTGACCGGCGCCCAACCACCCCGGTCGGGCGTCGGGGTGATGTCCCGGACCGGCGCTGTGGAGGCGGTGTCGCGCGCCGCGGGAGTGACATCCCGTGCCGCCGGGGTGATTCCGCGTACCGGTGGGGTGGATTCCCGTGGCGACGCGGGCGGATCGGGTCGCCACGCCGGCCGGTTCCAGCCGGCCACCCGTCCCGACAGACCGGCGTCGTCGGGCATGTCGACCGGGGCGGGTCGCGACGGCGCCGGCCCATGGCGTGCCGCCGGTGACCAGTCGTCCCGGTCGCCCACGCTCGCCGCACGATCATCGTCGTCCGGCCGGTCGAGCCATCTGGAGTCGTATCGCTCCGGCCCGGGTGGCGGGGCGGGCTCCGACCGGACGAGCCGCAACCGCTCGGTGCGCGGTGGTTGCTCGGGTTCGCGGCCGTCGAGGAACCGACCCGGTTCGCGCACTCCGTGGCGCGCCCGGGAGTCACTCGGTTCGCTCTGCTCCTCGGCGTCGGGCGGTCTCCGGACGTCCAACTCGTCGAGGAAGCGGGCGTCGAGGTCGCGGTCCGGGAACTGGTCGAGGGAATGTACCCCCGCTCTACCGGTCGCGGTGGGGGTCCGTCGCGACCTGCCGGTCGGGTACCGGGCTCCGATGTCGCCCGGATAACGCTGGCCGGGAAAGGTCGCTTCCCATTCCGAGGTGGGTTCGAGCTTCCAGGCCGGCTCGGCGTCCTCCCGCCACATGTCGTATCGGCCGTTCATCGAGGCGCCTCACTGTCGTGGGCCAGGCGACGCGGCCCCGGCATCGGCTCGCGTCGCTCGCTCACGGCGGTCCCACCTCGTTGGAAACGGTACTGGGCAGCGCTGTACCCGCGGGAGGAAAGTCACCCGGTCGCGACCGCGTGGTCGCGAAAGGAGGGTAACGGCGCGGGCTCGCCCAACGCCACTGCGCTGCGTGCACTATTCGGAAACACTATCCCAAATAACCGGACAGACGACATCTTTCTACCCTAATTCCCTCCCGGTTGGCGCTGCTCGTCATGGGGGCGTTGCCGAGTCGTGACGTACCTCAGACGGCACGGGCGGTACGCGTTGCCGTTAATTCCGTTGGCCGGTCTCGCGATCGGGCCTAGAGTCGGCGGGTTGTCGATCCTTGGGGGAGGACGCCATGGCCGTGACGGTGACCGTGCCGCCGGTCGACAGCACCGTCGCCGCCATCCGGACCTTCGGTGCTCTGTGCCGGGCGGGCTACCGGCGGCACGCGACCTACCGGCAGGCGACCGTGGCGGGGCTGGTCACCAACACCGTCTTCGGGTTTCTCAAGTGCTATGTGCTGCTCGCCGTCGCCGAATCGGCGGCCGGCCTGGCGGCCGGTTACGACGCCCGGCAGCTGGTCACCTACGTCTGGGTCGGGCAGGGCATGTTCGCCCTGCTGGGGCTCTGGGGCTGGACCGAGCTGGCCGACCGGATCCGGTCCGGCGATGTCGTCAGCGACCTGCTGCGGCCGGTGCCGCCGGTGGTCAGTTACCTCGCCACCGATCTCGGCCGGGCGGGCTACGCACTGCTCACCCGGTTTCTCCCGCCGCTGCTGGCAGCACCGTTGTTCTTCGACGTCTACCTGCCGCACCGCTGGTGGACCGGGCCGCTGTTCGCGGTGTCCGCGCTGGTCGCCATCGTGATCGGATTCAGTTGCCGCTATCTGGTGAACGCCGCCGCGTACTGGCTGTACGACGTGCGCGGCCCGATGATCCTCTGGCTCGTCGTGTCCAGCGCGCTGGCTGGCCTGGCGTTCCCGCTGCGCTTCCTGCCGGAGCCGCTGATGCTCGCGGTCTGGGTGGCGACGCCGCTGGCCGGGCTGTTCCAGACACCGCTGGACGTGGTGGTGGAACGGGACCCGCCGGCCGTCCAGTTCGGCCTGGTCGCCGGCCAGCTCGCCTGGGCGGTGGTGATGCTGCTGGTCTGCGCCGTCGTGCAACGCCGGGCCGAGCGGCGCCTGGTGGTGCAGGGTGGCTGAGCGCGCGACCGGGGTGGCCCGGCCCGGTGCGGCGGGGGACCGCCCGATCGGCCTCGGCCGGGCGTACCTCGCGCTGCTCCGGGGACAGGCCCGGTCGCAGGCCGCGTACCGGACATCGTTCGTTGTCGAACTGGTGGCCAACGTGTTCATCACGGCGTGGGATGTCGTGCTGGTGCTGGTGCTGTTCGGGGTGTCGGGCGAACTGGGCGGCTTCGCGCTGCGCGAGGCCATGGTGATGGTCGGGCTGTCGTCGTTCGCCTTCGCCGCCGCCGACGTCACGGTCGGCAACATCGAGCGGGTACGCACGTACGTGCGCACCGGACTGCTGGACGCGGTGCTGGTCCGGCCGCTGCGACCGCTGCCCCAACTGCTGCTGGCGGACCTGCCGGTGCGCAAGGTGTCCCGGATCGTGTTCAGCACCGCGGTGTTGCTGCTGGCGCTGGCCGCGGCCGACATCGCGTGGACCCCCGCCCGGGTGGCGCTCGCCGTGGTGGCGCCGCTGGCCGGCACGGTCTTCTTCGGTTCGGTCTTCGTCGCCACCGCCAGCGTCGCGTTCTGGTGGATCGACTCTGGCGAGATCGCCAATGCGGTGACCTACGGCGGCCGGGAGTTCGCCACCTACCCGGTCACCGTCTATGGCGGATGGTTCCGCGCCGTCTTCGCGTACGGGATGGGGTTCGCCTTCGTCGCCTACTACCCGGCGCTGGCACTGCTCGGGCGGACCGACCCACTCGGCCTGCCGGACTGGGTCGGTTGGGTGGCGCCCGCGGTGGCGCTGCCCGTCCTCATCGCCGCCGCGGCCGTCTGGCGCGTCGGCATCCGTCACTACCGGAGTACGGGGTCATGAGCGAGACGGTGATCGAGGCGCGCGGATTGCGCAAGGAGTTCGAGGTGCGGGTCCGGGCGGGCCAGCTGCGCCGGGAGAAGCGGACGGTGACCGCGGTCGCCGGGGTGGACCTCGCCGTCCCGCGCGGCGAGATGCTCGGTTACATCGGCCCGAACGGAGCCGGCAAGTCCACCACCCTGAAGATGCTCACCGGCGTGCTCACTCCCTCGGCGGGCGACGTGCGGGTCTGCGGTCTCGTCCCGGTGGCACAGCGGACCAGGTTGGCGGCGCGCATCGGGGTGGTCTTCGGTCAACGGTCCCAGCTGTGGTGGGACCTTCCGCTGCGGGACTCCTTCGACCTGCTCCGGTACGTCTTCCGGGTCCCCGCCGCGGCACACGCGGCCCGGCTGCGCCGCTGCCGCACCCTGCTCGACCTCGACGAGTTCCTGGACATCCCGGTCCGGCAGCTCTCGCTGGGGCAGCGGATGCGTGGCGAACTCACGGCGGCGTTGCTGCACGCCCCCGAGGTGTTGTTCCTGGACGAGCCGACGATCGGTCTCGATCTGGTGAGCAAGCAGGCGGTCCGGGAATTCATCGCGGACCTGGGCCGGTCCGGCGACACCACGCTGGTGCTCACCACGCACGACCTCGCCGACATCGAGCGGCTGTGTCGCCGGCTCGTCGTGATCGACCACGGGCGGGTGGTGCACGACGGGTCGATCGAGGACCTGCATGCCCGGTACGGATCGCCGCGACAGGTGCTTGTCGACGTGGCGGAGCCGGTGACCGATCCGCCACGGGTGGACGGGGCGCCGTTGGTGCGTACCGAGTTGGACGGCCGGCGGCTCTGTTACGCGCTCGAGTCGGTGACCGCCGGGGAACTGGTGCGGCGCCTGGCCGGGCTGGCCACGCTGCGCGACATCGCGATCGTCGAGCCTGACATCGAGGACGTCGTGGCCACGTTGTACCGGACGCCGGCGGACCCCGGTCAGGGATGCTCCATGATCAGCACCACGACGGTGCCGGGGGCGAGCGCCTCGTAACGGTGCGGCACGTCGCCGGGGAAGGTGACGTAGTCGCCGGGGCCCAGCTCCACGGTGGCGTCGACCGGCCCGGTCCGGAGCCGCCCGGTGCCGACGACCAGGTGTTCGACGCTGCCCGGCGTGTGCGCCTGGGCCTCCCGGCCGGTGCCCGGTTCGATCTCCATCCGGTAGATGTCCCGGCGGTGCTGCGCCCCGCCGGCGGCGAGCAGCACGGCCGCGACGTCGGCCTGCTCGGACCGCAGTCGGGGCCCGGCTCCGGCCCGGATCACCCGGACCTCGGTGGTCGGCTGCTCGACCAGCCGGCTGAACGGGATGTCGAGGGCCACCCCGAGCGCCCATACGGTTTCGATGCTCGGGTTGCCGGCGCCGGCCTCCAACTGGGACAGGGTCGACTTGGCGATGCCGGCCCGCCGGGCGAGTTCGGTGAGGGAGAGCCCGGCGCGGTCGCGTTCCCGCCGTAGCGCGGCGGCCAGCACGGCGACCGGCGAGGCGCCGGTCGCTGGCGAGGCGCCGGTCGCGGCACCCGGTGTCGTTCGATGCATCGGTCGCTCCGTTCGGTTTGACGAACAAGCCGTCGGGTGTTCATCATTCTGGACTATGCGTTCGACGCAACGAACAGACGCCACTGTCCGGATCGGGACCGACGGTCCGGACCCGGCCGGACCCGGCCGGCGCGCCCGCCCCCGCGACGCCGCCGCCCTCGCGCTGGCGGTCGGCGTGGTCGGGGCCTCGTTCGGTGCCGTCACCGTGGGCACCGGACTGCCCGGCTGGGTCGCCGTCGCGATGTCCCTGCTGGTCTTCGCCGGCGGAGCGCAGTTCCTCGCGGTCGGCCTGCTGGCCGCAGGAAATCCTGTCGCGGCCGTGCTCGGTGGGCTGCTGCTCAACGCCCGGCACCTGCCGTTCGGCCTGGCGTTGGGTGACGCGGTGGGCGGCCGGTGGCGCAGCCGGCTGCTCGGTAGCCACCTGATGACCGACGAGACAACGGCGTTCGCGCTGGCCCAACCCGCCGGCCCCGACCGTCGCCGGGCCTTCTGGCTGGCGGGAACCATGCTCTTCGTCGCCTGGAACGTGGGCGTCGTGGTCGGGTTGCTGGCCGGCGGCGCGGTGGGCGATCCGAACCGGCTGGGACTCGACGCCGCGTTCCCGGCCGGGTTGCTGGCGTTGCTGCTGCCCGCACTGCGGGACCGGGCCAGCCGATGGGCCGCCCTGGCGGGCGCCGGAATCGCCCTGGCCACCACTCCACTGCTGCCCGGGGGATTGCCGGTGCTGCTGGCGCTGGTCGGGCTCGCCGCGCTCGCGCTGCCGAGACTCCGCCCGGACCGGGCACGGCCGTGTTGATCGCCGCGGTCCTGGCGCTCGCGGTCGGGACGTACGCCTTCCGGCTCGCCGGTGTGGTGCTGAGGGAGCGGCTCGACCTGCCCGGCTGGCTGCGGCGCGGGCTGCCGATCGCGGCCGCGACGCTGCTCGCGGCGCTCGTCGCGGTGGCGGCGTTTACCGAGTCGGGGTTGTTCGCGGGCGTCGCCCGGCCGGCCGGTGTGCTTGTCGGTCTGGTGCTGGCCATCCGCCGGGCGCCGTTCGTCGTCGTGGTGGTGGCCGCCGCCGCGAGCACCGCCGTCCTGCGACTGCTCGGCGTGCCCTGACGGCGGCCGGTCTCGCGTCGGCCCGTCGGTGCTGCCGCCAGGCGATGCCCTGATCGGCAGGAACTGCTCAACCGGGCAGAACGGTCGCCGCCCGCCGGTGGAACGGTGTTTGGCTGCTCCACAGGGGACCAGGGGTGTTCGTGGGTTCTCGCACCCCTCGGAGGAGCGATCGGGGGAGGGCACCGTGACCATGATCGACGGCCGGTTGCCGGCCGGCGACCGGGACCGCCTGCTGGCACGAATCCGGGACAGTGTCATCGGCGAGGGTGAACTGATGCATGGCCCGTACGGGCCGCGACGCATCACCTACGCCGACTACACGGCCTCGGGGCGGGCGTTGGACTTCATCGAGGACGCCATCCGGAGACGGGTGCTGCCTTACTACGCCAACACGCACACCGAGAGTTCGGGCACCGGCCGGATGACGGGCCGCTGGCGGGAGGAGGCCCGCCGCACCATCCACGAGGCGGTGGTCGGCGGGGACGAGCACGTCGTGATCTTCTGCGGTTCGGGCGCCACCGCGGCGGTCAACAAGCTGATCGGGATCCTGGAACTGCGGCTGCCCGACGCGCCGACGCGCCGCCATGGACTGCTCGACCGGATCCCGGCGGACCAGCGGCCGGTGGTGTTCGTGGGACCCTACGAGCACCATTCGAACGAACTGCCCTGGCGGGAGACGTACGCCGACGTGGTCGTCATCGGTGCGGACGCCGACGGACACATCGACCAGACGGAGCTGGTCGCCCAACTGGTCCGCCACGCGCACCGGCCGCTGCGGATCGGCAGCTTCTCCGCGGCATCCAACGTGACAGGCATCCTGTCCGAGGTGGACGCGATCGCGCGGCTGCTGCACGCGCACGCCGCGTTGTCGTTCTGGGACTACGCCGCGGCCGGGCCGTACCTGCCGATCCGGATGGTGGAGTCCGCGCCTGGCGCCGCCGACCACAAGGACGCGGTGTTCCTCTCCCCGCACAAGTTCGTCGGCGGTCCGCAGACGCCCGGCGTGCTCGCGGTCCGCCGGGACCTGTTGCGCAACCGGGTCCCGAGCGTGCCCGGCGGCGGCACCGTGGCCTTCGTGGGCCCGGAGGTGCACCACTACCTCGACGACCCGGTGGCCCGGGAGGAGGGTGGCACGCCGGCGATCGTCGAGTCGATCCGGGCCGGGCTGGTGTTCGCCGTCAAGCAGGCGGTCGGCACCGACGTGATCGAGGCGTGCGAACGCCGGCTCTGGGCGCGGGCGCGGCACCGGTGGGCCACGAATCCGCGGATCGAGGTGCTGGGCAACCCGCACGCGCCGCGGCTGTCGATCGTCTCGGTGCGGCTCCGCTACCGAGCACGCTACCTGCACCACAACTTCGTCGTGGCGGTGCTCAACGACCTGTTCGGCATCCAGGCCCGCGGCGGCTGCTCGTGCGCCGGCCCGTACGGGCACCGGCTGCTGGTCATCGACGCGGCGCGCTCGCGGGCGCTCCGGGATGAGATCGACCACGGCTGTGAGGGGATCAAGCCGGGCTGGGCGCGGCTCAACTTCAACTACTTCATCTCGGACACCGTCGCCGACTATCTCGTGGAGGCGGTCCGCCTGATCGCCGATCACGGGTACCGGCTGCTGCCCGACTACCGGTTCGACGTCCGGACCGGGCTGTGGCGGCACCGGGCGGAACCGGACCGCCCGCCGGTCGGGTTGGCCGATCTGATCGATCCGGCCACGCCACCGGAGGCGGGCTCTGGCCCCGAACGGGTGGGCGAGGAGGCGCTCGCCGGCTACCTGGATGAGGCCCGTCGCATCCTCACGACGCGGCCGGCCCGGCTGGACGACTCGGCCACCGGGCTCGCGGACAGCTTCGAGGCCCTGCGCTGGTTCCACCTGCCTCCGGCCTGCCTGCCACCCGCGTCCGGCTGCCGGGGCTGACCGCCGGGGCCACAGGGCGGTGCGGGCGCCGGAGCCCCGCCGATCCTGTCCGCGCCGGAGCGTCGCCGGTCCTGGTCCGCGCCGGTCCTCAGTCGGTCCTGGTCCGCGCCGGAGCCCCGCCGGTCCTGGTCCGCGCCGGTCATCAGTCAGGCAGGACGGCGTCGAGTTGGTCGCCCAGCGCGGCGGCGCCCGCGGCGTCCTTACCGAGCCGGTCCGACTGCGCGGCGAGGTACGTCTGCCACTGCCGGATCTGGTGGGAGGCGGCGCGGACCACCTCGACGAGCGCGTCGTTCGACGCCCGCAGGGACTGGATCCGTTCCTCCACCTCGGCACCGGACCCCTCGGACCGGGATCCGGCGGCCTGCGCGGTCGCGATGATCTCGGCGGCCTGGGCCCGGGCGTCCGCGATGATCTGGGCGCCCTCCCTGCTCGCCTCGTCGACCGTCTCGTTGGCCTCATCCTGTGCGCGCATCGTCAGCTCGATCACCATGGGGTCCGGGCCCTGGGGGACGGTGCTGGGCAGCGCGCCATGCCGGTACATCTCCACCTGGGCGGCCATTCGACGATGGTTGGCGCGGAGCCGGTGGATCTCGGCGTTGAGCGACCTGATCTGTTCGTTGGCGAACTGGCAGGCTTCCAGGACCTCGCGCTGGGACAGCCACCACGTGCCGCGGAAGCGTCGCGCCTCGACGTGGGCGAGCCGGCTCTCCATGTCGTCGACCGGTGCGCCACCGAGTAGGGCGGCAGTGACGCCATCATGATCGACGCTCATCGGGCTCCTAGCCGGCTGAGGGGGCGTGACGTATCAGGCGACGCCACGATGGGTGGATAGGACGTGTGGTCGAAGGTCTCGGTGAGGATCTGGTCCGGCGGCACCCCGGCGTCGACCAGGGTGCGGATGGTGTCCCGAATCATCGCGGGAGATCCGCAGACGAGAACGTCCGAGTCTTCCCAGGAGCGTAGCCGTAACGCCACGTCCACGGCCGTGCCCACTGCGCCCTCCCAGCCCCAGCCCGCCTCGACGGTTGGGACGTAGCGCAACCACCGCTCGCCCGCCGATTGGCCGGCGGACGCCGTCGACGCGAGCATGGCCAGTGCCTGGTGGTCGTAGAGGTCGCTCGGCGTCTTGCCACCGACGACGAGGGTGACCGACCGGGCGGGGCCCTGCCGCAGCGACTCGACGACGGCCCGGAGCGGGGCGAGGCCACTGCCGCCCGCGACGAGCAGCAGCGGGCGGTGCGGAGCCCGATCGTAGGACGACAAGGTGGTGCCGACCGGATGCCCCAGCAGCAACCGGTCACCGACCCCGGTGCGGCGGACCAGATGGGTGGAGAACCGTCCCGTGGCCCGCACGTGGAACTCGATGGTGCCGTCCGGCCGGGGAGCGTTGGCCGGCGAGAGGTATCGCCACATCCGCAGGTCGGGAAGCTGCACCGGGAGCGACTGGCCGGGACGGTACGCGCACAGGTAGTTGGGTCGGACGGTGAGCACCACGAGGTCGACCAGCCTGCGGTCGACGTCCAACACCTGGGCCTCCCAGTACGGCGGCAGGCTCCTCTCGGACTCCGCCGCCCCGGCCAGCATGAGCTTCGCGACGGCCTCGTAGGCCGCCGCCCACTCCGCCTTCAGGGCGGGGGTCCACGCGGTGCCCAGGAAGTGTTCGAGGGTGGCCAGCAGCGCCTGTCCCACCCAGATGTAGTGGTGCTCGGCCAGGTGGATGACGTTGCCATCGGCATCGCGTGCCTGGAACCGGCGGTGGTCGGCACCGAGTCGATGGGTGAAGGCGGTCAGTTCCTCGGCGTCGTCGACGTGCGTGAGGATGTGTCCCAGGGCCGCCAGCAGCTTGTCCTCCTGGTAGCGCATGTTGGTGGGGAACATCGTCCGGGTTTCCGGGGCGATCACGAACAGGGAGGCGTAGAAGTACTTGACGGCGCGCGGACCGGCCACTGTGAATTGGCGCCAGCTTCGACGCAGGGCGGTGACGTCCATGGTCAGGCCAGCTCGCGGTGGGCGGCGGAGTGGAGGTCCCGAAGCGTCGCGCCGACCCCGCCCGCGGCGTCGTACGGGCGGGTCGTCGGCAGCAGGTTCGGCGTCGGAACGCGCGTGTCGTAGTAGCGGTGGTGGACGGCGTGCAGGGCCGCCCAGCCGACCGAACCGTTGAGCCAGGACCAGTCGCCGTACACGGGCCGGCCCGCGCGCTCCTCCTGCTCGCAGAACCGCACGAACAGCTCGGACTCCGTGTGCGGGTCCGAGATCCGGACTCCGGCGGAGCGGAAGGAGTGCAGTATCGCCTGGTTGATCACGAGCGCGGCATGCTCGCGCCACAGGTTGTCCTCGCGATCGATGTCCGTCCCGAGGGCGCGGGCGACCACCCCGAGCTGGTCGTACCTGCCCACGTCGCCCATGTTCCGGGTGCCGATCTCGTCGCTGAGATAGTGGCCGTTGAACGGCGCGCAACTGTAGTCGACACCGCCGATGCGTAGCCTCATGTTGGAGATCACGGGCAGGGCGTGCCAGCGCAGCCCCAGCTCGGCGAACCACGGGTACTGCGGATGGCTGAGCGGAACCTCCCTGATCAGCTTCCGCGGCGCCGCGACCAGCGTGGGTGGCTCGGTCGCGGTCTCGATAACCCAGGGCAGCAGGTCGAAGCGGCCCGGCGCGTCCGGGCCCCGCCAGCCGAGCCGCAGGACAGCTCGGGTCATGGCGTGCTGGGCGGGATCGCCGAGCACCGAGTCGTCCGGAGCCGGCCAACCGCAGTACCGGACGAGCTGGTCGTTCCAGATCCGCGCGCGCGGTGCCACGCCCGGGCGGTCCGGCGCGAACACCGTCATCACGGATCGGATCCGCCCGCTCCGGTCCGCCTCGGCGAGATGCTGGCGCAACTCCCGGGCGATGCCGGCGACCGAGGTGACGTCCCGGCGGTCCCGCACGTGCAGCGCGCTCCACCGGACCCGGCCGATGCACCGGACGGACTGCCGCCAGGCGACCCGCGATCCGTAGACCAGTTCCTCGCCGCGGTGCCGGTAGCTGCCGGTGAGGTCGATCTCGTCCAGCACCTCGGTGATCCGCTGGGCGAGACCGGGAACGTCATGCTCCTGGTGGTACGCGGTCAGGAACTCCACCGCCTCGGCACGGATGTCCGGCTGCTCCGTCGGGTGGCCATCGAGGTCGGTGAGAAGGGTGTCGGACCGGGTGGGTTGCTGAGCGTCGGCGGGCGTGACCACGCTGATATGACTGTCGGTGTGCAAGGCGTTCGATCCCGTGTTCGGGCAGGCTGGTGCGCGTCCCCCGCGTTAAGCCCACAGCGTGTACGAACCCGGTGCCGATCACGGAGAGTGAGGTGACCGGCGCCGGTAGCGGTGCCGGTCCCCAGATTGGTGCCATGATCGTCGGCTGTCAACAGCAGATCAACAGCGGTGTCCACGGAATGTCTGACCACTCATCGTGCGGATCCGATGACAAAATGTTGTTTCCGCAGCGAGGACGGCCGGTGGGAACGATCAGGTTAGATCGGATCGCCGATCTTGACTTGGGGAACCGGGGTCCGCATCCGCCGGAAGGCGATGGACCGCATGATCGCGTAGAAGTAGAGCGATCCGAGCTTTTCCTGGCTCTTCGGGAACCGCTCCCGGACCAACCTCTTGATCTTCCGGGAGATCAGGAGCGAGTCGACGACGACACCGAGCGCCAGCGTCACCCAGAGGATGTTCGAGGCCAGCCGGATGGTGGGCGGCATGGTCGGACCCGAACCCACGAGCACCACCAGGGCGCCGCCGAAGAACCAGGTGCCCACCGTGCGCCGGGAGTCCACCACGTCGCGGGCCAGCCTCCGCTCCGGGCCACGGTCGCGGGGGCCGCCCTCGCGGCGGAACTCCGCCGCCGCCTCCGCGCGCGCCGCGCGCCGGCGGGCCTTGGCCTCCTCCTTGCTCACCGGTGCGCTCGACACCGGTCGCCGGAGGTTGGCACCCGGCCGCTTGGGAGTCTCCCGGCCCTTGCCCGGGGTGTACCCGCGACGGCGGGCCTCGACGGACTCCGCCCCGGGCTCCGGCTCGGTGACGGTCTCCTCGACGACGGCGGTTGGCTTGCGGCGAAACAGCGACGGCACGCATGAAGGGTAGCCAACCGCCGGCGCCACCCGCACGGCGCGGTGCCGGCGACCCGCTGGATCGCCGGCCGCGACCCGCTGGATCGCCGGCAGCGCGACCCGCTGGATCGCCGGCAGCGCGACCCGCTGGATCGCCGGCAGCGCGAGCCGCGCCGATTTTGCCCGGGAAGCGCCGTCAGGGACGTTCGACGTGGGCGCCGAGGTTGGCCAGCTTCGCCTCGAAGTCCTCGTACCCGCGGTTGATCAGATCCACGCCGTAGACCCGCGAGGTGCCCTCGGCGGCCAGCGCCGCGATCAGGTGGCTGAAGCCTGCCCGGAGGTCGGGAATGACCAGGTCGGCCGCGTGCAGCTTGCTCGGCCCGGCGATCACCGCGGAGTGCCGGAAGTTACGGCGGCCGAACCGGCACGGCGTGCCACCCAGGCAGTCCCGGTAGACCTGGATGTTGGCGCCCATCTTGTTCAACGCGTCCGTGTAGCCCAGCCGCTGCTCGTACACCGTCTCGTGGACGATCGACAGACCGCGCGCCTGGGTCAACGCCACCACCAGGGGCTGCTGCCAGTCGGTCATGAAGCCGGGGTGGACATCCGTCTCCAGCGCCGTCGCGCTCAGCTCGGTGCCCGGGTGCCAGAACCGGATACCGCCCTCCTGACCGGGCCGGCCGTCGCGCGGTGGGCGGGTGTCGGTCACCTCGTACGAGCCGCCCACCGACCGGAAGATGTTCAGGAACGTCATCATGTCGGCCTGCTGCGCGCCGAGCACCTGGACGTCGCCCTTGGTGGCCAGCGCCGCGGCGGCCCAGCTCGCCGCCTCGATCCGGTCCGGGATGGGCCGGTGCGAATAGCCGCCGAGCCGGGGTACGCCCTGGATCTCGATCACCCGGTCGGTGTGCACCTTGATGATCGCGCCCATCTTCTGCAGGATGCAGATCAGGTCGATGATCTCCGGCTCCACCGCGGCGTTGCGCAGTTCGGTCACGCCCTCGGCCAGCACCGCGGTGAGCAGCACCTGCTCGGTGGCGCCGACGCTCGGGTAGGGCAGCGAGAACTTCGTGCCATGCAGCCCGGACGGCGCGGTCAGGTGCAGCCCGTCGGGCTGCTTGTCGACGACCGCGCCGAACTCGCGCAGCGCCTGCATGTGGAAGTCGATCGGGCGCGGCCCGATGTGACAGCCGCCCAGGTCCGGGATGAACGCGTGGCCAAGCCGGTGCAGCAGCGGTCCGCACAACAGGATCGGGATCCGGCTGGACCCGGCGTGCACGTTGATCTGGTCGGTCGACGCGCTCTCCACGTTCTTCGGGTCGAAGACCAGCTCGCCGTCCTCGTCCCCGTCGGTGACCTTCACGCCGTGCAGGCCGAGCAGGCCGCGCACCACCTCCACGTCCCGGATCTTCGGTACGTCGTAGAGCCGGCTCGGTTGATCACCCAGCAGCGCCGCGACCATGGCCTTCGAGACGAGATTCTTGGCGCCGCGCACCCGGATCGTGCCCTCCAGGGGCGCGCCTCCGTGGACAACCAGGACGTCGTCGGTCAACGCAACCTCCAGCGCGTGCTGACGTGTCGGATGGACGTGGGCGGGGAGGCTCGTCGATCACGCTCCCCGGGGCACGGCCGCGTACCGGCCGCTCGATGTCGCCCGCAGAGCATAGCCCTCGGTGACCGGCTCGGCCGGGGCACACCGGAACCTCGGTGAGAAATCGGTGCTAGATGTACCTATTCCGTGCCAGGTCGATTACACCCAGTTGTTGTTCTGACGACTCGTGGGCCCGCCGCCCCCGGGTAGCGCGAGCATCTGGTCCAGCGCCGCGCGGGCGTACCGGGCCGTCTCCGGGTCCACGGTGATCTGGTTCACCATCCGACCGGCCACGAGTTCCTCCAGCGCCCACACGAGGTGCGGCAGGTCGATGCGGTTCATCGTGGAGCAGTAGCAGACCGTCCGGTCCAGGAACATGATCTGCTTGTCCGGATGCGCCTTCGCCAGCCGGCGTACCAGATTCAGCTCCGTGCCGATCGCCCACGCCGAACCCGCGGGGGCGGCCTCGACGGCCTTGATGATGTATTCCGTCGAGCCGACCTCGTCGGCGGCGGTGACCACCTCGTACCGGCTTTCGGGATGCACGAGCACCCGCACCCCGGGCACCCGGTTGCGGACCTCGTTGACGCTGTCCAGCGTGAACCGGCCATGCACCGAGCAGTGTCCGCGCCAGAGAATCATCTTGGCCTCGCGAAGTTGCTTCTCGGTCAGCCCGCCACCCGGCTTGTGCGGGTCGTAGAGCACGCAGTCGTCGGCGTCCAGACCCATCTGCAGGACCGCGGTGTTGCGGCCCAGGTGCTGATCGGGCAGGAACAGCACCCGCTGCCCCCGGTCGAAGGCCCAGGACAGGGCCCGTTCGGCGTTCGACGAGGTGCAGACCACGCCGCCGTTGCGACCGACGAAGCCCTTGATGTCCGCCGACGAGTTCATGTAGGTCACCGGCACCGTGGACCCGGCCACCCCGGCGTCCGCGAGCACCTCCCACGCCGACTCGACCTGGGGCAGCGCCGCCATGTCCGCCATCGAGCAGCCGGCCGCCAGGTCCGGCAGCACCACCCGCTGCGCGTCGGTGGTGAGGATGTCGGCGCTCTCCGCCATGAAGTGCACGCCGCAGAAGACGATGTACTCCGCCTCCGGGCGGGCGGCCGCCTCCCGGGCGAGCTTGAACGAGTCGCCCGTCACGTCGGCGAACTGGATCACCTCGTCCCGCTGGTAGTGGTGGCCCAGCACGAAGACGCGGGTGCCCAGCGCGGCCTTGGCGGCGGCGGCACGGGCCGCCAGATCCGGGTCGCTCGGCGGGGGCAACTCGCCCGGGCAGTCCACGCCGCGCTCGCTGGCGGGGTCGCTGCCGCGGCCCAGCAGGAGCAGGGCGGTGGGGGTGTTGGCCGGCTCGGTCCAGGTCGACGTCACGAGATCCATGCTTCCACAGTGCGGGCCGGCCGCCGCCCGGTTGAGTGTGGGGTGCGACACTCGACGGCCATGCGGATCCTGATCTGTCCGGACAAGTTCGCCGGAACCCTCTCCGCCCCGGAGGTGGCCGCCGCCGTGGCTGACGGCTGGCGGGACACGGCGCCCGACACCGAGGTGGTCCAGCGGCCCCTCGCCGACGGCGGGCCGGGTTTCGTCGAGGTCCTGGCCACCGCTCTGGACGGGCACCGGGTTCCCGTCGACACCGTCGACCCGCTCGGCCGGAAGGTCGCCGGCGAGGTGCTGATCCGCGACGACGACGGCGTACCCACCGGCTACCTGGAGAGCGCGCAGGCGTGCGGGTTGCACCTGCTCGCGCCGGACGAACGGGATCCCCGGGCCGCCACCTCGTACGGGCTCGGTGTGCTGATGCTCACGGCCGTCGAGGCCGGGGCCCGGCGGCTGGTGATCGGTCTGGGCGGTTCGGCGGTCAACGACGGCGGCGCCGGGATGCTCACCGCCCTGGGCGCGGTGCCGCTCGATTCCACAGGCGTCGCGTTGCCGTACGGGGGAGCGGCGCTCACCGCCGTCGCGGCGCTGGACGGCGCTCCCCGGCTGCGCGGGGTGGACCTGGTCGCGGCCACCGACGTGGACAACCCGCTGCTCGGGCTGCACGGTGCCGCGAACGTCTACGGGCCGCAGAAGGGTGCCAGCCGGGAGGACATCCTGCTGCTCGACTCGGCGCTGGAGCGGTTCGCCGGCGTGCTGGAGCGCGACCTGCCGACCTGCCCCGCCGGCCTGGCCGGGCTGCCCGGCGCGGGTGCCGCCGGCGGGCTGGGGGCGGCGATCCTGGCGCTGGGCGGCCGGTGCGAGTCCGGTATCGGCCTGGTCACCCGGCTGATCGGGCTGGACGCCGCGCTGGATGCCACGGACCTCGTCATCACGGGTGAGGGCTCGTTCGACCAACAGTCGCTGCGCGGCAAGGTGGTGGCCGGGGTGGCCGGCGCCGCCCGGGACCGGGGAGTGCCCTGTGTCGTGGTGGCCGGAAGGGTCAGCACCGGGCGGCGGGAGGCGGCGGCCGCCGGGGTGACCGAGGCGCACAGCCTGGTCGAGCACTACGGCGGCGAGGATCGGGACGGGGTGGTCCAGGCGATGGCCCGGCCGGCCGAGGGGCTGCGTGCCATCGCCGCCCGGCTCGCCACCCAGTGGCGTTTGTGAGGAACAGACCTTCTTGTCGCATTGCCTGCGCCGCCTTCCCGGGTGACGAGGGCCGCACCGGCCTACAATCGAACGCGTACCAGATTGGGAATGACCGGCCGGACGGATAGCGTTGGGCCAGTACGGACATGCACACCGTCGCAGGGGAGAGCCACGTGACCACGCCAGCGCAGACCGAGTCGACCGAGGCCCAGGCCCCGACCACAATCGTCCTGACCGACGTCGCGGCGCAGAAGGTCAAGGCCCTGATCGAGCAGGAAGGCCGCGACGACCTGCGGCTGCGGGTGGCCGTGCAGCCGGGCGGCTGCTCCGGCCTGCGGTACCAGTTGTTCTTCGACGAGCGCTCGCTCGACGGGGACATCGTGAACGACTTCGGCGGCGTCGAGGTCGTGGTCGACCGGATGAGCGCCCCGTACCTGACCGGTGCCAAGATCGACTTCGCGGACCGGATCGACGCCCAGGGGTTCACCATCGACAACCCGAACGCGCAGAACTCCTGCGCCTGCGGCGACTCGTTCCACTGAGCCGGAGCGAGGACCGGGGCGCCCCGGGGCGTACCGTCACGGGAAACTGATCTCCGGCGGGGCCGGCACCGATCCTTCGGTGCCGGCCCCGCCGTCTGTTGTTCGTGTCGTCCCCGCTGCGGTTCGTGTCGTCCCCGGTTGCGGCGGCCGGCCCGGTGCCGGATGGTGGCACAGAGGTGGCCGGAGGATGACTCGCCGGCCACGGATCGACGACGCGTCGAGGGTCAACCGGTAGGCTGTTGCGGCGCTTCGCGCGCCATCCGCTTCCGACCTTGAGGGCCGACATGAAGATCGCCGTTTCCGGCTCGATCGCCACCGACCACCTGATGAGCTTCCCCGGCCGGTTCGCCGACCAGCTCATCGCCGACCAGCTGCACAAGGTGTCGCTGTCGTTCCTCGTCGACGACCTGGTGCTGCGTCGCGGCGGGGTCGCCGGCAACATCTGCTTCGGCATGGCGCAACTCGGGCTGCGCCCGGTGCTGCTCGGTGCCGTCGGCAACGACTTCGCCGACTACCGTTCCTGGCTGGAGCGGCACGGGGTGGACTGCGACTCGGTGCACGTCAGCGAGATCGCGCACACCGCCCGCTTCGTCTGCACCACGGACGAGGACATGTGCCAGATCGCGTCGTTCTATGCCGGCGCGATGAGCGAGTCACGCAACATCGAGCTCCGTCCGGTCGCCGACCGGCTCGGCGGGCTGGATCTGGTGCTGATCAGCGCCAGTGACCCGGAGGCGATGGTCCGCCAGTCCGAGGAGTGCCGCGAGCGCGGTTACCGGTTCGCCGCCGACCCGTCCCAGCAGCTCGCCCGGATGGGCGGCACCGACCTGGCCGGGTTGATCGACGGTGCCGAGTTCCTGATGACCAACGAGTACGAGAAGTCGCTGCTGCAGAGCAAGACCGGCCTCACCGACGCACAGTTGCTGGAGAAGGTCGCGGTGCGGGTCACCACGCTCGGCAAGGACGGCGTCGAGATCGCCGGCCGGGGTGTGGAACCGTTCCGTGTGCCGGTCGCCAAGGGCGTCCAGGCCACCGACCCGACCGGCGTGGGGGACGGCTTCCGGGCCGGCTTCTTCGCGGCGCTGTCCTGGGGTCTCGGCCTGGAGCGGGCCGCCCAGGTCGGTTGCCTGCACGCCGGACTCGTGCTGGAGTCCTTCGGCGGCCAGGAGTACGAGGTGCGCAAGGACGTCTTCATCAAGCGGCTCGGCGAGTCGTACGGCGACGCCGCCGCCGATGACGTCCGGCCCCACCTGGGGCAGTGACCCTGCCGGCGATGCTGCGCCGGACCGGCTCCCGAGCGGTCCCGGGGGTTGTTCCGGCAGGGTGAAGTTTGCGGGTCAGTGGGCGCGGCGGACCTCGTACGCCGGCGCGCCGTCCACCAGTGACCTGCCGACGAACTCCTGGCCGCGCATCCGGCACCAGGCCGGGATGTCGATCGCCGCGGCGGGATCGTCGGCCAGCACCCGGACCACCGCGCCCACCGGCACCTCGGTGATCCGCCGGGCCACCGCGATCACCGGCAGCGGGCAGCGCTGGCCGAGGCAGTCCAGCTGTACGGTCGTCGCATCGTCGGTCACAGTCCCGTCACCCCCGCCTCGGCCCGCAGGTCGGCCACGATACCCGGCAGTTCGGCGAGGAACCGGTCCACGTCGGCCTCCGCCGTGTCGAGGGGGAGCGAGATTCTGATGTTGCCGTGCGACAGCACCCCCATGGCCTCCAGCACGTGCGACGGGCGCAGCGTGGACGACGTGCAGGAGGACCCCGAGGAGACCGCGAAACCCCGCCGGTCCAGCGCGTGCAGCAGCGCCTCCCCGTCGACGTACAGGCAGGAGAAGGTGACCAGGTGCGGCAGCCGGTGAACCGGGTCCCCGACCACCTCGACGTCCGGCACGCTGGCCGGCACGGTGGCCCGGATCCGGTCCACCAGGGCGTGCAGCCGGGCCGCCTGGGCCGCCGCGTCGGCGCGGACCGCCCGCAGCGCGGCGACGGCGGCGACGATCGCCGGCAGGTTCGACACCCCCGGGGTACGGCCGGACTCCCGGTCGTCGGCCGGGTAGGGCGACTCCCATCGAGTGCCCTTGCGGACCACCAACAGTCCCACCCCGGGCGGACCACCCCACTTGTGCGCACTCGCGGTGAGCAGTGACCAGCCGTCCGGCACGTCCGCGCGGCCGACCACCTGGGCCGCGTCGACGTACAACGGCACCCCGGCGGCGGCACACGCCCCCGCGGCCTCGGCCACCGGCTGCACCGTACCCACCTCGTGACTGGCCGCGATCAGCGCAGCCAGCGCCACGCCCGGTCCGGTCACCGCCGCCGACCAGGTGGCGGCGTCGAGCCGACCGAGCCGATCCACCGGTACGGAGACCACCCGTCCGCCACCCTCCTCGTGCCGTCGAGCGGCGTGCAACACCGCCGAGTGCTCGATCGCCGAGTGCACCAGGGCGCCACCGGCCCGCCGCCGACCGGCCAGGCCGCCCAGCACCGCCGCGTGGGCCGCGGTGGTGCCGCTGGCGGTGAAGGAGAGTTCGTCGGGGCGTACCCGGAGGACCTCCGCGGCCGCCGCCCGGGCGGCGTCGAGCAGTTGGGCGGCCCGCCGGCCGGCGGCGTAGAGCCGACCCGGATCGGCCCACCCGTCCTCAAGGGCGGCCAGCAGCGCCTGCCGAGCCACCGGATGCGGCGGCGCGGCGCTGGCCGCGTCGAGATAGACGGCCGGGATCGTCCCGCTCTGCTCCGCCGGAGAATTCACCCGGAAACGGTATCTCGTCCCCGGCCGCCACAAGATCCGCCGTCGACCGGACAACCCACCCCCGAGCCGGTCATCCTGTGAAGGTCGAGTAATCTGCGACCGTCGGTGCGGCCTTGCCGCGGTGGGTAACGGCAGCCGCGCGCGGGTGGTGCGTGAGGGAGGCAGGACCAGGTGCACGCTTGGGGTTCGAACGGACGGCCGGCGGCCGGCGCTCGGGGACGCGCCCGCGGCGCGCGGCGCCTCGCCGGGCTCGGTCTCGCTGCGGTGGCCTCGCTGGCCCTGCTCAGCGGGTGCAACGTCGGCGAGACGTTCGGCAACTTCGGCTGGCCGTCGAACGGCATCACACCGCAGGCCAACCAGATGTACGACCTGTGGATCGCCTCCACGATCGCCGCGTTGGTGGTCGGGGTCTTCGTCTGGGGCCTGATCTTCTGGTGCATCATCCGCTACCGGAAGCGCGGCGACGAGCTGCCCGCCCAGACCCGCTACAACATGCCGATGGAGTTCCTCTACACGATCGCGCCGATCCTGATCGTCTCGGTGCTGTTCTACTACACCGCGATCGTGCAGACCGACGTCGACCGGCTGAACCGGAACCCGGACGTGGTGGTGGAGATCGTCGGCTTCAAGTGGAACTGGCAGTTCAACTACCGCGATGGCGCCGGTGTGGACGCCAACACGGTGGCCTCCACGCTGGGCACCTCGGACGTCATCCCGGTCCTGGTGCTGCCCACAGACCGGTCCATCCGGTTCGAGGAGACCAGCCGGGACGTCGTGCATTCGTTCTGGGTGCCGGAGATGCTGTTCAAGCGGGACGTCTTCCCGGGCAACATCCGGAACGTCTTCGAGGTGGAGCGCATCGACGCCGAGGGCGCGTACGTGGGCCGGTGCGCCGAGCTGTGCGGCACGTACCACTCGATGATGAACTTCGAGCTTCGGGTGGTGTCGCCGGACAAGTACGACCGTTTCCTGGCCGCCAAGCAGGAGGGCAAGTCGACCCAGGAGGCGCTGACGGCCATCGGCGAGGACCCGTACGCCACGACGACGGAGCCGTTCGACACCAAGCGGACCCAGCAGAACTTCAACCCGACCAACGCCGTCGGCGCGGGCAACTGAGGACGGATCATGAAGACCGAGTACCGCATCTTCGGCATCGTCGCGGGATTCCTGCTCTTCGCGACCATCCTGTACGCGGCGTGGACGAACTGGCAGAGCGGCGGTATCGAGTGGGTCGGTTCGGTGGCCCTGCTGCTGTCGTTCCTGCTCTGCCTGATGCTGGGCGGCTTCTTCTGGTTCGTCGCGCGCCGGATCGACCTCCGACCGGAGGACCGGCCGGACGCGGAGATCTCCGACGGCGCCGGTGAGGTCGGCTTCTTCAGCCCGGGCAGCTACTGGCCGTTCGGTTTGGCGCTGTCCGCCACCACCGCCGGCCTGGGCCTGGTCCTGTGGCAGCTCTGGTTGGTGGGTCTCGGCATGGTGGCGGTCGTGTTCGCCTCATGCGGCCTGCTCTTCGAGTACTACAGCGGCACCCGCCGCACCGCCGAGCACTAACCCCCTTCTTCCTGTCGATCTAGGGCAGATGGTCGTTAGTTGATCTCCGATCACGACCATCTGCCCTAGATCGTTGTGGTGGGGGGCCGGCGGGCGGCGTCGATCCAGCGGTCCAGCGTGGCGGCCGCCGCGCCGGAGTCGATCGCCTCCGCCGCTCGGGTCAGTCCGGCCCGCATGGTGTCCACGAGATCGCCGGGAAGCCCCTGCTGCGCGGCGAGCGCCGCCGCGCTGTTCACCAGCACCGCGTCGCGTACCGGTCCCGCCTCGCCGGCCAGCAGCCGGCGGGCCACGTCGGCGTTGAACGCGACGTCGCCGCCCCGCAGGTCACCGGGGGCGCCGCGAGCGACACCCAGCTCGGTGGCGTCCAGCACGGTCTCGGTCACCTCGCCGTCGCGGGCCAGCCAGATCCGGGTCGGGGCGGCGGTGGTGAACTCGTCAAGCCCGTCCTCACCTCGCATCACCAGCACCGAGTCGCCGCGCCGGGCGAACACGGCGGCCATCACACCGGCCATGTCCCTGTCGAAGCACCCCACGGCACCGGACCGCGGGCGACCCGGGTTGGTCAGCGGTCCGAGGAAGTTGAACGCGGTAGGCACCCCCAACACCCGACGGACCGGCCCGGCGTGCCGGAACCCCGGGTGGAACCGGGGGGCGAAGCAGAAGCCGATGCCCGCCTCGGTGACACAGCGGGCCACGTCCGCCGGCCCCAGATCCAGCGGTACCCCGAGATGCTCCAGCAGGTCGGCGGTGCCGCAGAGCGAGGAGGCGGCGCGGTTGCCGTGCTTGACCACGGGGACCCCGGCACCGGCGACCACCAGTGCCGTCATGGTGGAGATGTTCACGGTGTGCTGCCGATCGCCGCCCGTGCCCACCACGTCGACCGCCCGGTCGCGTACGCCGGCGGGAAGGTCCACGGTGACGGCGTGGCCGAGCATCCCCTCCACCAGCCCAGCGAGTTCGGCCGGGGTCTCGCCCTTGGCCCGCAGCGCCAGCGCGAAGCCGGCGATCTGCGCCGTCGTCGCCGAGCCAGTGATGATCTCTTCCATCGCCCAGGCGGTGTCCGCGGTGGCGAGGTGCTCGGCGCGTAGCAGCGCGGCCAGCAGGTTGGGCCAGGTCCGTTCGCCCATGGCGACCCTCCCGATCCGGCGATGGGATGCTGAGCGCCGCGGCGGCCTCATTGCCGCCCGGCGCCGCCTCAGGCTACCGGCGTCGCCCCCGCCGCGCGGGCCCGCAGCAGACCGGCGACGGTCTGTCCCGTGGCCACCGGGTCCAGCGGGTGCGTGAGGGTGGCGTCCGCCCGGGAGTACGCGGCGAGCCAGCGGTCCGCCGCACGGGCGATGACCACGCAGGTGGGCGGAGCGTCCGGTCGGTCGTCCTTGATCTGTCGGGCGATGCCGAGGCCACCACCGGGGCTGGCCTCGCCGTCCAGCAGCATCAGGTCGACCTCGTAGTCATCGACCACCCGCACGCACTCGTCGTAGTCGCTGGCCTCGACGAACTCGACCACCAGATCGCCGGCCGGCCGGGTGCCCACGGCGAGCCGCATCCGGTCGCGGACCTCCGGGTCGTCGCTGTAGAGCAGGACGGTGTACACACGATCGCTCATCGTCGCAGGGCTCCCACCTCTTAGCTGCGCGCTGATCGTACCGGTCACCCCCGCGCCGCCGGACGGCCGGTCCGGCAGCCGACACCGGGAGCCGCCAGGGTCGTGCCCCCGCGCCAGCGGGGTCGCACCGTCGGGCGGGGGTCGGGCCGTCAGGCGGGGGCACCGGCGGCGTGCTCGCGGGCCTCCTGCCGGTCCAGTTCCCGGTCGGCGCGGCGGGCCTCCCGCTCGGACTGACGCATCCACTGGTAGACAAGCACGGCGAGCATTGTCACACTGACGAACTCCCCGCCGGCCCAGAGAATCCCACCGGCGACCCGCTGGTCGGCCCACGGATCGGCCCAGGACAAGCCGAGGGACGGATACCAGTCACCGCCGAACAGGGTGCTGGACTGCATGACGGTCAGGCCGAGAACCGTATGGAACGGCACGGACAGCACCATCAACAGGCCGCGGGCCGGGTACGGCCAGCGGCCGGGCAGCGGGTCCAGCCCGACCAGCGGCCAGAAGAACAGGCATCCGGTGGCGATGAAGTGCGCGTGGACGAGTTCGTGCGCCCAGTCGTTCGCCAGCGTGACCTCGTAGAGGCCGGTGAAGTAGAGCACGAACGGGTTGACCACGAAGATCGCGAAGGCGACCAGCGGGAAGCTGACCACCCGGGCGAACCGACTGTGCACCAGGGCCAGCAGATACCGCCGGGGGGCCCGGGGCAACGTCCGCAGCGCCAGCGTCACGGGCGCACCGAGAGCGAGGAAGATCGGCGCCACCATGGAGAGGACCATGTGCTGCACCATGTGCACCGAGAGCAGCGTCGTGTCGTAGGCGCCCAGCCCGCTCAGCGTGACCAGGGCGATCCCGCCCAGACCCGGCCCGAGGAAGAGCAGCGTACGGCTGATCGGCCAGCGATCGCCGCGCATCCGCAGCCGATGAACGCCGTACAGGTAGCCGGCCGCGGCCAGCACGAGCAGGACCGCCAGCCAGTTGTCCACCGCCGACTCGGTGAGGACCCGTACGGCGGTGAACGGTGGCGGGCCGGCGGCGACCGGGCTCGGAGTTCCGGCGGTGGCGAGGTACAGCACGCCCTCCAGGTTAGGCCAGGTCGTACCGGGCGGTCCGGCGGGCGGCCGAGCGGCGGTCGGCCGAGCGGCGGTCGCTGGGCCGACCGGTGCGCGGGCGCCGCGGCCGGACGGGCGACCGGCGGCCGGACGGGCCCGCCTGTCTCGCTTGTCGGGACCACCTCCGGATGGTTCGGGGACCGGATTGGCCACCCCGACGATCGCCGCCGCTGATCGGAGGCAATAATGACCGCGTGACTGCGGCCCCAGCGATTGACAAGAGCCGGATCCACTCGTTGACGCGTCCCAACATGGTCAGCGTCGGGACGATCGTGTGGCTCTCCAGTGAGTTGATGTTCTTTGCGGCGCTGTTCGCGATGTACTTCTCCATCCGGGCGGCGGCGCCCGAGCAGTGGGCCGAGCACACCGAGCACCTCAACATCCCCTACGCGACCACCTTCACGGTGATCCTGGTGCTCTCCTCGGTGACCTGCCAGCTCGGCGTGTTCGCGGCGGAGAAGGGCGATGTCTTCGCGCTGCGCCGCTGGTTCGCCATCACCTTCGTGATGGGCCTGGTCTTCGTGCTGGGACAGCTCAACGAGTACCGCGAGCTGGTACACGAGGGCATCAAGATCAACGGTGACGGCTACGGGTCGATGTTCTACCTGACCACCGGCTTCCACGGCCTGCACGTGACCGGCGGCCTCGTCGCGTTCATCATCTTCATGATCAGGACCACCATGGGCCGGTTCACTCCGGCTCAGGCCACCTCGGCGATCGTCGTGTCGTACTACTGGCACTTCGTGGATGTGGTGTGGATCGCTCTGTACGGGATGATCTACTGGTTGCAGTGATCTTGGCACGTGTCACATTCCGTGCCGCTGTTCCGTCATAAGCACAAGGTCGAGAAACCGTTAAGGACACAGGCCATGACATCTGACACCCCCGACGGGCGTTCCGGCGCCGCCGCGTCCCGCCCGGGCCGGTCCGGGCCGCGCGGTCTGCTCGCGCGGCTGCGTCGCGGGCCGTCCACCCCGCGCGGCAGGGGCCGCCGCCGAGTCGGCGCGGCGGTACGACTGCTGGCCGCGCTGACCCTGGCCGGTGGCGCGTACACCGTGTTCGCTCCCGGCATGCAGGCGCACGCGGAGGAGAGCCCGCAGCTCACCGGCGCCGCCGCCGACGGCAAGGCGCTGTACGACGTGAGCTGCGTCTCCTGTCATGGTCGAAACGCGCAGGGCGTCGAGGGTCGCGGGCCGAGCCTGGTCGGCGTCGGCTCGGCCGCCGTGGAGTTCCAGGTCGGCACCGGCCGGATGCCGATGGCTCGCCAGGAGGCGCAGGCTCAGCGCAAGCCCCCGGTGTTCGACGACGACCAGGTGCAGCAACTCGGCCAGTACATCCAGGAACTCGGCGGCGGTCCGCAGGTGCCCCAGCGGGATGACCTGGGGGCAGGTGGCGACGTCGACGAGGGCGGCCGGCTCTACCGGATCAACTGCTCGTCCTGCCACGCGTTCGGTGGTGGCGGGGGCGCGCTGTCGTCCGGCAAGTTCGCGCCAAGTCTCGCGCCGTCCAGCGACCGGCAGATCTACGCGGCCATGCTCAGCGGCCCGCAGAACATGCCGGTGTTCGGGGACAACCAGCTGCGGCCGGACCAGAAGGCCGACCTGATCGCGTTCATCCAGGACACCCTCCAGAAGGGCGAGGACCCGGGTGGGTTCAACCTCGGTCGGTACGGACCGGCGACCGAAGGGCTGGCCGTCTTCCTGGTCGGGATCGTCGCGCTGGTCTTCGCGGCGCTGTGGATTGCGGGGAAGTCATGAGCGAGACTGAGCACGGCGGCACCGAGCCGCAGCACGGCGGTTCACGGCCGAGGGTGGACCTCAGTGATCGCCGGCTCTCCCGGTTCGAGATCGTCCAGGAGGGCGCCCGTCGGGACGACATCGAGATCGTCCACTACGAGCCGCCGTTCCCGGTTCCGGGGACGAAGGCCGAGCGCCGGCTGACCCGGTCGATCGGGGCGATGTTCCTGCTCACCGGCCTCGCCTCGACCGCGTTCATGGTCATCTACATCTGGTGGCCGTTCGAGTACGACCGGGGCTCCTGGGGGCTGTACACCCCGCTGCTCGGGGTGACCCTCGGCGTCGCGCTGCTGGGCATCGGCTTCGGCCTGCTCTCCTGGGGCAAGAAGCTGCTGCCCAGGGAGATCTCGATCCAGGACCGGCACACCGGGCCGTCCTCCGACGACGACCGCACGATCGCCGCGCAGACGATGCTCTACATGGCCGACGAGATCGGCGTCCGCCGGCGGCCGCTGCTCGGTCTCACCGCCCTGCTGGGACTGGCGCCGGTCGGCCTGGTCGCCGCCGCGCCCCTGGTCGGTGGGTTGATCAAGCAGCCGCACGAGAAGAACCAGATGTTCACCACCGGCTGGGACCCGGAGGGGAACGACGGTGACCTGGTGTCGGTGACCCGCGAGGACGGCACCCGGGTCCGGCCCGAGGACATCAGCCCCGGTGGCCAGATGACCGTGTTCCCGGGCATCCCGCACGGGCACAGCAACCTGCACGCGGACTCGCCGGTGCTGCTGATCCACCTGCGGGAGGACGACGCGGAGGTCGCCCGGTCCGCCAACGAGCGGGCGGGCAAGCAGGACTACATGTACGGCAACTACATCGCGTACTCGAAGATCTGCACCCACGCCGGCTGCCCGGCCAGCCTGTACGAGCAGCAGACCAACCGCCTGCTCTGCCCGTGCCACCAGTCGCAGTTCCTGATCACTGACAACGCCAAGCCTATCTTCGGACCCGCCAGTCGCCGGCTGCCCCAGTTGCCCATCGAGGTGGACGCTGACGGCTTCTTCGTGGCAAAGTCCGACTTTACGGAGACGGTTGGGCCGGATTTCTGGGAGCGGCCATGAAACGCCGAAAGATGGACGTAGCGGCGGTACCGGGTAAGGCCGCTGGTGGGGTGGACGACCGTTTCCAGGCCGCCACGCCGCTGCGCGCGCTGCTCAACAAGGTCTTCCCCGACCACTGGTCGTTCCTGCTGGGTGAGATCGCCCTCTTCTCGTTCGTCGTGCTGTTGTTGACGGGCGTCTTCCTGACGTTCTTCTTCGAGCCGGCGATGACCGAGGTGGTCTACGACGGCAGCTACCGGCCGTTGCAGGGCACCACCATGTCGGCCGCGTACGCCTCGAGCCTGGACATCTCGTTCGACGTCCGGGGCGGCCTGATCATGCGGCAGATGCACCACTGGGCGGCGCTGCTGTTCATGGCGTCGATCGTGGTGCACATGATGCGGGTCTTCTTCACCGGCGCCTTCCGCAAGCCGCGCGAGGCCAACTGGATGATCGGCTACCTGCTCTTCTGGGTCGGCTTCCTGGCCGGATTCACCGGTTACTCGCTGCCGGACGACGGTCTGTCCGGCACCGGGTTGCGGATCGCCTCCGCCATCATCCTGTCGATCCCGGTGATCGGATCCTGGGTCAGCGCGGCGATCTTCAATGGCGAGTTCCCTGGCACGATCATCATCAGCCGCTTCTTCATCGCCCACGTGCTGCTGATCCCGGCCCTGTTGGTGGCGCTGATCAGCGTGCACCTCGGCCTGATCTTCAAGCAGAAGCACACCCAGTGGCCCGGCCCCGGGCGGACCAACGACAACGTGGTGGGCGAGCGGATGTTCCCGCGCTATGCGATCAAGCAGGGCGGGTTCTTCATGATCGTCTTCGGCGTCATCGCCCTGCTCGCCGGTGTCTTCCAGATCAACCCGATCTGGCTGTTCGGTCCGTACGAGGCCGCCGTCGTCTCGGCGGCCAGCCAGCCCGACTGGTACGTGATGATGCTGGACGGCTCGACGCGGTTGATGCCGGCCTGGGAGATCAATATCCCGATCGGCGACGGGTACGTGATCCCGCCGTTGTTCTGGCCCACCGTGGTACTACCCGGCTTCCTCACGGTGCTTCCGCTGCTCTACCCGTTCATCGAGGCGCGGCGGACCAAGGACTACCGGGTCCACAACCTGCTCCAGCGACCGCGGGACAACCCGGGACGGACCGCCCTCGGCGCCATGGCGGTGACCTTCTTCCTGGTGCTGACCCTGTCCGGGGCCAACGACGTGATCGCGGACAAGTTCCACATCAGCCTGAACGCGATGACCTGGGCGGGTCGGATCGGCCTGCTGCTGTTGCCGCCGTTGGCCTACTACGTGGCGTACCGGATCTGTCTGGGCCTGCAGCAGCACGACCGGGAGGTGCTCGCCCACGGCGTGGAGACCGGCATCATCCGGCGCACCCCGGACGGCCGGTTCTACGAGGTCCACCAGCCGCTGGCCGGCGCCGACGGACACGACGGGCACGCGGAGCTGGAATACGCCGGCTGGGTGGTGCCGAAGAAGATGAACCGGCTGGGGGCACTCGGGCCGGCCATCAAGGGCTTCTTCTACCCGGTGGAGAAGCCGGCCGAGGCTCCGGTCTCGCCCGGACACCCGCCGGTCGAGCCCCGTCCCGAGCGGCAGGAGATCGGCACCCGCGAGGGTGGTCGCTGACCCGGTCGGATCGGGCTCGACGCCGCGTCCGGCTTCGCCTCAGGCGCGAGCGTCGCATCATGTGGCGTGATGGCGCCCACCGTTCCCGGTGGGCGCCATCGCCGCTTTTCGGCTTGCGAGGCGCCTGCCGGACTTTTGGTCGGCCGGCTCAGCGGGTGGCGCCAGCCGATCCCTTGATCGACACGAGATGCGGGATATCGGGGGGTGTACCGGCCCCAACGGCCCGACATGCCGCACATCGAGTTGATCCAGCGAATAGTGGGCAGGTGAGGCTGCTGCGGGCCGGTGCCCGCCTGCTGTCCGCGAGGGCCCTCGGGGAGTCGGCTCGCGGCCGGGCCAGGAGGGTCGGGTACCCGCCGCTCCCAGGCGCCATGCCCGGAACGCCGGATAAACATGATTCGGCCGGTATCCGCGTGTCCGGCCGCCAACCGGGTACCCCCCGAATCCAACGACCGAGGGGGGAACACCATGTTGGGCGTCAAACGGCTAGCCGTGATCGCCGGGATGGCGATCGTCGGCCTCGCGCCGGCCGCCGCCGCACAAGCCGCGGCCCAGCCGTCGCCGCAGGACACGCAGTACCTGCAAACCGTCCACCAGGTCAACCTGGCGGAGATCGCCGGCGGCGACATCGCACAGCAGAAGGCGCAGAGCCAGCAGGTCAAGGACCTCGCGACGCAGTTCGTCACCGATCACACCCAGCTCGACCAGGCGGTGCAGAGCACCGCCCAGCAGACTGGGGTGACGCTGCCGAACGCGCCGACCAACGACCAGCAGGCGGTGCTCAACCAGCTCCAGGGGCTGAGCGGGGGCGCCTTCGACAACGCCTGGGTGACCGCCGAACTGGCCGCGAAGCAGCAGGCCATCCAGGCCACCGAGACGGAGATCAACCAGGGCTCCGACCCGGCGGTGAAGCAGCTGGCGCAGCAGGCACTGCCGGTGCTGCAGGCGCACTACGAATCGCTGCAGGCGCTGGCTCAGAGCCTGGGCATCGCGGTGCCGAACGCCACGCCCAGTCCCGGCGGGACCGCGGGCACTCCCGGCACCCAGAGCCCGACCGAATCACCCACCGAGTCCCCGGGGACCGGTGGCCTGACCGAGGAGCCCGTGCCGAGCCCCACCTGATCGACGGCGAGCGGAGCGGGTGGGTCCGCCGGCCACCGGCCGGCGGACCCAGCGGACGTCCATGGGGAGACGACCTAGTCGGCGTCCGCCAGGCCGATCGCGAACGCCTCTTCGAGGTCGTGCTGGGAGTACGCCCGGAAGGCGATGTGCGACTCGGTGTTCACCACCCCGGGTGTCTTCGAGATCTGGCCGGCGATCACCTCTGCGACCTGGTCGAACTCGCGTACCCGGACGATGGCGATCAGGTCGGTGTGGCCGGCGACCGAGTAGACCTCGCTGACGCCCGGTAGGGCGGCGAGCGCCTCGGCCACCTCCGGGATCGAGTCGGTGGCGCAGTCGATCAGAACGATCGCGGTGATCACCGATGGTCTCCTCTCCTGGGCGTTCCGCTCATGTTAGTGCTCCGTTCGGTCGCCAGGGGGCCGCGCCGGCACCGTCCGCCCGCCGCCGAACCGAACGGCGTGGCACAGTTCCTCTCCGGCAGACACCACCTCGCCGGGCCACACCACACCGGAGCGGACCGTACCGCGCACGGTGGCGCCCGCCCCGACCACGGCCCCCTCACAGCGTCCGGTGACCACCGCGTCGGGGTCGACAAGGTTGTCGCCCGCCGCCGCGTGCAGGTTGGCGGCCAGGTAGTCCGCCGGCGTGCCGCAGTCCAGGTAGCTGCCCCGGTACGGGATGATCTCCAGCTCGCCGGCCGCCTCGGCCGGCCGCCACGCGGCGCGGACCAGGTTGGGCTCCGCGGCCGAGAGTCGCTCGACGTAGCGGGCGGGCAGCAGCGAGAAGCCGGCGAACCGGTGGCCGCTGAACTCCCGGTCCGCCGGGTCGTCGACCGGCTGGCCGAGCAACCGGACGGTACGCCCGTCCCAACCGTTCAGCAGGGTCGCGATGTCCGGCCCGGGAGGCCGGTCCGGATCCGACAGATAGCCGTCCGCGTTACCGACCAGCACCCCACGCCCGGCGATCCAGTCCCGCAGCCGCGCCAGGCCGCCCGCCGTACCCAGCGGGGAGCCCGGCTCGACGGACAGGTGGGCGCGGCCGGTCGCGTGCCGCACCACCTGGTCGGCGAGGTAGCAGGCGTTGACCGCCACGGTGTCCGGGTCCGCGAAGCCCAGCGCCGCGACCCGGGCCAACGCCCGGTCGAGCAGTGGTACGTTGCCGACCGGGCAGAGCGCCTTGGGCACCACGTCCGTTAGAGGACGCAATCGTCGCCCCTCACCCGCCGCGAGCACCACCGCGCACACCGCTGAAACGGTCATGGTTCCCGCCCGGCGGCCGGGCCGATGCCGTAGATTCCGAGCAACCGGGTGGTGGCAGTCGTGAGGGTGGGCAGCGCGTCCAACGGGTGCCAGGCCGCTTCGAGCACCTCGGCGCCGTCGACAGCCAGTTCGGTCTCCTCGGCCGACACCCGGGCCTCGAACACCACGTCGACCCAACCCTGGCGATGCACCACCGCGTTGGGCACGGCGGGGGTGAGCTGCTCCGGCGCCAGCTCCACGCCCGTCTCCTCGGCGAGTTCCCGGGCGGCGCCGACCACGGGCGGTTCGGCCCGCTGCAGCAGCCCGGCCGGCAGGCCCCACTTGGTGCCCGGCGGCTGGCGTACCAGCAGCAACCGGCCCGGTTCGGCCGCGTCGGTGTCCCGCACCAGCACCACCGCGCCGACGATGTACTTCGGCACGGCGAGCTTGACCAGCCGGCGCCGGAACCCCACGGGCAGGCGGTAGAACACGCCGTAGAGGACGGCGCGCGCGGTCCTGGGGCGGGTGATCACGCACCCCAGGCTAGAGGTTGACCGGCCGACTCGGGTGGGGTGGGGGCGACCGGGCTGGTTGAGTCGTCGACATCATCGGCGCGATCGGCCCAGGGTCCTGGGCGACATCCTGCCCACCGCCGGATCTTGCTGGAAGCCGCATGAGGAACGGGCGAACCAAATTCTAGGTCCACGGCGCCGACGCGGTCACGCGGTAGGACCGGCCGTACTGTGGCGAGGGTCGGCGACGGAGGGAGAACTTGGTGGCCCGCGACGAGCACCTCACCGAGTGGGTGGGCGCGATCAGCCTCAACCTGATGGCGCTGGAGTCCCGGGACGTCGAGGTGGACTTCACCAAGGCGTCGCTGCGGGCGGTTGAGGTGGAGCTCCTGAAGAGTTTTTCTCCACCGACGATGTCGACGATCCCGGTGAGCGGGCCCTTCTCGACGGAGCGGCCGGCTACCTTGGCGAGGCGCTGCTGAGGCTGACTGGCGGCGGCTGGGGCTGGCGTGATGCGGAGCCTTTCGTGTGCCCGGACAAGGCCCTCGGACTCGCACCGCTGTTCCCGGCTCGCCTCGTCGAACATGCCCTTACCGAGCGGACCGCCCGGACTCTCACCGACGCGTACGCGGCGTGGGCCGACGCGGCGGCGCGGCACAGGGCGGCGAATCCCGGCTGGACGCCTAGGAAGCAGCACACCTCTGGCGTCGACCCGTTCGAGATGGACGAGGCCGACGCGGTGTACATCGCCGGATGGACGGCCGAGCGCAAGGCGGTGTTCCCCGCATGGGTGGCGACTTACGGACCCGAAACGGAGTGGAGGTTCGGTCGGGAGTCGCTCGACGACGTGGAGGCACTGCTCGCCCGGCACGTGCCGACATCCACGGAGCTCTACCTGCCGCGGGACCCGGCGTTTCTCGACGGTGCGGTGTGGTACTTCGGCGAAGTCATCCGGCGGATCCGCGGAGGCCGGTGGGAGTACCGCACCCCGTCCGTGATGTGCCGAACCCGTACGCCGGCCGACCGTACATCGTGCGGTCCGGCGCGGACCATGAGCCGATAGTTCCTCTCATGGTGTTCAGCGGATTCATCAGCAAGCGGCACGGCGCGCTGCGTGCGGAGTACATTCAGCTCAGCGGCGGATAGGTCGCGATGGTGTTTCTCGACCGGCTTACGGCTGGACGTCGGCTAGTCCGGCTGGTCGACCAGGGTGATGAGCTGGTGCACCACGGCTTCCGGCTCCAGGGTCCGGTCGAAGACCGCCACGAGCATGGTGTCGAGGTCGGGATAGCCGCCCTCCTCGGCCAGCCGGCGCAACGGCAGGTCACTGGCCAGCCCACGATTGTGCCGGCGAAGGGCCAGGCCGATCGCCGCCCGGCCGAGGCGGACCTTGTCGGCGATCGAGATGCCCGGCTCCTCGTGCTTGGCGAACCACCGGTTGATCTGCATCTGCGCGTGTGGTGACTTCACGAATCCGAGCCACTCCTTGCGCGGACCGGGCGGGGCGACGGTGAGGTCCAGCTCGGCGTGTGCGGCGGTCTCGGTGAAGATCTCCACCACGTCGCCGTCCTCCAACTCCGAGGAGAGCGGTGCGAGCCGGCCATTGATCTTGGCGGCCAGACAGTGGTCGCCACGGTGGGTGCCCAGTTCGTAGGCGACGTCGACGGGGGTGGCGCCGGCCGGCAGGATGACCGGCCGGCCGTCGGCGAAGACCTGGATCTGCGACTCGGCCAGATCGCCGCGTAGCGACTGGAGGAACTGCGTCGAGTCCGTCGTCTCCTGCTCCCGGTCGAGCACCCGACGTAGCCACGCCAACTGCTCGGCGCTGGGCCCTCCCGAGCGGACCCCCGGCTGGGGATAGCGGAAGTCGGCGGCGATGCCGTACTCGGCGGACCGGTGCATCGACCGGGTACGGATCAGCACCTCGACCGAGCGGTCACCCGGCCCGCTCACCGTGGTGTGCAGCGACCGGTAGAGGTTGTTCTTGGGGGAGGCGATGTAGTCCTTGAACCGGCCGGGCACCGGACGCCACAGTCCGTGGATGGCGCCGAGAGCGGCGTAACAGTCGTTGTCCGGGCCGTCCACCACGACCACGATCCGGGGGAGATCGTACGGAGTGGTGTGGTCACCCGCGACCGTGTCCTTCCAGATGGAGTAGTAGTGGCGGGGCCGGGGGTCCACCCTCGCGTCGATCCTGTCGCGGCGTAGCACCACCCGGGCTTCGGCCACCACCCGGTGCAGGTACGGCGCCCAGTCCGGCCGGCCCCTGGTCACGTACGCGTGGATGCGGTCGTACTCGGTGGGCTCCAGGTGCATCAGGACCGCGTCGTCGAGTTCCCGCTTGAGGGTCTGGATGCCGAGCCGGTCGCAGAGCGGGACCAGCACCTCGGCGGTGGCGCGGGCGATGCGGGCCCGGGAGGCGGGGGAGCGGGCGTCCAGGGTGCGCATGTTGTGCAGCCGGTCGGCGAGCTTGATGATCAACACTCGGACGTCCTTGCCGGCCGCGATGATCATCTTGCGGATGGTCTCCGCCTCGGCCGCCGTGCCGTAGAACGCCTTGTCGAACTTGGTCACCCCGTCCACCAGGTGGGCCACCTCAGGGCCGAAGTCGACGTCCAGAGCCTCCAACGTGTACCGGGTGTCTTCGACGGTGTCGTGCAGCAGCGCCGCCACCAGGGTGGTGGTGTCCATCCCGAGATCGGCGCAGATCTGGGCCACGGCCAGGGGATGGGTGATGTAAGGCTCGCCGCTCTTGCGGAACTGCCCGCGGTGCATGCTCTCCGCGATCACGTAGGCGCGGCGCAGCACGGCAGCGTCGGAGCCGGAATGGACCGAGCGGTGGATGCGGACGAGCTGGGCGACCGGATCATCGTCCGTGGGCGGCCAGGACAGCAGCGTGCGCAGCCGGCGAGCCAGCGGGAACTCGGCGGGGAAGGCGTCGCCGAGAGCGGCGGCGCGGCCGGCGTCGAGGTCCACGCGGGACACCTCCTCACCCGGCCACCCCCGTTGGTGTCCACGCCGGACGCCAGGTAGCCACGAATCGGACACGACTGCACTTGGCTCCCAGACTAATTCAGCATCCGTCGTCCGATCGGCTAGTTACTCATAGGCGTTCGGGTGGGAGTTCCGCGGACGACGCCCGTTCGGCCTTGACCAGCAGGTCACGGAACCGCGCGGCGCCGCGTACCGGTGACGCCCACGGTTCGGAAAGTTCGACCAGCCGCGTGTCGGGGCGTTCCAACCAGGACAGGATCCGCTCCGACTCCTCCGCGGTGGCGTTGGGCACCGGGCCGTGCCCCGGGCGGACCGTCTCGGCGGTGGCCTTCACCGTGTCCAGCGTGGCCCGCGGCGGCACCCCCCGCGGAGCCAGGCCGGCGCCGGCGAGCCGACCATGCCGGACCACGACCAGCTCCCAGCCGCCGTCGGGGGTCCGCCGGGCGGCCGACAACTCGGCGATCCGGGCCAGCCCGAGCAGCCGCTGCATCCGTACCGCCGCGCGCAGCAGCGCGGCGAGCCGGCCGCGCACCACCGCGGCCTCCTCGTACCGACGCCCCGCCGCCAGCGTCTCGATCCGGGCCAGCAGCGGGTCAACCACGGCTCGCGGGTCGTCCACCGTGGCCCGGCGGAACGCCGCCACCGCCCGCCGCTCGTACTCCGCGACCGAGACGCGGTGCTCGCAGGGGGCCGCACAGCGGCCCAGTTCCGCGAGGGCGCAGGCGGGCAGCGTGGTCCGGGTGGACAACCGGTGGGTGCACTGGCGCAGCGGTAGCGCGTCGTGCACCGCCGCGGCGGCCAGCTCCGCCGCCCGCCGCGAGGTGAACGGACCGAGATAAGCCTCGTCGCCGCCGCCGATGGCCTTGACCATGGACAACCGGGGGTACGCCTCGGCGGTCAGCTTGAGCCACACCACCCGCTGCGGGTACTTCGACCGACGGTTGTACGGCGGCGCGTGCGCGGCGATCATCCGCAGCTCGCGGACCTCCGCCTCCAGCGCGTGCGCGCACTCGACCGCCTCCACCCGCTCGGCGGCGGCGATCATCTCGGAGATCCGGGCCCGTTTCTCGGCGGCGGTGAAGTAACTGCGCACCCGGGTGGCGACGTCGACCGAGGTGCCGACGTAGAGCGGTCGGTCGTCGGCAGCCCGGAAGATGTAGACCCCCGGCACCCGGGGCAGCCCCTCGGCCAGGTGCCGTTTGCGCCGCTGCGCAGGGCTCACCGCCTTGGCGAACTCGATCGTGTCGCCCAGCGTGTGCACCCGGTGGCCACCCAGCCGGCCGATCAACCCGTGCAGCACGTCGACGGTGGCCTGCGCGTCGTCCAGGGCCCGGTGGGTGGGTTGTCGCGGGGTGCGGAAATAGCCGGCGAGAGTGGCCAGCTTCCGGTTGGGCACCTCGTCCCGGGTGAGCACCCGGCGGGCCAGCGCCGCCGTGTCCAGCACGCGCGGGTTGGGCCACGGGTAGCCGTGCCGGGCGCAGGCCGCCTTGAGGAACCCCACGTCGTACGGGGCGTTGTGGGCGACCAGCACCGAGTCCCGGATGAACTCCAGGAAGCTGGGCAGCACCTGCTCGATCGGCGGAGCGGGCAGCAGCATGGCCTGGGTGATCCCGGTCAGCACCGTGATGAACGGCGGGATGGGCGTACCCGGGTTGACAAGCGTGGCCAGGACGCCCAGCTCCTCGCCGCCGCGGACCTTGACCGCGCCGATCTCGGTGATCCCGCCGCCGTCCGGGGCGCCACCGGTCGTCTCGAGATCGACCACGACGAACGTGGTGTCGTGCAGCGGCAACTCGTCGCGCGGGCCGGTCGACGCGCTGGTCAGCACGTCGAGGGTGCCCTGGACGTATTCGGGTTGTGCCACGACGGGACAGGGTAGGAGCCCCGTACGACACTTCCGTCCCGTACGCCACACCCATCCCGCCGGACGGGGATCCGCGGACACAGGAGGCGGCGCCGTGCCCTCCGGTGGGAGACTTGCCAGATGGCCCACCCCGAGACGCCGTCCGACCGCCCCGCCGACCCGGCGGCCGGCGACGACGTCGGGCGGGTCGACGCCGAGGCGGGTGCGCCGACGCCGACGGGAGGACCGTCGGCAGCGGTGGGGTCCCGGGCGGCGGAGACGCTGCCCGAGCCGGTCCTCCCCGAGCCGGTCAGGCAGCGCGTCGTCACCCTCGCGGCCGCCGCGCTGCCCGGCCTGCCGGCCGACGAGCAGCCGGTACCGCTGCGCCGGGTGGCCCGGTTCGCCCCCAACCGGCGAGCCCGACTGGGAGGTGCCGCGATCGCCGCCCAACTCGCCGCCGACCCACTCTTCCGGCAGCGCATCGGCGCCCGGGTGGTGGTCGAGGCCGGTGAGCTGGGCGCCGCCGTGATCGCCGGTGCCGCCCCGGGCGCCGCCGACCCGGTCCAGGTCGCCGCGCTGGCCTATCTCTCCCGGCCGGCGGGCTGGCGGGACCTGATCGAGGCCAGCGGGGCCGCGGTGCAGGCCGAGGTCGAGAGCGCCGCCGTGGCCGACCTGATCCGCGACGCCGAACAGCGGGCCAACCGGGCCGAACACGACCGCGCGGTGGCCCGGGTCGAGGCGGACAAGCTGCGGGACGAGCTCGCCCGGGTACGCGAGGAACTGGGCTCGTTGCGCGAGGAGGCGCGCACGCTGGCCCGCTCGCTGCGGGAGAGCCAGGCCCAGCACCGGCGGGCCAGCGAGTTGCTGGCGACCGAGAAGGGCCGGGCGACGCGGGCGGCGGCCGACCACGACGCCGAACTGCGCCGGCTGCGGTCGAAGCTGGCCGACGCGGAGAGCGCGGCCGGTGCCGCCCGGCAGAGTGCCAAGGACGCGCGTTCGGTCGACGACGCCCGGCTGTGGCTGCTGCTGGAGACGATCGGCCAAGCCGCGGTGGGGCTGCGCCGCGAACTGGCCCTCGACCCGACCGACCGGAGGCCGGCGGACTTCATCGCCGACGAGTACGCCGACCGGCCCGCCGCCCGCTCCTCCGCGCGGGCCCTCAGCACCGACGATCCGGCCCGGTTGGACGAGTTGCTGGCGCTGCCCAGGGCGCACCTGGTCGTCGACGGTTACAACGTGACCAAGCGCGGGTTCGGCGAGATGTCGCTGGAGCAGCAGCGCAAGCGTTTGATCAGCGGGCTGGGCGGGGTGGCGGCGCAGACCGGGGACGAGGTGACGGTGGTGTTCGACGGTGCCGAGCGGGTGCACGGGCTGCCGCCCGCACCGCGCGGCGTACGGGTACTGTTCTCCCGCCGGGGGGAGACGGCCGACGAGCTGATCCGTCGGCTGGTCCGGGCGGAACCGGCCGGCCGGCCGATCGTGGTGATCTCCTCGGACCGTGAGGTCGCAGACGGGGTACGCCGGCACGGCGCGTACCCGCTCGGCGCGGACGCTCTGCTGCGCCGGCTGGCCCGTACCTAGCCCGCCCGCCTCACCGCTCGTAGAACTGCGACAACTTGGTCACCAGGAATGGGAACTCCTCCGTCACGTCCACCCTGGCGAAGTACTTCTGCGTGACATCGGTACGCCAGGAGGTGTAGGCGAAGATGACGTCCATGACCGTTCGTGCGCCACTCAACCGGGACGGGCGCACCTCGACCCCGGACAGCGCGGAATCCGTGGCGTGTGCCTCGGCGGCCCTGGCGTAGATGGCCGGGTAACGAACCGCCAGATAGTTCAGGGCACGGTGCTCGTCCGTCGCCCCCGCGTTGTCGGCCAGCTGCCCGATCCGGTCGAACAGCTCCTCGGCCGTGGCCCGGAAGGAATCCTCGGCACCGTCGGCAGGGCGGGGGATCTCGCGGATGAACTCGTCCCGGTCGAACGAGTAGATCTGGTCGAACGCCACCACCGGCAACACCAGTCCGGTGCACTCCGTCGAGGAGAACGAACCGCGCAACCCGATGACCACGTCGACGTCACCGGGACCGGGGCCGGGGCGGACCGCCTCGACGAGCAGGTCCAGGTCCGCCGGGTCGCGCGGGACCAGGACGTAGGTCTCCAGCCCTTCGATGGTGAACACCCAGCACATCTGCCGGGCGAGGTAGCGACCGGACCGCTCCGCGAGCACCGCGTGCAACGCCTCGCGGTTCGTCTGCCCGGTCGTCTCCCGCTGACCCGCGGCCTGGGCGAACTCCTTCTCGACCGCCAGGCTGGGGAACCTGGGCTCGACCCTGCCGATCGCGTAGACGAACGACACCGGGTCCGCCGGCGTGACGTCCGGCGCGTACGGGCCAGGGTCTGGCGGCGCGGTCGGACCCGGCGGTGCCGGTAGGACCTGATCGGATGGCGCTGGCTGTTCCATCGTCTGTTCCATGGCGAACCCATCTAGTTTTTCGTCCGGCGGTGCCGGCCGGAGAAGACCACCCAGTCGTTCAACCGGCGGGCCCGCTCCTGACAGCCACCACAAGGCCTGATTCCCACACTCGACGTCACTCGCTTGATCACGTCCCCGAGGCCGACCTCCTCGTCCGTGATGAACCCCGGGAGCCGAACCCGGTGCCGTCCCCGCCGGCCCGGATCCGCAGCCTGGTTCGAGGACTCGTCGCCGTTCACACCCGCACCTCCCGGCCGATCCTTCCCGAGGACAACGTGACGAAGGCATCCCAGGCGTCCAGCAGCGGAGGCACCACTGCGACGCGCCGTCGCCCCAGACCGTGCACCACCGCCGTCCACACCGCGCCGGCGTCCGCGGCGGGGAACAGCGACCACAGCAGGGCGGTCGCGCCGGTCACGAACGCTGCCGCGACGCTCGTGCCCCGCGAGGTCACCGGCGCACCGTCCGGGCCGAGACTGGTCACCCCCTCACCCGGGGCGCCCAGGCCGCGTCTGCCCACCGCCGCGCCGACATTGGTGTACGCCGACGGTCGTCCATCCAGGCCGTAGCTCGCCACGGGAACCACCCACGGATGGCGGGTGATCGCGCTGCCGCCCACCGTCGCCTGGTTGCCGGCGGCCACGACCACGATCACCCCGCGGCGCCGCGCGAAGTCGAGGGCGTACCGCAGCTCCTGTTCGTCCCGTGTCGAGGGCCGGGCGACACCGGCGCTCAGGTTCACCACCCGCGCACCGGCCCGCACGCACTCGGTGATGGCCATGGCCACCTGCCGCGGCGTCGCGCTCGGCCGCCCGTCCGGACCGGTCGGGCCGAAGATGGGGCGTACCAGCAGACGGCAACCCGGACAGATGGCCGGTGCTGGACCATCCCGGTGTCCGACCAGGATCCCGGCGACGAAGGTTGCGTGCCGGCTGGCCGGACCGCGTGGATCGGCCCGACCTGTGTCGTGTCCGGGAAGTGTCCGGACGTGCCCGCCGGCCAGTCCTGGATGATCCGCCGGGACCGGGCCGTCCAGCAGCCCGACGACGACATCGGGCGTGCCGACGCTCCGCGCCATCAGCGGCGGCAACCGCACCAGATCCAACGCGACCACGGACCGAACCCGTTCCCTCGATTGATCCCGACGGCACTGGCGAGGGGATGACGACCGGGGACGTTCGCCACGTTAGCAATGCCTGGATGCTGGTGTGGCTGATCGGGCGGAAATGGTACATAAACGAGCAATTCGCCACTGGTGGACCGGTCGTCTGTGTTCCGTCAGGAGCAGTGTGCGGTCCGCCCGCGAACTCCTGCGCCGGGCGACCGGCCGTTGTTACGGTGGCCTGACCGAGCTTCGCTCTGGCCAGGCAGTTCGTGCCGTGTTGTGTCCGTGCTCGTCGATCGCAGGGGGAAGATCATGTCGTTGCCGGCCTTCACCGCGGAGGCGGCACTGCGTCCCACGGCCACCCGCTATGTCGCCGGTGGGGCCACCGGTACGGCCGGGCGGAGATCGGCCGGGGACATCGTGCCGCAGAACATCGCGTGCGATATCGAGATCAGATGCATCGACGGGATCAGGTACATGACGACCGACTGTCCCGACGGCTCGGGAGACACCATCCGGCTCGGTCCGTGCGGCGGCACCTCGCAGGGCAGCGCGGCGTGGTGGATGCGGCGGAGCCGGCGCTGGCGCTGGCGCTGACAAGCGTCGATTGTGGATCACCGAAGAGTTCCCGAGGAGGGTGGACCGCGATGGGGGTCAGGTTCGGTGTCGAGTTCTGTGCCAACTACCCGCCCCCCGGGGACCGGTGTTACCAGCCCGACCTGAGCTATTCCGCCCAGCTGGCCATGAGCCTCGTGATGCAGATGCGCCAACGGGGCCACTCCGAGATATTCGTTCATGGCGACGCCGCGGCGTGGTCCAGCGACTTCGACCATCCGGACTTCGGTGGCAACTCGCTTAACAAGATCGACAACGTCCATTTCTGTTACTACAGCGGACACGGCGGTCATGCCGGGTTCGACGGCCGGCGCGTGCAGGTGCTCGGGTTCACGACCAACCACGCTCCACCCGGCCTCGCCCCCTGCCACACGATGAGCGCCCAGTGGCGCCTCGGCGTCGGCCAACTCAAATGGTTCCTCTTGGACAGTTGTGTGCTGGTCAAGTCCACGGACGCCAACCACGTCGTCGAGGTGTGGGACCCGCCGACGCAGGGCGTCCACCTCCTGCTCGGCGTCATCGATCTGCAGTACGTGGGTCCGAACACCTACTGGCGCAGGGTCAGGTTCGTCGACGCCGCCTCCAACGGGTGGCCGCTCACCACCGCCTGGCTCGATACCGCGTACGGAGCCGAGTATCCGAACTGGCCGGTGACCCGTCCGATCGTGATCGCGGCCGGCGCGACGCGGGACGAAGCCCTGAACCGCCTGCAGAACGAGACCCTCGGCTGGGCCTTCACCGGTCCGTCGGCGTCCAACTGGCTCGCCTGGCGCTGGCGGCAATGACCACGCCGAACACCCGAAGCCGGATGGGCACGCGAGAGGTGTCGCCATGACCACGCCGGGGCTGACCAGGATCCCGTTGCCTCCCGCCCGACCCGCGGCGATCTTCCGCCTCGTCGTGCCCGAGTCCGACGACGAGGCCATCTTCCGGTTGGCCCGGCGGTTCGACCTCGCGGGCAGCCTGGACACGGGAACTCTGCACCGCGACGCGCGGCACAGCACATATGTCGAGGGCCCGTACCGACTGATCCTCCACCATGCCTCCGGTGGTTTCCGGCTCCACGACACCACCCGTTGGCAGGTCGACGACGGCGAGTCGCACGTCACCCTCGAGGACGAGGCCGCCGTCGCGATCGCCAGGCGACACCTTCACGAGGCGGGGATCGCCTCGGCGGAGGACCACGAGGTGCTGCGGGTCAGCCGGTTGCACGTCGCGGTCGCCGAACCGGCGACCGGTTCGACCGAGGAACGGATCATCGACGTGGCCGTCACGTTCCACCGTCTCGTCGACAAGATCCCTGTTCTCGGCCCCGGCGGCAAGATCACCGTGTATGTCGACCATGAAAGGCGCGTGACCGGCGTCGACAGCATCGGGCGGGCGATCGAGGGCGTCGTGGAACCCGAGGCCGTTCTCCGCCCGCCCGAATCCGTGCTCGCCGAGGTCGAGCGCGCCTGGAGCGACGATCGGAACGGTCTGGTCTCCATCGACGACATGGTGTTCGGCTACTTCGAGGCGGACTGGGACGAGCCGCAGGCGTACCTGCAACCCGCCTACGTCCTGTTGTCGACCGTCACCGCCACCGAGGGGCTCTTCGCGGGCCGACAGGTGACGCGGTCGGTGCATCCCGTGCCCGCCGCCGTGGATCCGCCCGGCCCACTGATGGCGCCGCCACCGGTCCTGGAGCCCCCGTCGTCGAGTCGCGAGTAGCGCACCCGAGGCCCGGCGCGGAGACCTGCGGGTGCGCCGGGGAGTTTCGGCACAGTCAGTTTTGTCGTACCCACCGCCTAACGTCGATGTGACCGACGGTGGCCGGGGCTGACGACACGTGGTCCCACCAGGTCGCCGGACCGACGGTGACCGCGCGAGCGGTGACCGGATAGGAGACGCGCGATGCTCATCGACTGCGACAGCTGCCCCGCCCGGGGCGCGGCCGCCGCCTGCGCCGGATGCCTGGTGAGCGCCCTGGACGAGACGCCCGACCAGGGGCTGACCACGGCCGAGGAGCGGGCGATCGAGGTCTTCGCCCGGGCCGGGTTCGACGTGGAGGTGCTCAGCGCGCCACCGGCCGCGCCGGTGCGTCTGGTGCCGCGGCGCCGCCGGGGCCGGCACGTGGCCTGACCGGTCGGGATCGGGTCGGCCCGCCGGCACCGGGCGTCGGTGACCGGTGGTGACCGCCGGCCCCTAGGATGGCGCACCAGGGAGTGGCGGATCCGCCGAAACGCACCGGATCGCCGGATCACTCCGGCGGCGGAAGGAGCGGAATGACGCCACGGGCCTGGGCGATCGTGACCCTGTGCGGGCTCGCCGCCGTACTGATGCTCGCCGTTGTCCTGCTGGTTCCGTGGAGCCGTCCGCCGGCGCCGCGTGCCGACCAACTGGCGGCGCTGCGTGATCTCCCGGCGGAGCAGGTGGCCCGGGGGCGGGCGCTGCGGGCGGCCCTCCGCCCGGCGGGATACGGGTCCATGGCGGTCGGACTGCTCGTGGCTCTGGTGTTGGGCCTCACCCCGCTGGGTGCCGCGCTGGTCACCGCGGTGGCCCGGCCGTTCGGGGGCCACTGGATCGCTCGGGCGGTGCTGGGCGGGCTGGCGGTGGTGCTGCTCAGCAGCCTGCTGACGCTGCCGTTCGCCGCCTGGCGGCACACCGTGGCGAGCCGGTACGGGCTGTCCACCCAGGGCTGGGCCGGCTGGGCGGCGGACGTGCTCCGGTCGTACGCGGTGACTGCCGTGATCGGCGCGGTGGCGCTGCTCGGCTTCTACACCGTGACGCGGCTGTCCCCGCGCTGGTGGTGGGCGTTCGGCGCGGCCGGCGCCGCGGCCCTGGTGACGCTCCTGTCGTTCGTGCTGCCGGTGCTTGTCGAGCCGGTCTTCAACCGGTTCAGCCCGATGGAGCCCGGCCCGCTGCGCAATCAACTGCTGACCCTGGCCGAGCGGGACGGTGTGCCCGTCCGCGACGTGTTGGTGGCCGACGCGTCCCGGCGCACCCGGGCGGTGAACGCCTACGTCTCCGGGCTGGGGCCGACCCGCCGGATCGTCGTTTACGACACCCTCCTGCGTGAGGCGCCGCCCGAGGAGGTGGCCAGCGTGGTGGCCCACGAGCTGGGGCACGCGAAGGATCGGGACGTCGTCACCGGCACGTTGCTCGGCGCGCTCGGTGCGGCGGCCGCCGTGGTCGCCCTCTTCCTGCTCGGTGGGTGGGGCTGGCTGCTGCGGGCGGCCGGGGTGGACTCGATCGCCGAGCCCCGCGCGCTGCCGCTGCTGCTCGCCGTGTTCACGGTCGCCGGCCTGGTCAGCGCGCCCGCCCAGGCACTGGTGTCCCGCCGGGTGGAGGCCCGGGCCGACGCGCACGCGCTCGCCCTGACCGGTGACCCGGCCACCTTCGAGGCGATGCAGCGTCGGCTCGCCACCGTCAACCTCAGCGACCCGGACCCGCCCCGCTGGGAGTACCTCTACTCGGCCAGCCACCCGTCGACGGTGGAGCGGATGGCCGCCGCCCGGGCCTGGGCGCGGGCGGCCGGCGGATGAGCCGTACGCTGCTGGTCACCAACGACTTCCCACCCCGGCACGGCGGGATCCAGTCGTTCGTGCACCACCTGACGCTCGGCCTGCCGGCCGACGAGATCGTCGTGTACGCCTCGACCTGGCGGGGCGCCGACACGTTCGACGCCGACCAGCCGTACGAGGTGGTCCGGGAGGCCACCGGCGTGCTGCTGCCCACCTCCCGGGTGGCCCGGCGGGCGGCGGAGATCGCCCGGTCGCGCGGCTGTGACACGGTCTGGTTCGGCGCGGCGGCGCCGCTCGGGCTGCTCGCCGCCGGGCTGCGCCAACGGGCCGGGATCGTGCGGGCGGTGGCCCTCACCCACGGTCACGAAGTGGGCTGGGCCGCCCTGCCGGGGGCGCGGAGCCTGCTGCGCCGGATCGCCCGGCACACCGACGTGGTCACCTACCTCGGCGAGTACACCCGGGTCCGGCTGGACCGCGCCGTGGGCGGACTGACCGAACTGCGACGCCTCGCTCCGGGCGTGGACGTGGAGACGTACCACCCGGATGTCGACGGCGTCCGGGTGCGGGCCCGGCACGGCCTCACCGACCGCCCGGTGATCGTCTGCGTGTCCCGCCTGGTCCCCCGCAAGGGCCAGGACACGCTGATCCGGGCCTTGCCCGCGGTCCGCCGGCGGGTGCCGGACGCGGCGCTGCTGATCGTCGGCGGTGGCCCGCACCGGGCGACGCTGGAGCGGCTGGCCCGCGACACCGGTGTCGCGGGGGATGTGGTCTTCACCGGCTCGGTGCCGGGCGCCGAGCTGCCCGAGCACTACGCGGCGGGCGACGTGTACGCGATGCCGTGCCGCACCCGTAACCGCGGCCTGGACGTCGAAGGGCTGGGCATCGTCTACCTGGAGGCGTCGGCCAGCGGGCTGCCGGTGGTGGCCGGCGACTCCGGCGGCGCCCCGGACGCGGTCCGGCCGGGGGAGACGGGGTTCGTGGTGCCTGGGCGAGATCCGGATCGGCTGGCCGACCGGCTGGTCACCCTGCTCACCGATCGCGCGCTGGCCGCCCGGATGGGGGCGGCCGGGCGGGCCTGGGTCGAGCGGGACTGGCGCTGGGAGATCCAGGCCGCCCGGCTGACCGAACTGCTGCGTGCCCGGTAACGGGTCGAGTCTAGACCTCGGCTACCGCCTGTAGTATCAAGACTTCGTGTGGTTACGGCAGCGGCGGTCGGTGGCGGAGCAGCCGGATTCCGACCTCGGTGAGATCGCCGTACCGTACTGGCTGACCGGCACGGCCGAGGCGGCCAACGCCACCTTCTGGCGGATGTTGCGCCGGCTCCCCGGCCTGCTCTGGGACGCCGCCGGGCTGGCCTGGCGGACCAGCCCACGCGCCGCTCTCACGGTGCTGCTGTCGCAGGTCGGCGCGGGACTGGCCAGCGCGGTGAGCCTGGTGAACGTCGTGGGCGTGCTGGACGGCCTGCTCGCCGCCGCTCCCACGCCGGACCGGATCCGGGCGGCCGTGCCGGCGCTGGCGCTGGTGGTCGGCGCGGCCGCGGCACGGGCGCTGCTGTTCGCCTGCGCCACGGCCGCCCAGGGCCGGCTCAGCCCGCGGGTCAGCCGGGCGGCCGAACTGCGGCTGCTGGAGTTGACCACCCGGGTCGACCTGGCCACCTTCGACGACGCCGAGTGGCGGGACGCCATGCACCGGGCCCGGGACCGGGGCATCGACGCCACCCAGCGGCTGGTCGACCACGCCATCGAGGTGGTCACCGCGCTGGTGTCGCTGATCGCCTGCGCCGGGGTGCTGGCGGTGCTGCATCCCGTACTGCTGCCGCTGCTGGTGATCGCGGTGCTGCCCAACGGCTGGGCGGCCGTCCGCGCGGCCCGGCTCGGTTACCGCCAGGAACTGAAACTGATCACCATGCTGCGTCGCAAGTGGATGCTCTCCGACCTGCTGGCCGACCGGGACGCCGGACCGGAACTGCGGGCCTTCACGATCCGGGACTACCTGCTGGCCGAGGTGCGCCGGCTGCTCGACGTGGCAACCCGGGACCGGATCGCGCTCTCCGCCGCCCAGGTGCGGATCGCCCTGCTCGGCCGGTTCCTCGGCGGCGTCGCGCTCGGCTGCGCGTACGCGGTGCTGTTCTGGCTGCTGGTCAGCGGGCGAATGGACCTCGCGGTGGGTGGGGCGGCGGCGTACGCGATCGGTGCCGGCGTCACCGCTCTCACCGCCGTCGCTTTCGCCGTCAACCACGTGTACGAGCAGGGCCTCTACTTCTCCGACTACGCCAACTTCAGCGACCTGGCCCGAGCCCGGGCCGAACCCCATCCGTCGCGGGATGCGCCGACCGGCCCCGGCACGATCGAACTGAGCGGCGTCACCTTCAGCTACCCGGGTGCCGACCGACCGGCGGTGTGCGAGGTGAGCCTGACCGTCCGGGCGGGCGAGACGATCGCGCTGGTCGGGGTCAACGGCTCCGGTAAGTCCACCCTGGCCAAGTTGCTGGCCGGGCTGTACCGGCCGGACGCCGGTGCGATCCGGTGGGACGGGGTCGACCTCGCCGGGGTGGACCCGGAGGCGGTGCGCGAGCGGGTGGCCGTGGTCATGCAGGAACCCACCCGGTGGCCCCTGTCCGCCGGTGCCAACGTCTCGATCGGCCGGTACACCCGCCCGGCCGACCCGGCGTTGGTGGAGGCTGCCGCCCGGGCCGGCGACGCCCACGAGTTCATCGTGGAGCTGCCGCGCGGCTACGACACCCTGCTGTCCCGGCATTTCGTCGACGGTGCCGACCTGTCCGGGGGACAGTGGCAACGGCTGGCGGTGAGCCGGGCGTTCTACCGGGACGCCGCCTTGCTGATCTGCGACGAGCCGACGGCCAACCTGGACGCCCAAGCCGAGCACGACGTCTACCAGCGGCTACGCGAGCTGTCCCGGGGCCGCACCGTCGTGCTGATCACCCACCGGATGGCCAGCGTGCGGACCGCGGACCGGATCTACGTCCTGGACCATGGTCGGCTGATCGAGGAGGGCGACCACGAGACGCTGATGGCCCTCGGTGGCCGGTACGCGACCCTGTTCCGGCTCCAGGCCGACGCCTATCACGCCGTACCGGAGGCAGGCTGATCGCCGGACCAGCGGTGGCTGGGCCGGCGACCGCGTGGTCCGGAACCCCCGATGTCGAAGGCTCAGAACTTCGGGGCGTCAGGCGCCTCGAGCAGTCCAAGCCGCAGCGCGGTCATCAGGGCCTGGGCACGGTTGGCCGCGCCGAGCTTCTCGTACAGCTTCGAGATGTGCGTCTTGGCGGTCGACTCGCTGACGAACAACTGCTTCGCGATGCCGGCGACGCTCATCCCGTCGGCGAGCAGCCGGAGCACCTGCCCCTCCCGCGGCGAGAGCTGCGGTCCGGACGGCGCCAACCGGCGCTTCATCGCCTCGGCGAGGTCGGCGGCGGTGAAGGCGCTCGGCGACGACGCGGCGTGCCGGGCCGCGGCCACCACCTCGTCGGCCGGCGCGGTCTTCGGGACGAACGCGCTCGCCCCGGCCTCCAGAGCGCCGAAGAGTTGGTCGTCACCGGCGTACATGGTGAGCACCACGATGCCCATCGTCGCGCTGGACTTGCGCAGTGCCCGGGTGGCCTCCAGGCCGCTGCCGTCGGGCAGCCGGAGATCCATGATCACGACATCGGGCTGCAGGGCGCCCGCCTGCCGGACCCCTTCCGCGGCGGTGGCGGCCTCGCCGACGACCTCGAACTGCCGGTCCCGCTCGAAAGCATGGCGCAGGCCCTTGCGGATCAGGTCGTGGTCGTCGACCAACAGAACCTTGGTGCGTGTCGTCGGCATCGGGCTGGTCGTCATGTTCCGGGTTACTCCCCTTCTGGTGCGGTGCTACCGCGCACGTTATCTCGCCGCGGGGAGGTCCCGAGCACCACCGCCACGGTCGTACCGCTGGGGTGCCGGGGACTGATCTCCAGCCGGCCCCGGATACGTTCCGCCCTCTCCGCCATGATCGCAAGACCGTACCGTCCGTCGGGCCGCTGGTCAGCGATGCCCTGACCATCATCCGACACTTCAATTCGGGCGTACGGGGGATCCACCTCGCAGGTGACCCACAGATTCGCGGCACTGGCGTGCTTGCGGGCGTTTGTGACCGCCTCCTGGGCGATGCGCAGCAACTCGGCCTCGGTGGCGGCCGGCAGGCGGGCGGTCGACTCGTCCAGCGAGAGGTGCACCCGCAACCCGGCGGAGGCGCCGACGGTCCGGGCGTACTCCGCGATCGCGGCGGCCAGCCCACCGTGCCGGTCCACCTCGCTGCGCAGCTCGAACAGGCTCAGCCGCAGTTCGGTGATCACCCGGGTCACCTCGCCGCGAAGCGTACGCAGCGACTCCTCGGTGTCCTTAACGTCGGAGTGCAGGGTGGCCAGCGCGTTGTCGATCCCGTACCCGACCATCACCAGTTCCTGCGCCACCCCGTCGTGGATCTCGCGGGCCAGCCGCTGCCGCTCCTCGTTGGTGGCCAGCGAACGGACCTCGTCGAACAGCAACGCCGCCTCCAGCCGCAGCGCCGCCGGATCGGTGAGGGTCCGCACCCGGGCCACCACCGGCGGCGGGTATGCGTTCGCCGTATCCGCCTCCAGGGTGACCAGCCCGACCGTGCGTACCCCGGCCACCAGCGGGATGACCAGCGCGGAGACGTCCCCGCCGGGATGCGAGCGGGCCTGCGAGCGGGGCGCGGTCTGCGGCTGCTGGCTGGCCCAGGCGTCGGCGATCGCCGAGTCCGCGTCCAGGGTCGTCTCCCAGTCGACCCGGTCGGCACCGCGCTGGGCGAGCACCACCAGTCGGCCACCGCCGCTCGCCGACAGCACCGCCGCCCGGTCGGCCCTGGTCACGGTGAGCAACTCCTCGACCAGGTGCTCGGAGATGCCGCCGGGATCGAGTGTCGCCCCGGGGAGCTGCCGGGCCACGCTGCGGAGCTGGGTGAGCAGCCGGGTCGCCTCCGCGTACGGCTGCGGGCGGGCCTCCCCGCGGGCCTGCATGACCCGTTGGAACGTCGCCGCCGCGTACAGCCCGAGCGCGGCGAGGATCAGCCACTGGGCGCAGACCGCCAGGTACCACGGCTGGCTGACCAGGCGTTGGGCTCCCGAGCCGGTGACGGCGGCACTGCCCAGCAGGACCACCGCGGCGATGCCGAGCAGCGCGGCACCCTCCCAGGTGCGCCGGTCCAGGGCGACAAGCGTGAGCGGCACGGCAAGATAGGGGAGGAACGCCGAGGCGCCCCAACCGCCGCCCATGGTGGCCTGGGCCGCGACCTGGCTCGCCGCCAGGCCGATCACCACCACCTCGGCGGCCCTGCCGAGCGGACCGATCAGCCAGTGCCGGGGGGCCAGCAGGGCTGGTATCCCGGCGGCGGCGAGCAGGACCACCCACCAGAGCAGGACCGGCTGCCGGGTCGCCACCAGAGTGAGCACGGCGACCAGGGCGAGCATGACCATGCGGCCCGTCGCCGCCAGCGGGTGGGGACGGGACTGGGCGACGGTGGACGCGGGCACCTGACGGATCGTAGTCAGCTTTCGTAGATGGCGGAGATCTCCTCGGCGCATGTCTTCTGCACCACGTTCCGCTTGACCTTCAGTGACGGGGTCAGCTCCCCGCTGGCCTCGGTGAAGTCCGCCGGAAGGATGCGGAACTTCTTGATCGTCTCGGCCTTCGAGACGGTCTTGTTCGCCTCGTCGATGCTGGCCTCGATCTCGGCCCGTAGTTGCGGATCTTCGCGCAGGTCGGCGACGGCGGTGCCGGCCGGATGGCCGTGGCCGTCCAGCCACGCGGGCCACGCCTCCTCGTCGATGGTGACCAGCGCGGCGATGTACGGCCGCCGGTCACCGACCACCACGCACTGACTGATCAGTGGGTGGGCCCGGATGCGATCCTCCAGCACGGCGGGCGCGACGTTCTTGCCGCCCGCGGTAACGATGATTTCCTTCTTCCGGCCGGTGATCGTCAGGTACCCGTCCGGGTCCAACTGACCGAGGTCACCCGTGTAGAACCAGTCGTCCCGCAGCACCTCGGCGCTGGCATCCGGGTTGTTCCAGTACCCCTGGAACACGACGTCGCCCTTGATCAGCACCTCGCCGTCGTCGGCGACCCGGATGGTGACCCCGGGCAACGGGCGGCCGACGGTGCCGATCCGGGTGGCACCGGGCAGGTTGGCCGCCACCGCGGGTGAGGTCTCGGTGAGCCCGTACCCCTCCTGGATGGCGATCCCGACGCCGCGGAAGAAGTGGCCGAGCCGGGCACCCAGTGGCGCGCCCCCGGAGATCGCCGCCCCGCACCGGCCGCCGAGCGCCGCCCGGAGCTTGCGGTACACCAGTCGGTCGAGGACGCGGTGCTGTAGACGCAGCCGCCACCCGGGGCCGGACGGGGTGTCCAGCGCCTCGCTGTACGCAACCGCCACCTGTTCGGCCCGGGCAAAGATCGAACCCTTTCCCTCGGCCTGCGCCTTCCGCACCGCGCCGTTGTAGACCTTCTCGAATACCCGAGGAACGGAGAGCACGAAGGTCGGCCTGAATCGCTGCAACTCGTCGACCAGCTGCTTGGTGTCCGACAGGTGCAGCATGGTGACCCGGGCGCCCACCACGCCGATCTGGATCAGCCGGGCGAAGGAGTGCGCCAGGGGCAGGAAGAGCAGCGTCGACGCGCCCTCGTGGAAGAGGTTCGGCAGCACCGGGATGGCGTTGAAGATGTCCGAGTACATGTTCCGGTGGGTGAGCGCGCAGCCCTTCGGCCGGCCGGTGGTGCCGCTGGTGTAGATGATCGTCGCGAGGTCCCCGGACCGGACGTCGCGGCGGCGGGTGTCGATCTCGCCCGGGTCGACGGTGGCACCCCGCGCCAGCAGGGCGTCCAGATCTCCGGTCTCGATCGTCCACACCTGCGCCAGACCCGGCAGGTCCGCGCGGATCCCGGCGACGGCGAGCGCGTGCGCCCCGGTTTCGACCACGCAGGCCACCGCGCCGGAGTCGGAGAGGATCCAGGCGACCTGCTCGGCGCTCGACGTCTCGTACACCGGCACGGACACGGCGCCGGCGGCCCAGATCGCGTAGTCGACGAGAGTCCACTCGTATCGGGTCCGGCTCATCAACCCGACCCGGTCCCCGGGCTGGATACCGGCCGCGACCAGGCCGCGAGCCAGCGCGATCACCTCGTCGCGGAACTGCCGGCAGGTCACGTCGGCCCAGCCGCCGCCGGGGGTGGGCCGGACGAACTGCACGAAGTCCGGTGCGGCGGCGGCATTGTCCCAGACCGGGTCGGTCAGGTTGGCCGCGTCGCCCACGGTGACGACCGGGGGAACGGAGAACTCGCGCACCTGCACTCCTCGTACTCGTTGCCGTCGGACGTCGGAACCCTCCGGGGGCGGCTACCCGAACCTACCCGGCCGGTCCGGCGCTTCGCCTGCTGGCCGCCCGTACGCCGCGTGCCACCTGGCCCTGGTCCGGCCCGAGAGTCGGCAACCGGGCGTCCCCGGACGGCCCGCCCGGCCAGCCGGTCCCTGACATCGGCACAGAGGGTAGCCTGCCTGCCATGGCGGACTCCTCCACCCAGTCGATCGTCATCGCCGCGCCGGTCGCCCAGGTCGCGGAAGTGATATGTGACTTCGCCAGCTACCCGGAGTGGACCGAGGCCGTCCGCACCGTGGAGGTGCTGGAGGAGTACGAGGACGGTTACGCCAGCCGCGTCCGGTTCGTGGTCGACGCCGGAGTGCTGGCCGACGACTACACGCTTGTCTACTCGTACGCCGAGGACCTGTCCCGAATCGAGTGGGAGCTGGCGGCGCCGAGCCGGACCCAGCGCCGCCAGAACGGTTCGTACGACCTGGCGGACAACGGCGACGGAAGCTGCACCGTGACGTACACGCTGGAGGTGGAGCTGGCCATCGCGACGCTTGGCATGTTCCGCCGCAAGGCCGAAAAGATGATCATGGATACGGCGTTGAAGCAGCTCAAGCGGCGGGTCGAGGCCGGCGAAGCGGGATGACGGCGGTGGAGATGGCGGCGGGACCGACCGGTCGCCGGAACGGGGGTGCCGACCATGACGGATAGCGATCCAGGCAGCGCCCGGGAGGAGGCCGAGCGCCTGGTGGCCACCGTGCTGGCGGCGGCTCGGCTGGCCACGGCGAGCGGTGCGACAGGCCACGCCGGGACCGGGTGGGCCGGCGCCAACCCGGTCGGCTCCTTGCTCGCTGGCGTGTTCGACCGGTTCGCGAGCGCCGGCCCGGCGGGCGATCCACCGCCCGCCCCGGACAGTGCCCGGATCGCCACCGGTGCTGCCGAATGCTGCGTCTGCCCCATCTGCCGGTCGATCGCCGCGCTCCGCGACCCCAGCCCGGAGTTCGCCGAGCGGCTCGCCACCGGCGCCGGCGACCTCGCCGCCGGCGTGGCGAGCATGCTCCGCGCGCTCGGCTCGGCCGCCGGGTCCGCACCTGGAAGCCCGCGGTCGGGCGGTACGGGGTCCCCGCCGGCCGGTGGCCCGAAGGCCGACGCTCCAGAGGCCGGCGGTGCGTCCGGCGGCCCGTCGGGTGGGCCGCCGTACGGCGGGCCGGAGCCCGGGGGCGAGCCCGCTGATCGTGGATTCCCGGTGCCCCCTCAGGGGCCGCAGGAATCCACGATCGACCGGTCCGGTCGATCGGATCCGGACGCCGTGTGGCGCGCGGCGACCGGGGCGGGGCATGATCTACCCGCAGCCGGGGTGGACGTCTGGGCGGCGGCCACCGCCGCGCAGCCGGACGACGAGACCGGCGGCGCGCCACCCACCGGCGGTGGCGTCCCGTCCACCGGTGAGCCGTCCACCGGCGGCAGGCGGACTGGCGACCCCGGTCCGCCGGCGTCCTGATCGACCGGCACCGGCGGGAGTAAGGGTCAGGATCGACCGGGCGGGCCGCGGCCACGACCGGCGGCGTGAGCCGGGCAGTACAGCGGAGGGAGTGGCGGCGTGACGCTGACCATCGGAGTCGACGTCGGTGGCACCAAGGTGGCCGGGGGTGTCGTCGACGAGTCCGGCACGGTGCTGGCGCGCGCCCGGCGGGACACCCCCGCGGAGGACGTCGGCAAGACCCGAGATGTGATCATCGAGGTGGTGACCGAGCTGACCGCCGGTCGGCAGATCGAGGCGGTGGGCATCGGCGCGGCCGGCTGGATCGACGCCAGCCGGTCGATCGTGCAGTTCGCGCCGAACATCGCCTGGCGGGACGAGCCGCTGCGGGAGTACGTCAGCACGGCCGTGGGGCTGCCGGTGATCGTGGAGAACGACGCCAACGCGGCCGCCTGGGCCGAGTTCCGGCACGGCGCCGCGCGGACCGCCGACGCGTCGATGGTGATGCTGACCATCGGCACCGGCGTGGGTGGCGGCGTGATCCTCGGCGGCGAGCTGCTGCGCGGGGCCAACGGCATCGCGGCCGAGCTGGGCCACATGCTGGCGGTGCCGGACGGGCACCTGTGTGGCTGCGGCCGGTTGGGCTGCATCGAGCAGTACGCCAGCGGCAGCGCCCTGGTGCGGTTCGCCCGGTCGGGGGCGCGGCAGGAGCCGGACCGGGCAACCCTCCTGCTCGACCTGGCGGGCGGGGACCCGGAGGCGGTCACCGGCCGGATGGTGACCTCGGCGGCGCAAGCCGGCGACCCGGTCTCCGCCGAGGCGTTCGCCCAACTCGGCCGCTGGCTCGGCATGGCGATGGCGGACCTGGTCCAGATCCTCGACCCGCAGATGGTGGTGATCGGCGGCGGTGTGATCGACGCCGGCGAGTTGCTGCTCGGCCCCACCGACCGCTCCTACCGCGAGTCGCTGGCGCAGCGCGGTCGCCTGCCGGTCGCCGAGATCCGGCCGGCGGAACTGGGCAACGACGCGGGCGTGGTCGGGGCGGCCGACCTGGCCCGTCGGTAGCGGCCGACCTGGCCCGTCAGTAGGGGTCAGGTCGGAGCGTCCCGCCCGGTTCCGCCACCCGTCGGTGACCGCCCCGTGTCGGTCACCTCGCGGTGGCGAACCGGCGGCGTGGACCTGCCCGTGTCGATGACCGTAGCGCCGCCGGATACAACGGACATACAGCGGCGTGGGTCGATATGATCGGTTGGCCTGGTGTTCCTGGACGGTCCGGCTACCGCCGGCTCCGTCGTCCGCCGCCGGACCGTCCGCCGCCCACCGTCTAGGCTGACGATCCGGTCAGCGACGACCGTCGCCCCATCGGCCTTACCGTCGCGGAGGGTGTGGTGCTGCGGTTCGATCTGCTGGGTCCGCTCCGGGTGGTGCGCGACGATGACCTGGTCATCGTGCGTCCGTACAAACCTCGCACGATCCTGGCGTGCGTGCTGGCACGGGCGAACGAACGGGTCGACGTCGACGAACTCGTGGAGGAGGTCTGGGGCGGAGATCCGCCGCCGTCCTCCCGAGCCAACGTCCGGACCTACGTGAACACGATCAGGCGGCTGCTGGGCGCGCCCGGCAACGCCATCCTGAGCAGTGTCGACGGTGGCTACGTGATCCGCGCCGAACCGGAACAGCTCGATGTGCAGGCGTTCCGCCAACTGGTGGCGGCCGGTCGAAAGGCGCACCTCGACGGCGAGGTGGCCACCGCCCTGTCGTACCTCGATCGGGCGATGGCGTTGAGCCGGGGCCCGGCGCTCGCGGACGTTCCCACGGGGCCGCTGCTCAGCACCTACGCGGCCACCCTCGATGCCGAACTGACCGAGGCCGCCGAGGACCGGGCGATGGCTCTGCTGCAACTGGACCGTCCCGCGGACGCCCTGGCGCAGTTGCGCCGGCTCGTCACCGACCATCCCCTCCGCGAGCGCGTACACGCGCTGATGATCGCGGCGCTCTACCGCGCGGGCGACGCCGCCGCCGCGCTGGAGGCGTACCAGCGTGCCCGGGCCATCCTCCGCGAGCAGCTCGGCATCGATCCAGGTCCCGAGCTGCGCCAGGCGCAGCAGGCCGTGCTGCTGCGCGACGTCACGGTGGGCGGACCCGGTTTCCGGGAGTCCGTCGGCACACCGCGACGGCTGGTCGGCGCTGGTCCGCAGCCGCCACGGCAGCTACCGCCGGCCGCCGCGGTCCTCGTGGGGCGGGAACGTGAGATCGCGGCGCTGCACCGTGCTGCCGCCGCGTCCCGACCGCGGGCCCGGCCGACGGTGCTCGCCATCCACGGACCTGGCGGCGTGGGCAAATCGACACTCGCGGTCCAGGTGGCACACGATCTGATCGACCGGTTCCCCGACGGGCAGCTCTACCTCGACCTGCACGGCGCCACCCCGGCGGACCCCCCGCTGGCGACCGATGTGGCGCTGGCCCGGATGCTTACCGCGCTGGGGCTGCCCTCCTCGGGGATCAGCGGCGACGTCGCGGAGGCGGTCGGGCAGTTCCGCTCCCGGTTGGCCGGGCGGCGGGTGCTGATGCTGCTCGACAACGCCGCGGACTCGGCCCAGGTGGCCCCCCTGGTGCCCGCCGCGGAGGGCTGTCTCGTCCTGGTTACCAGCCGCGTCCTGCTGGCGTCCCTCGACGGGGCGGCGCACCTGCCGGTCGGGCCACTGACGGCGGAGGACTCGGTTCAGGTGCTCGTGAAGGTGCTCGGCGAACGCCGGGTCGCGGCCGAGCCGGCCGCGGCCGCGGCGATCGGCCGGCTCTGTGGGCATCTGCCCCTCTCGCTGCGGGTGGCGGCGGCCCGCCTGGTGGCACAACCGACACTGACCCTGGGCCGGTTCGCCGACCGGCTCGCCGACCAACGCGAGCGGCTGGACCTGCTGGAACTCCCCGAGCTGAGCGTGCGGGCGAGTCTGCGGACGAGCTACCTCCAGCTGCGGCAGTCGTCCTCCGCCGTCGACCTGGCGGCGGCCCGGGGGTTCCGGCTGCTGGCGGGTCTCGCCGTGCCGGAGTTCGGGATCGACGCGGTGTCGGCGCTGCTCGGCACCCCGCCGGCCCGGTCCGAGGCGGTCATCGACCGGCTCGTCGAGCTCCGCCTCGTGGATCCCCTCGGGTCGGACCGGTTCCGCATCCACGACCTGCTTCGCCTGGTCGGAGCCGAACTGGCGGCGGCCGACGAACCGGCCGCCGAACGGAGCGCGGCCACCCGCCGCACCATCGACCACTACGTGCATTCCGCGCAGCGAGCGATGTCGTTCATCCGCCCCGGTATCCCGCCCGGATCGGACGGACCAACCGTCGGCGAACCGTCCCCGGTGGCAACGATCGCCGACGCGTCCGCGGCGGCTGCCTGGTTGGAGACGGAACTTCCGGTCCTGCTGGCCATGGCCCGGCACCATCCGGCCGAGTCGGCGTTGGACCTGCGGCGGATACTGGCTCCGTACCTCTCGCCGCGGGCGCGCTGGGGGATGCTCGGTGAACTCGCCATGCTCGCCCGGGACGCCGCGGTCGAGTCGGGGGACCACGCGGCCGAGGCGCTCGCCCTGATCTCGCTCGGGCTGGTGAGCCAGCGGACAGGTGACAGTCACGCGGCCTTCGACCATCTCGGCGCGGCGTTGCGGATACAGCGACGGATCGGGGACCCGCAGGAAGGTGTCACGCTTCAGTACCTCGGCCTGTTCTGTTACGAAATGAACAACTGTGCGGAGGCGGCGGCGTACAACGTCTCGGCGTTGCGGAGGCTGCGGGACAGCGGCACCGCCATTCAACGGGCGATCGGCCTGCACAACCTCAGCGACGTGTACGCCGCCCTCGGCCGCACGCGCTCCGCCGAGCGGTTCCTGCGTCGTAGCCTGTCGCTTCGCACGGCGGAGGAGGACCGGTTCGGGCTGGCCCGGGGGTACGTCAACCTGGGGCGGATCCTGGCCGGCCACGGCGAGTTGGCCGATGCCACCCGCTGGCTGGACCTGGGCGTCGCCCAGGCGCGGGAAGTCGGATACGGCGAGGCGGAGTGGGAGGGCTACGTCGTACGGGCCGAACTCGCGGTGTGGCGGCGCGCGGGGCACGCCGCCCTCGACGAGCTGCGCCGGGCCGGACAGCTCACCGACGGGCTGGGCCGCCCCTACCTGCGCGGGATCGTGCTGTCGCAGCTCGCCCGGGCCTACCGGCTGCTGGGCGAGGAGACGATGGCGGAGAGCAGCGAATCGGCCGCCGCCGAAGTGCTGGCGAAGTGCAACACCGGCCGTGACCCCGCGCTGGAGGTGTTCCTCGCCCAGCGCGGTCCCGCGGTGCGGGATCGATGAGGTCGAGCGGCACCCTACCCTCCGCACGTCGACATCGGGCGGTCGCGCCGATCGCAAGTGGCGGCGACCGTGACCTAAGGTGGTGTCGCGAGCGACCTAAGGTGGGTGTCCGCGTGGATCGGAAGGACGCCAGATGACCGCCGGTAACCGGCTGCGGGTGATGTCGTACAACGTGCACAGCCAGCGGGACGACCTGGCGGCGCTGGCGGCGGCCGTCCGTGCTCTGGCCCCCGACGTGGTCCTGGTGCAGGAGGCTCCGCGCCGGTTCCGCTGGCGGCACGGCTGTGCCGCGCTCGCCGAACGGCTCGGCATGGTGGTGGCGGTCGGTGGCCTGCCGGCGCTCGGCAACCTGGTGTTGACCACGCTGCGGGTCCGGGTGCACCGGACGTGGACCACGCGGTTCCCGCTCACCCCCGGCCGACACCTGCGTGGGGCCGCGTTCGCGGAGTGTTCGGTCGGACCGGCGCCCGACGGTTCGACGGTGTCCCGGTTCGTCGTGGTCGGGTCGCACCTGTCGCTCGATCCGGTCGAGCGGTCGAGCCAGGCCGGCCTGCTCAGGGCGGAACTGGCGGACGTCGAACTGCCGGTGATAATCGGGGCGGACGTGAACGAGCGCCCGGACGGTGCCGCCTGGCGGACGATGGCGGACGGCCTGGTCGACACCGCGGTCGCGGCCGGCCGGGCGGACGTCCTCACGTTCCCCTGCCCGACAGCCGATCGACGGATCGACGCGATCTTCGTGGATCCACGCGTCCAGGTGGTCGACTGCCAGGTGCCGGACACCGAACAGATCCGGCGCGCCAGCGACCACTACCCGGTGTTGGCGGACCTGCTACTGGGTTGACAGGGGGCCTTGTTATACAACAAGCGGTAACAAGGGCCCTTCCTTACATCGATACGAGGGAGATCCGGGGTGTCCACCTCCACCGACCACACCGGCCCGGAGCCCGGCGCCGCCGCGCCCGCCGACGGCCGTCAGGTGTACGACCGGGGCGACACGGTGTGCGTCATCGGCGCGGGCGCCAGCGGGCTCGCCGCTGTCAAGAACCTCACCGAGTACGGGTTCGGGGTGGACTGCTACGAACGCGAGACCGGGATCGGCGGCATCTGGAACTGGCGGCACGACCGCAGCCCGGTGTACGCGAGCACCCACCTGATCTCGTCGAAGCCGTTCACCCAGTATCCGGACTTCCCGATGCCGGACACCTGGCCGGACTATCCGCACCACGCCCAGCTACTGTCCTATTTCGAGCGGTATGCCGACCACTTCGACCTGCGCCGGCACATCTGGTTCGGCACCGAGGTGATCCGGGTCGAGCCGGCGGGGGACGACCGGTGGTATGTCACCACCCGCAGCACCGGCGGGTACGGCGCCGAGCGCACCTCGCGGTACGCCGCCGTGGTGGTCGCCAACGGCCACAACTGGTCGCCCAAGATACCGGCGTACGACGGGTTGGACGGGTTCCGCGGTCAGGTACTGCACGCGTCGGCGTACAAGGATCCGGCGCAGCTGCGCGGCAAGCGGGTGCTCGTGGTGGGCGCCGGCAACACCGGTTGTGACATCGCCGTGGAGGCGGCGCAGCAGGCGGCCCGGTGCTGGCACTCCACCCGCCGCGGCTACTGGTACGCACCGAAGTACGTGTTGGGTCGCCCGGCCGACCAGGTGAACGACACGGCGCACCGGTACCGGCTGCCGCTGTGGCTGCGCCAGTGGTTGTTTCACCGACTGCTGAAGCTGACCGTCGGCGATCTCACCCGGTTCGGCCTGCCCCGGCCGGACCACAAGGTGTACGAGACGCACCCGATCGCGAACAGCCAGCTCGTCTACTACGTGGGCCACGGGGAGATCGCGCCGGTGCCGGAGGTGACCCGGTTCGACGGGGCCCAGGTGGTGCTCAGCGACGGTCGGCAGATCGAGCCGGATCTGGTCATCTTCGCGACCGGCTACCTACCCACGTTCGACTTCCTCGACCAGGGAATCCTCGGCGCCGACGAGTCCGGCCGGCCGGCGCTGTATCTGAACGCCTTCCCGCGCCGCCATCCGACCCTGGCCGTGGTGGGCCTGGTGCAGCCGGATTCCGGCATCTTCCCCCTGTCGCACTGGCAGAGCGTGTTGATCGCGCGATATCTGCGGCAGCGGGAGCGGGCCCCGGAGCGCGCCCGGGCGTTCGGCGGGCGGATCGACGCGGACGCGGACCGCCGCTGGCACGAGGCTCGGGTGAAGGACAGCACCCGGCACTGGTTCGAGGTCAGCCACGTGGAATACATGCGCGCGTTGCAGCGGGCGCTGGACGAGCTGGGGGTGCCGGCATGACGGGGAACCGACTTCAGATCATGCGGTCGCGGGACTGGGCCCGTCCGGTGCCGCCGGTGCGCCGTGAGGTGCGCAGCGCCCTACCCCGGCAGGACGAGGACCGCCCGCCAGTGCTGTTCGTGCCGGGTTTCGGGCACGGTGCCTGGGCGTTCGCCGCGCACTGGTTGGAGCACGCCGCGGGTCGCGGTTTCCCCGCGTACGCGCTGAGCCCGCGCGGGCACGGCGAGAGCGACCCGGCGCCGGACGCCACGCTGCGGGCGTATGCGCATGACGTGGTCCAGGTGGCGGCGGGCCTGCCGCGGCGCGCGGTGCTGGTGGGGCACGGCGCCGGCGCCCGGATCGTGGAGCACGCGCTGGCCCGGTATCCGGCGCGGGCGGCGGTGTTGGTGGCCCCGGTGCTCGGGGGCTGGGGCACGCTCGGCACGGCGCTGCGCCGCAATCCGGCCGGTACGGTGCCAGCGTTGTTCGGCGGCGGGCTGCGCCTGAACCGTCGCCAGCTGTTCAGCCGTGACCTGCCGGAGGCGACAGCGCGGGCCTACCTGGACCGGCTCGGTCGGGCCGGTTGGCGAGCCCAGTGGCAGTTGCTCGGCCGACCTACCGACGAACCCGCGGTCGGTGGTCCGCCGGTGCTGGTGCTCGGTAGCCCGGACGACCGGGTCGTGTCGCCCGCGGCGCTGTCCGCGGCGGCCGGCAGGCACGGCACGGCGCCGTTGCTGTTCCCCGGCATGGGACACGCAATGATGCTGGATGTCGGCTGGGCGGAGCCGATCGACGCGATCCTCGACTGGCTGGACAAGGAGGCGCCCACCACGGACCTCGTCCGGCGGTGAGGGCGCGTCGCCGGCCGGGCATCGCTCAGTCGGCGGTGAGCCGGGCGGCCAGTCCGCCGGTCTCGTCAAGTGCCGTCAGGTAAGCACGGGCCCACGCCCGGATGTCGTGGGTGCGTAGATGGCTCCGCATGGCCCGCATGCGGATGCGCAGTTCCGCCGGCGGGGTCTGGAGCGCGGTCAGCAGGGTGCGCTTCAACCCGTCCAGGTCGTGCGGGTTGACGAGGAACGCATGGGTCAACTCGACGGCGGCGCCAGCGAACTCGCTGAGCAGGAGGGCGCCGGTGTCGTCGACCCGGGCGGCGACGTACTCCTTGGCCACCAGGTTCATCCCGTCCCGAAGTGGGGTTGCCGCCAGCACGTCCGCCACCCGGTAGAGGGCCGCCAGTTCGGCCCGGTTGAACGGCTGGGTGAGGTAGTGGACGGCCGGCTCGCCGACCCGGCCGAACTCGCCGTTGATCCGGCCGACCTCCCGCTCCACCCGGTCACGGAGCACCTGGTAGTGCCCCACCCGCTCGCGGCTGGGCATGGCGACCTGGACGAGCGCCGTCTCGTGGACTTTGACGCGCCCGTCGGCGAGCAGTTCGCTGTACGCCTTGAGGCGCTGCTCGATGCCCTTGGTGTAGTCCATCCGGTCCACGCTCAGCACCACGTGCCTCGGGTGGCCGAGGTCGCCGCGCCAGCGTCGGGCCCGCTCGATCACCTCGGACTGGTTGGCCAGCGTGGCCATCTCCGCCATGTCGATGGAGACCGGGAAGGCGCCGGTGCGCACCGCCCGGTCGCCGACGGTGATCCGTTCGTCGGTCGCGGGCAGGTCGAACAGGCGGGCGGCGAGCTGGGCGAAGTTGTGGGTGGCCTGGGGGCGCTGGAAACCGATCAGGTCGGCGCCGAGCAGCCCGGTGAGCAGTGCGTCGCGGCGGGGAAGCTGCATGAACAGCTCGGGCGGCGGGAACGGCACGTGCAGGAAGAAGCCGATCCGCACGTCGGGCCGACGCTCGCGGAGCATCGCCGGGACGAGTTGCAGGTGGTAGTCCTGGACCCAGACCACAGCCTCCGGGTCGGCGACCTCCGCCGCCGCGTCGGCGAACCGTTGGTTGACCCGCCGGTAAGCCTCCCACCAGCGCCGGTGATAGGTCGGCTGCTCGACGGCGTCGTGGTAGAGCGGCCAGAGGGTGGCGTTGGCGAAGCCCTCGTAGTGGTCCCGGATGTCCTCATCGGACAGCGGGACCGTGACCATCCGGACGCCGTCGATGTCGGGCAGGCTGGGGGCGGGTCCGCTCCGACCGGCCCAGCCGACCCAGGTGGCCGGCTGCCGGCGCAGCAGCGGATGCAGGGCGCTTACCAGACCGCCCGGGCTTCGCCGCCACTCGCAGGCACCGTCCGGCACGCTGTCGTCGATCGGCAGGCGGTTGGCCACCACAACGAGCGAGCGTGGGCGCATCGATGGCACCTCGCGAGGGGTTCGGGGCGCCGGCAGGCCGGCGACGGAGGGGATGACAGCGGCTACCAACAGTATTTCTACCTACCGGACGTTACGCGATTATTACCGCACGGCGCGGAACCGGTGGTACCCCACCGGACTGAGTGCTCATTGCGCCGGTGGTCGGTGTCGCGACGTGCGTGTCACCGCACCGTCGAGGTCGATCCGCGGGCGTGGTCGTCGAGGCGGTGGTCGTCGCCATCCTGCCCGCCAACGGTCAGACGACGGCGCCGTCGTCCGGATCCGGGTCGTCGTCGCCCGGACGCAGCCGCCAGACGAGCGTGACGAAACCGGCCATGATGCCGCCGAAACCGAGCACCTGGGCGATCGTCGGGTCCACCGGCAGCGCCGTCGGAAACAGGAAGAGGGCGAAGCCGAGCACGATCGCCAGCACGCCGACCACGGTGTACCCGGACGGTCGCGGCAGCGGAGGCGGTGGCGGCGGGGTGTAACCGTCCTCCGGGCCGTCGGGCAGGTCGGCACCGAAGGTGTCGAGACCGTCAAGCAGGGACGGTCCGTCGACGGTGCGGCCGTCGTCGACCGAGATCCCCGAGACGTGGGTGGCCGAGGTGAGCCGCCGGCCACCGGGGGGCGGGGGAACGGTCGGCTTCGGCGGGTCGGTCGCCGAGGTGGCCGGTACGGGTGGTGGCTCGGTCCCGTCGCCCTGGGGACGCCGCCCGGCTGGTTCACCGGGACTCGGGGTTCCGACGGCCGCCTCGTTGGCCGGCCGCTCCTCGCCGGCCGACACGTCCTCCGCGTCCGGCCAGGGCCGCGCGGCACCGGCGTCCAGGTGATAACCCGCGATGATCTTCTCCCACTCGGCGTCCACGTCCGGATCGCCCCCGTCACCCCGGGGCGGCGGCGCGCCACCCTCGTCGGCGAGTTGGCTGAGGTAGTCGCGCGCGGTGGCCAGATGGACCCGGTCGACATAGAGCCGGTCGACCGGCCGGGCGGGCACCGTGGTGGTCCGGGTCACCGGGTTGAGATCCGCCGAGGGCTGCAGGTACGCGGCGATGCCACCCGCCGCCAGCACGTCGAGCAGGTGTTCCCCGACCCGCGGGTCCACGTCACCGGCGACCGCGTACTCGGACGCGTCGAGCCCGTTGTCGCGCCGGCCCCGCCGGGCCCCACCAGTTGACACCGACACCCCCTCCTCGCCGGCGCGTCCGCGCCCGTTCGTCCCCGCCCGCCGCGACCCGCGTCCACGCCGACCGCCGTGCCTTGAATCGTGACACGGCCACCACCGGTTCCGGGAGTGCGTTGTGGCGCGGCGTACCCGCTTCGTAGGCTCGACGGCGACGGTCCGCACCGCCATATGCGTCCCGCGTGTGGCGCCGGGCCGTCCTGCGGCGGTTGGCGGGAGCCTCGGAGGGACAACGGTGTTCTACTGGCTGATGAAGTACGTCATCCTTGGTCCCTGGCTCAGATTGATCTTCAGGCCGCGGGTCGAGGGACTGGAGTACGTGCCCGCCACCGGGCCGGCGATCCTCGCGAGCAACCACCTGTCCTTCTCCGACTCGATCTTCATGCCGCTGATGGTCAAGCGAAAAGTGACGTTCGTCGCCAAAGCCGAATATTTCCTCGGTAAAGGGCTCAAGGGCTGGCTCACGAAGATGTTCTTCGTAGGGGCCGGCACCATCCCGGTCGACCGGTCGGGTGGCCAGGCCGCCCGCGCGGCCCTGGACACCCAGTTGGCGGTGCTCCGCCGGGGCGGGCTGGCGGGCATCTACCCGGAGGGCACCCGCTCGCCGGACGGGCGGCTCTACCGGGGCAAGACCGGGGTGGCCCGGCTGGCACTGGAGAGCGGGGCCCCGGTGGTCCCGGTGGCGATGCTCAACCTGGACCAGATCCAACCGCCGGGCAAGCTGATCCCGCGCATCCAGCGGGTCCGGATCCGGTTCGGCGCGCCGCTGGACTTTTCCCGGTACGCGGGCGCGGCCGGCGACCGGTTCGTCGAGCGGGCGATCACCGACGAGATCATGTACGAGCTGATGGAGCTGTCCGGGCGCGAGTACGTCGACACGTACGCGCAGAAGGTGAAGGACCACCTCGCCCGGACAGCGACCGGCCCGGCGCGGGAGCCGACCGAGCCGATCCCCGCCTGAGCACCCGCGGGCCGACCTCCCTCAGGCCCGGGTCAGCCCGGCGAGCCGGAGCAGCCCGGGGGCGTGGTTGCGGCCGGCGAACTCGCGTACCAGGTCCGCCTTGTCCGCCGTCCCGGCCGCATCCGCCCGTACCAGGTCCGCCTTGTCCGCCGTCCTGGCCGCGTCCGCCCGGCCCCGCGCCGCCACCGAGAACGCCGTGGCCAGGAGTTCGTCCGTGCGGTCCGGCATCGCGGCATAGATCTCTGCGGCGCTGGCGTACGCGCGGCCGGCGGCTCGGTGCTCGCCCGCGGCGGTGGCCAGCGCCCCGTCCGTGGCGTACCGGGCGGCGCGCGCCCACGGGGTGGCGCGGGGAGCCCGATCCAGCATCTGCCGCAACAGCTCGGCGGCCGGGGGACCGAGGACCGCGGTGGCGTGCCCGGCCGCGGCCACCCACTCCATGAACGCGATCATCCTCGTCTGCCGCCAGTCCGCGGCCAGCTCGGCGAGCAGCTCCAGCGCGGAATCGGCGCGGCCCTGCACGGCCCGGCAAAGCGCGGCCTGGGCGAGCGTCGAGCAGACCACCCGGTGGAAGCCGCTGCGCCGGGCGGCGCTGAGCACCCGGTCGACCTCGTCGTCCACCCCGGCCGGCGGGGGGTCACCGCGCAGCACCCGCATCCAACCGGAGACCGCGACGATGTGCAGGTCCCACTCGGCGGTCGGCCGGCTGGTGAACTCCGCCACCGCCCGCATCGACGCCGCCCAGTCGCCCGCGTAGTAGGCGTGGGTGAACTGCTCGGCGAAGCCGATGGCCAGGCCATGCCCACCGCCCACGTCGATGGCGGATTGTTCCTGGATCAACCGGGTGGAACCGGCCAGGTCGCCCTCCTCCTGTAACGCCCAGGCCAGGTTGCCCAGGGCCCGGCGGCTGCTGCTCAGTTCGAGCGATCGGCAATGGTCGGTGATGTCGGTGAGTTCGTCGATCGCCTCCGCCGCACCGGCCATGTAACGCGCGGTGGCCAGGGTGATCCGAGCGTTCGCCGCCACCTCGGACAACTTCAGTTCGTTGGCGAGTTCCACGGCCGCCTGGGCGGTCGCGCAGGCCTGCTCGGTCTCGGCGTTGATCATGTGGGTCCGGGCGAGTTCGAGCATCGCCTCCGCCTTTTCCGCCGAGGCCGGCAGGTTCCGGTAGAGGGAGATCGCCCGATCCAGGCAGGCCAGCGTCTCGGTCCGGTCAGCCCGGCGCCAGGCGGCCGTGCCGAGCAGGGTCCAGGCCCGCGCCGCGCCCACCGGATCGGTGGCGGCCGCGAGCCGATCGGCCAACTCGCGGAGCCGCTTGCTGCCGTCGTCGCTGAGGAACGCGTCGCTGTCCTGGTAGAGGGCCACCTCCGCGGCGAAGAGATCGAGTCCGAGATTCGACGGCAGGTCCAGCCGTAGCGCCCGGTCCAGCAGGGTCTTGGCGGCGTCCAGGGCGTGCAGCGCGTACGCTCGCCGAGCCGCCCGCGTCAACGCGTCGCGCGCCGGTTGGGCGTACGGCGTCGGGTCGATGCCGATCGTCCGGGCGATCTCGTGCGCGGTCCACCGATGGTTGGCGAGCACCTCGGTGAGGTCGTTCTGCTGGCCTTCGGAAACCTGCTCCAGCCAGTCGGCGGCCCGGTGGTGCCGAGCCACCCGCTCGGTGCGGGGAAGCCGCTGATAGCAGATGTCCCGCACCAGCACGTGACGGAACCGGTACTCCGGTTGTGCGGCCATCGTCGAGGTCGGCTGCTCGTAAACCAGGTCACGCTGCTGGAGGCGGTCCAGGGACCGTTCCACCCACTCCGTCGAGCGACCCAGCGCGGCGGCGATCGCACCCGGCCAGAACTGGACCCCCACCACCGCGGCGGCCTGCAGCACCGTGCGATCGGCCGGCTCCAGCAGGTCCAGCCGGTTGGCGATCACCGCCTGCACGGTACGCGGCATCAACGAGCCCTCCACGTCGGCGAGGGCGCCCCCGGCATGCCGCAGCAGACCCTCGTCCACAAGCATCCGGGTGTACTCCTGGGCGTAGAGGGGGTTGCCGTCGGCGAACTCCACGAGCGGGCCGAGGGCGTCCTGCGGCAGCGTGGCCTGACCGAGCAGCAGGGCGTAGAGCCGCGCGATGTCGGAGTCGTGCATCGGTGGCACGGAGATGGAGATCGCGCCGCTGATCGCGCTGGTCCAGGCCGGCTGCTGCTCCCGCAACTCGGGGCGGGCGGTGGCGATCACCAGCAGCGGGGTCCGTCGGGCGACCGCCCCCAACTGCTCGATGAAGTGCAGCATCGGCTGGTCCGCCCAATGCATGTCCTCGAAGACCAGCACGGTCGGACCGGACGAGGCGAGGGCGAGCAGGAAGCGTCGCCAGGCGTACTCCGTCTCGCTGGGGCCCAGTCGTTCGCCCCGTACCCCGACGAGCGGGGCCAGCGCGTCGGCCAGGGATCCCAGGTGGCCCCCCGGGAGCCGGGACAGCCGGGTCCGCAGCCGGTGGGCCCGGGTCAGCTCGTCGTCGCTGTCCAGGATGCCAGCCCAGGCCTTGACGATGTCGGCCAGCGCGGAGTAGGTGACGTTCTCGCCGAACGGTGGGCAGTGCCCGACCCACCAGCCGACCGGCCGGCCGGGCAGGCTCGCGGCGTGCCGGGCCAGCTCGCGCAGCAGCCGGCTCTTGCCGACGCCGGCGGGCCCGAAAACCGTCACCAGCTGTGGTACGCCCTCGTGCACGGTCCGGTGCAGGGCGTTGACCAGGAGCCCTCGCTCGTGGTCGCGGTCCACCATCGGGGCGAGCTCGGTCGCGTACAGCTCGTCGCGCGGGCGGGCCCGGGTGGCCAGCCACACCCGGCTCACCGCGGAACGGCCACGCAACACCACCGGCTCCTGTTCGGCATACTCCATCTCGCGTTGCGTGGCGGCGTAGGTGGCCTCGTCGACGACCACCCCGCCGGTGGGGGCCAGGGCCTGCAACCGGGCTGCGCTGTTGACCACGTCGCCCGTGACGAACGCCTGCCCGCCGTCGCGTGCCGCGGCATGGTCGACAAGCGCCTCGCCCGTGGCCACGCCGACCCGGAAGCCGAGCGTGGGTTGCCCGGGAGCGGTCTGCCGGGGGAGTACGCGTTGCAGCTCCAGACCGGCCCGCACGCAGCGCAGCGCGTCGTTGTCGGTGGCGACCGGTGCTCCGAACAGGACCATCACGGCATCCCCGATGTACTTCTCGACGACTCCGCCGTACTGGCGGACGAGCCGCCGGACGGTCGAGAAGTATCCCTGTTGGAGGCTTCGGGCCTGTTCGGGATCGGTGCGTTCGGCGTAGGCGGTGAAGTCCGCGATGTCGATGAACAGCACGCTGACCTGGCGCCGGTCCTCCTGGGCCACCGGCCCGGCGTCCACCAGCGGCTGGCCGCACCGGGTGCAGAATCGGACGTCGAAGTCGTTCTGATGTCCACACTGGATGCACCGGGGAGCGAGGCTCTTGCCACAGCCGCCACAGAATCGGTCCTCCGGACCGGCGGCGCGTTCGCAGTCGGGGCATCTCACGCTGATGTCGTCGCTCCATGGCGCGTCGGGACGGTCACGTGTGTCTGGATGGTTCAGAGTATGTCGGGCTGGCTCAGCGTCGGGTAAGCGACCGGTCGCCAATCCGACCATCGCTTGGTCGGCGGGGCTCCGTCGCTAGCCTTTCCGCTTGAAGGAAGTTCACCTTGAGGAGCCCACCAATGTACGTTCGACTGGCGTCGGCCTGGACCGATCGGAGCGGTGCGGTGTACGCGGCCGGCGACATGGTCGACATTGACGCGGTCACCCTCGCGGAACTGGAGGAGCAGGGCGTGGTTGAAGAAGTGAAGAGCGGCGACGGCAAGACCGAGAAGAACGACCCGGAGCGGATCGGCCCCGGACCGACGGCGCCGCCCAAGGACGACAGCGAGATCCAGCGCATCGGTCCCGGACCGACCGCGCCGCCCAGGGACTAGGTTTCCGGATGCCGGCCGTTACCTCGCGGGGGCGGCCGGCATCGCCGTGCCGGTTGCGGCGTTGCCGGTCGGCGGGAGCGGTGTGCTCGGAGCGGTCCGGTTGCGCCGGCCGGTCGACGAGGTCCTGCCGGCTTGGCTCGGCGGGTTAGCGGTCCACCATCCCCGCCCGCCGGCGCAACGCCCCGACGTCGGTGACCACGATGCGACGCCCCTCGGTACGCAACCAGCCGCGGCTGGCGAACGATCCGATCGCCTGGTTCACGCTCTGCCGCGAGCCGCCCGCCATCTCGGCGAGCTGACTCTGGTTGAGTTCGATCGTGATCATGGGGGCCTGGCTCTCGCCGGCCAGCCGGACCAACGTCTTGGCGACCCGACCGGGCAGATCGAGGAAGACGTGGTCGGCGTTCTGCTCGGTGAGCCGCCGGATCAGGCCGCCGAGCGAGCGCATCACCGCGTCGAGAATGCGTGGGTTGGAATGCACCAGCTCCATGAAGGCGCCCCGACTCAGCGCCAGCGCGGCGGTGTCCTCGATGGCCTCGGCCGAGGTGGAGCGGGTCGAGGCGTCCAGCAGGGACACCTCACCCAGCACGTCCGGTGGACGCATCACGGTGAGGATCGCCCGCTCGCCGGTGGGTGCCGTGCGGAAGACGGCGACCGCCCCGCGCCGCAACACGATCAACGACTCGCCGGGGTCGTTCTCCACGAACAGCAACTGACCCTTGCGGTAGGTACGTGGCACCGCGGCGGCGATCACCCGCTGCCGTGCCTCCGGCTCCAAGCCGGCAAACATGTCGACACCGGCGAGCGCGTCGCCCGGCTCCGGTAGGCGTCCTTCCACGGCCCAACCCCTCCCCGGTACGGACCCGCAGCCGTTCCGGACCCCACACGTCGGTCACGGACTGCATTGATACCGGATTCCCGCCCGGCAGCGTTACCCATCAGATCATGACTGTCATGTCGCGTGCTGTACACCCCTCGAATCATTTCTGTGACAGTTAGAGAACTCCGCGAAGGGCACGATGATCTGCAGATTCGCACCGGGTCGGGGGGATCACGGGGGCCGGGGCGGATCAGGTCGCGGGGCGCCGCGGTCGGCCGGAGTGGGGGCGGGGGTGCTTCCTCCGGCCGACCGCGGCGGACCGAACTCGCGGGGGCGTCGGCGGAGCGTCGGCCACCGACGCCCCGCGTCGATCGCGCGTCGGCCTGGGGAGGCCGGGTGATCCGTCGCCGGAACGGCTCGGCGGGCCGGGGGACCCGCCGGCTGACCGGCTCGGACCGGTGGTCCGTTGCCGGGACGGGTCACCGCGCGGCCGGGCGGGTGGGCCACCGACGTGGCCCCCGCCCGGTGCCGGCCCCGAGGCGTGGTTCAGGATGGCGGTGATGGTGTACCGCTACTTCTATGACTGCGAGTTCGTCGAGGACGGCCGGATCATCGACCTCGTGTCGATCGGCGTCGTCGACGAGTTCGGGCGTGAGTTCTACGCCGTGTCCACCGAGTTCGACGATCGTCGGGCCATTCCCTGGGTACGCCGCAACGTGCTGGACAAGCTTCCCTCGCCGGCTGACCCGGCGTGGCGCTCCAGGGAGCGCATCCGGGACGACCTGTACGAGTTCCTGACCGAACCGCTGCGGGACCAGCCGGCGCAGAGGATAGAGCTGTGGGCCTGGTACGCCGCGTACGACCACGTGGCGCTCGCCCAGCTGTGGGGCGCCATGCCCGCGCTGCCCCGGGCGTTGCCCCGGTTCACGAAGGACCTGCGACAACTCTGGGACGACCGGGGCCGGCCGGCGCTGCCCGAAGCCGCCGCCGACCGGCATGATGCCCTGGTGGACGCCCGGCACAACCTGGCCCGCTGGCAGGTCATGGGCTGACGGAGGTCGCGGGCTGGCGGATGGCCTCGCGGGCTGGTGGGACCGTGCTGGTGGGAAGGCCGCGTGGGCTGGTGGCGGGATGGCCGTGCGGGATGGCCGTGCGAGCTTGCGGCGGGAAGGCCGCAGGGGCCCTGCCTGATCATGCCCGCAGCGGTCCGCAGCCCGCACCGCCGCCGCGAATGCCGTCCCCCGCGCCTGTTCCGCCCCGATCTTGGACAGGTTCCGTTCAGAAGACGGAACCTGTCCAAGATCTGCGCCCGGCCCGGCCTCGGTACCGAGGAGTCGGCCGTCCCGGATGACGGCAGACCGTTTGGCTGCCGATCCCGGGGGCATGGGTCGGGAGGACGCCATCGAGAGGGGACCCATGAGCCACGAACCGAAGACCGACGCCGAGGCCCGTGACACGGTGACCCGGCTGATCCGGGACGCGAAGATCTGCATGCTGACCACCACGACGGCCGACGGTCGACAGGTGAGCCGGCCGATGGGCCTGCAGGAGGCTGAGTTCGACGGAGAGCTGTGGTTCTTCGCCGACGCCGACTCCGCGAAGGTTCACCAGGTCGAGCGCAATCCGCAGGTCAACGTCGCGTTCGCCGACCAGAAGAACAACGCCTGGGTGTCCATCTCGGGAACCGCAGAGCAGGCGTACGACCGGGCCAAGGCCGAACAGTTGTGGAATCCGCTGCTCAAGGCCTGGTTTCCGGACGGGCTCGACACTCCGAGCCTGACCCTGCTGCGGGTGCGGGCAAGCTCGGCAGAGTACTGGAACTCACCCAACGGCAAGGTGATCACCCTGCTCGGCTACGCCAAGGCGGCAGTCACCGGTGATCGCCCGGAGGGCGGGGAGAACCGCGAGGTCAGCTTCTGACGTACGAGATCAGGAAGCCGGCCGCCCAGTGGGTGTCGGCCCGCCGGTGGGGGCTCTGGCCGGCCAGCCGGTAGAGTGCGCGGTGAGTGACGGCCCGCCGGTGGGGGCTCTGGCCGGCCAGCCGGTAGAGTGCGCGGTGAGTGACGGCCCGCCCCGGGCCGGCAACGACGCCGCGGTCTGACCTGACTACGACCCTGGGGCTCGATGGGCTACTTCGAGGCTCCAGGAGGCGAGCGGCTGATGCGTATCGGCGTGCTGACCGGCGGCGGGGACTGCCCCGGCCTGAACGCGGTGATTCGGGCGGTGGTCCGCAAGGGGGTATCCAACTACGGCCACGAGTTCGTGGGCTTCCAGGATGGCTGGCGCGGGCCCCTGGAGGGGGTGAGTCGCCCGCTCGGCATCGCCGAGGTCCGCGGCATCCTGCCCCGGGGCGGCACGATTCTCGGTTCCTCCCGGACCAATCCGTTCAAGATCGATGGCGGGGTTGAACGGATCAAGGACAACCTCGCCGGGCAGGGCGTGGACGCGCTGGTGGCGATCGGTGGCGAGGACACGCTGGGGGTGGCGACCAAGTTGCACGAGTTGGGCGTACGGGTGGTCGGCGTACCGAAGACCATCGACAACGACCTCAGCGCTACCGACTACACGTTCGGCTTCGACACCGCCGTGAACATCGCGATGGAGGCGATCGATCGGCTGCACACCACCGCCGAGAGCCACCACCGCACCCTGGTGGTGGAGGTGATGGGCCGGCACGCCGGCTGGATCGCGCTGCACGCCGGGCTGGCCGGTGGCGCCAACGTGATCCTGCTGCCCGAGCGGCAGTTCGATGTGGAGCAGGTGGCCGGCTACGTCGAGAAGCGGTTCCAGCACCAGTACGCCCCGATCGTGGTCGTCGCCGAGGGCGCCCATCCGCTCGAAGGTCAGATGGTGCTGCACAACCAGGAACTGGACGCGTTCGGTCACGTCCGGCTGGGTGGCATCGGGCAGTGGCTGGCCGGCGAGATCGAGCAGCGGACCGGCAAGGAGGCGCGGACCGTGGTGCTGGGGCACATCCAGCGCGGGGGGACCCCGACCGCCTTCGACCGGGTCCTCGCGACCCGGCTCGGTCTGCACGCGATCGACGCCGCCAATGACGGCGACTGGGGCAAGATGGTCGCCATGCAGGGCACCGACATCGTCCGGGTGCCGCTCGCCGAGGCGACCCGGGAGCTGAAGACGGTTCCGCTGGAGCGGTACACCGAGGCCGAGGTCTTCTTCGGCAGCTGACGCCGTCGCCCCTCCGGGCTATTCCGCGTTGATCTAGGGCAGATGGTTGCGATTGGAGATCAAAGAGCGGCCATCTGCCCTAGATCGCGGGGGAGGGCGTCGCGGGGGAGGGGCTGGCGGGGGAGGGGACGGCGCGGTGGGAGGGGTACTGGGAGGGGGAGCGATGGCGCCGGGGAAGCACACGGTCGCGGTGATCGGTGCTGGCAAGATCGGCGAGCTGGTCCTGTCCGGATTGCTGCGGGCGGGCTGGCCCGCGGGCAAGCTGCTGGCCACGGCCCGGCGGGCGGACCGGGCCGCCGAGCTGACCACCCGCTACGGCGTACGGATGGTCGACAACGTCACCGCGGTGCTGGACGCGGACGCGCTGGCCGTGGCGGTCAAGCCGCAGGACGCCGGCGCGTTGCTGGCCGAGATCGGCCCGAAGGTGCCGGCGGACAAGCTGGTGATCTCGCTGTGTGCCGGCCTGCCGACGAGCTTCTTCAACCGCCGGCTGCCGGAGGGGACTCCGGTGGTGCGCGTCATGACCAACACCCCGGCCCTGGTGGACCAGGCGATGACCGCGATCTCCGCCGGCCCGCACGCGACCGCGGAACACCTGGCGCTGGCCGAGGAGATGTTCACCCCGCTCGGTGCCACCATCCGGGTGCCCGAGTCGCAGCAGGACGCGGTCACCGCGCTCTCCGGTTCCGGACCGGCGTATTTCTACCTGCTGGTGGAGGCTATGACGGATGCCGGCATCCTGCTGGGACTGCCCCGGCAGGTGGCCCACGACCTGATCGTGCAGACCGCCATCGGCTCGGCGATCATGTTGCGCGATTCGGGCGAGCACCCGGTGAAGCTGCGGGAGGCGGTGACGTCGCCCGCCGGGACCACCATCTCCGCGGTGCGCGAGCTGGAGAACCACGGGGTACGGGCCGCGTTGCTGGCCGCCCTGGAGGCCGCCCGGGACCGGGCCCGGGAGTTGGCCGCCCAGAACGAGTGAGCCGGCTGGCAGAACCGGCGGCATCCCGCCCGCCGTCGACGCCCGGCGGGCGGAACCAGCCGACGAACGCGGGATCGGCGGGCGAACGCGGCTCAGCCAGCGGCGGAGGGCGGGAAGACCGGGGCCGCTGACTCGGCGACCGCGAACACCACCACGTTGTCCCGGTAGTGTCGGGTCCGCTCGTCGAAGGTGCCACCGCAGGTGACCAGACGCAGTTCGGGGCCGGGCGTCGGGCCGTACACCGCGTCGGTGCCGAAGGACTCCTTGGCGTACCGCTCGACGGCGGTGACCCGGAAGGAGATCGAGCCGGTCGCACCGTGAACCTCGATCACGTCGCCGCCGCGCAGCTCGTCGATTCGGGCGAACACGGCGGGCCCGGAAAGCGAGTCGAGGTGCCCCGCGATGATGGCCGGTCCGGTCGCGCCGGGGACCGGGCCGCCCGCGTACCAGCCGGCCTGGTCGTAGGCGGCGGGCGGGACCAGCCGGCCGGTCCCGTCCAGGCCGAGCGGCGCGAGCGGTGAGTCCACACCGAGCCGGGGGACGCGGACCCGCTGGGGCGGCCCGGCCCGGTGGCCACCGACACCGGTCGACTGGGCGATGCCCGGTTCGCACATCGCCACGCAGGCCGGCTGCCAGACCGCCGGGGGAGCGGCTTCTGGTACGCCGGCCACGCCGAGCCCGGTGCCGGTGGCCACGCAGAGGAGCAGGCCGGCCGCGCCGACCGCCAGGGAGACCGGTCGGATCCGGTCGGGCCGGGACCGGACCAACCCGCTCACCCGGACAGCCGTGCCCGGCGCCGGAGCCCGCCGCGCCGGAGTCCGACCACCGCGCCGAGCGCGAGCCCGACCACGAGCACTCCCACCGCACCCACCAGCAGCGGCGGGTACGGGTCGTCGGCCGCGGCCATGCCGCCGCCTCCGGTCTCCACCCCACCCGCCGGGACGACGCTGCCGCCTCGGGCGTCGACCCGCAGCTCGGTGGTCAGCCCGCCCTGCTTGGCGTCGAGCACGAGCAGCGAGTAGACGGTGCCGTCGGCGAGCGAGACGTCGGACATGGTGGCCTGGGCGCCGGGCGGAGCGAGGCGCAGCCGCCAGTTGCCCGGCCGCACCGCCGCGTACGAGGTGGTGGTGGCGAACTGGACACCGGTGGCGATGACGGGGCCGTCCTGGGTGGCGACGTCGAGCACCGGGGCCCGCACCGACGCCTGAACGACGCGGACCTTGGCCTGCCCGGCCGGTGGTCGGCTCAGGTCGTCGTCGAGGACCCGCAGTCCAAGATCTGCGTACCGGCCGACGCCGGCCACTGTGTACGCCTGTCCGGCGGTCACCGACACCTCGGTGGTGAGCACCGGGGGATCGCTGGCCGGGGCGCCCGCCTTGCGCATCGCGACCGCGTACCGGCCGGGCGACATCGGCTGGTAGTTCGACAGCTGGCCGTAGCCGACCGCCTCGAACTTCTGCTGTTTCGCGTCCTTGGCGGCGGCGCCCAGATAGACGTCGACGGCGGGGGTGTCCGGGGACAGGTGGGCCAGCCGGACGTACCCGACGGGAGCCGCCTGCCCGGCGGTGGCTGCCTGCCCGGCGGTGGCTGCCCGCGCGGGTCCGGGCAGGGCCAGGGTGCCACCGGCCGCGAGCAGCGCGGCGCCGAGAAGGGCCGCCAGCCGGCGCCGGTTCGTGGATCGGGAAAAGGACATGCCGCCTGCTGCCGTCATGCCGCCTCCTGCCGTCGACCTCGGCCGACGGGGCCATCGCCCCACCGGCAAATGCACAGAGTCCCGTTGATCGGACTGCCGCGCAAGCCGAGCGGAGCCGGTTGACCGATTCCCGACTCAGCCGTCACTGGATCGGGTGAGGGAGGTCGCGTTGGCGCGTGAAGTACCCTGCCGGGTCATGACGGAATCTGGCCGCCGGCCGGTCCTGCATCTCGTCGTCTGCGGGAGTCCCCGGGCCGCCCGGACCGCCGAACTGGTCGGTCTGGCCCGGGCAGCCGGATGGTCGGTGATTCCCATCGCCACTCCGTACGGGCTCCGGTTCCTCGACGTCCCGGCGGTCGAGGCGGCGACCGGGCAACCGGTCCGGCACGAGTTCCGGCGACCGGACGAGCCGAAGACGGTGCCCGACCCGGCTGGGGTGCTGGTCTGCCCGGCCACCTTCAACACGGTGAACAAACTCGCGGCCGGGATGGGTGACACGCTGGCGCTGGCGTTGGTGGCGGAGGGCATCGGCCGGGGAGTGCCGGTCGTGGTGGCGCCGGCGGTGAACACGGCCCTTGCCGCGCATCCCGCGTTCGTCCGCAGTCTCGGCGAGTTGGCCGCCGCCGGCGTGGGCGTGCTCTACGGGCCGGGCGTCTACCAACCGAACCCGCCGGGGGCCGGTGAGTCCGGCTATCCGCTGGAACTGGCGGTCCGGGCTCTCGGAGACCCGCCGGCGGTCCATGGACGTTGACGTACGACGATGTCTTGGGCATCCTGGCGGAAGCGCTCCCATGGCTCCCCGATCCCGAAGGGAAGCTGCTGTGCGCCATCGACGAACTGTCCTGACGATTCTCCTGGTCGGCGCGGCGGGCGCCGTCGTCCCGCCCGCGGCCGTGGCGGCCGGACCGGGTCCCGCCGCGGTGGTGGCCGACCCCGGTCCGGCACTGGCCGTCGACGTGACGGCCGGTCGGCACGCCATCAGCCCTGACATCTACGGCATGAACTTCGCCGGCGAGGAACTGGCTCGGGACCTGCGGCTGCCGGTGCACCGGTGGGGCGGCAACGCCACCACCCGGTTCAACTGGCGGACCGACACCAGCAACCGGGCCCACGACTGGTACTTCGAGAACATCCCCGCCGACACCCCCGACCCGTCGCAGTTGCCCGACGGTTCCGAGCCGGACCGGTTCGTCGACCAGAACGTCCGCACCGGCACGCAGACCATCCTGACCATGCCGCTGATCGGCTGGACGCCGAAGGAACGGGCCAAGGCGTGCGGCTTCAGCGTCGCCAAGTACGGCCCCCAGGAGTCCACCGACCCGTGGGCGCCCGACTGCGGCAACGGCAAGCGGCCGGACGGGACGCTGATCACCGGCAACGACCCGCACGACACCAGCGTCGAGATCGGCCCCGACTTCGTCACCGACTGGATCGCCCACCTCCAGGACCGGTACGGCACCGCGGCGAACGGCGGGGTGCGCTACTTCGCCCTGGACAACGAGCCCGACCTCTGGCACTCGACCCACCGCGACGTCCGACCGACCGGCCTGGGCTACGACGAACTGCGGGACCGGACGTACGAGTACGCCGCCGCGATCAAGCGGGCCGACCCGGAGGCCAAGACCCTCGGACCGGTCGGCTGGGGCCTGAACTCCATCATCTACTCCGGCCTCGACCAGGACGTCTGCGGCCGTACCGGATGCTGGAGCAACCCGCCCGACAAGGCCGCGCACGGCGGCGTCGACCTCGGCCCGTGGTACCTCGACCAGATGCGGGCGTACGAGCAGCAGCACGGCACCCGGATCCTGGACTACTTCGACATCCACATCTACCCGCAGCAGAGCGGGGTCCCGTTCGGCGACGCGGGGGACGCCGCCACCCAGGCGCTGCGACTGCGCTCCACCCGCCAGCTGTGGGATCCGACCTACGTCGACGAGAGCTGGATCAACTCGCCGGTCCGCATGATCCCGCGGATGCGGGACCTGGTGACACAGCACTACCCCGGTACGAAGACCGCGATCACCGAGTACAACTGGGGGGCGTACGACCACATCAACGGCGCCCTCGCGCAGGCCGACGTGCTCGGCATCTTCGGTCGTGAGGGACTGGACATGGCCGCGTTGTGGACCGCACCCGAGCCGGACCAGCCGGTGGCGCACGCGTTCCGGATCTACCGGAACTACGACGGCTCCGGCGGCGCGTTCGGTGAGACCGCCGTCCGGGCCACCAGTGCCGACCAGGAGAAACTGGCCGTGTACGCGGCCGAGCGGACGTCCGACAAGGCGCTCACCCTGGTCGTGGTGAACAAGTCCGGCACCGATCTGACCAGCCCGGTCTCGGTGGCCGGCCGGTCGACGCACCCGAGTGCCGCCCAGGTCTACCGGTACAGCCCCGCCGACCTGAGCGGGGTCGTCCGGCAGCCCGACCAGCCGGTGAGCCCCGGCGGTGGGTTCACCGCCACCTTCCCGGCCGACTCCATCACCCACCTGGTGCTGCCGGTCGGTCCCGTGAACGACGACGACACGCCACCGAGCGCCCCCGGTAGGCCGGTGGCCGGATCGGTCACCACCACCACGGTTCCGCTGTCCTGGCCGGCGGCCACCGACAACGTCGGTGTCACCGGCTATGACGTGCACCGCCGGGACGGCTCGTCAAGCGTCCGGGTGGGCACGGCGTCCGGCACGTCGTACACCGTCACCGGGTTGACCCCGAACACGCCGTACACCTTCTTCGTCACGGCCCGGGATGCCGCCGGGAACGTCTCGTCGCCGTCGGCTGACCTGGCCGTCCGCACGGCGGCGGCGCCGGGTGGTGGCTGCCGGGTGTCGTACGCGATGCCGGCGAGCTGGCCCGGCGGGTTCACCGGGTCGATCACCATCACCAATCCCGGACCGTCGGACATGCTCAGTTGGCGGCTGGAGTTCGACTTCCCGACCGTCGGCCAACGGATCGTCCAGGGCTGGTCGGCGACGTGGTCCCAGCAGGGCACCCGGGTCACCGCCGACAGTACGAGTTGGAACGGCCGACTGGCACCCGGGGAGTCCGTCACGATCGGCTTCAACGGGGTGTATACCGGGGGCGCCAACCCGGTCCCGACGATGTTCACCCTGAACGGCACCATCTGCACCTGACCTGCGGGGAAGGGGCCCTTGCCGCCGCTGATGGGCGGGGCATGGGCCCCTTGTCCACGAGTCCGGCCCGGCGCATCGCCGAGGGTCCGACCGGCGCGGCCGATCGCCGGACATCGCTCCCGGTCTGGCTGAAGCTGATCGACATATTTGCCATCTTGACGATGTGGTGAACTCGGCCGTACCGTCGCACCTACCTATTGGAAGGTTTCCTTACTATTAGGAGGTGGCCGATGCGAAGACTTCCGCATCGCGCCTGGTGGGCCGGGGCGCTGGCCGCCGTACTCGCCGTCGTCGCCGTACCGGTGACCGCCGTCGCCGCCGGCACCGTCATCGCCACCTTTGCCGCCGCCAGCGACTGGGGGACCGGACACGAGGTCCGGGTCACGGTGACAAACGGTTCGACAAGCCCGCTGGGCACCTGGCGGATCGAGTTCGACCTGCCGGCGGGCACCACGATCAGCAGTTCCTGGGACGCCGACGTGACCCGTAACGGGAACCGTTACGTCGCCGTACCGAAGAGCTGGGCCGGTCCACTCGGTCCCGGTGCCTCGGTGAGCTGGGGGTACATCGGCTCGGGAGGGTACCGGGCGCCGGTCACCTGCACGATCAACGGTGCGCCGTGCGGTACCGGAGCGCCGCCGACCGATCCACCGCCCACCGATCCACCGCCCACCGATCCGCCGCCCACTGATCCGCCCCCGACCGACCCGCCGGGCTCGCACCGGCTCGTGGGCTACTTCACCGAGTGGGGGGTCTACGGTCGCAATTACCACGTGAAGAACATCGCCACCAGCGGTTCGGCCGGGAAGCTCACCCACATCCTGTACGCCTTCGGCAACACCACCGGCGGGCGGTGCAGCGTGGGGGACAGCTATGCCGCGTACGACAAGGCGTACACCGCGGCGGACAGCGTGGACGGCGTCGCGGACACCTGGGACCAGCCGATCCGCGGCAACATCAACCAGCTCCGCAAGCTCAAGCGGATGTATCCACACATCAAGGTGCTCTGGTCGTTCGGCGGGTGGACCTGGTCCGCCGGCTTCACCCAGGCGGCGCAGAACCCGGCGGCCTTCGCCGAATCCTGCCACGCCGTGGTGGAGGACCCGCGGTGGGCGGACGTCTTCGACGGCATCGACCTCGACTGGGAATACCCGAACGCGTGCGGCCTCCAGTGCGACACGAGCGGGCCGAACGCCTTCAAGAACCTGATCGGGGCGGTACGCGCCCGGTTCGGCTCCGGGGCGTTGGTGACCGCGGCGATCACCGCCGACGGCAGCACCGGCGGCAAGATCGACGCCACCGACTACGCGGGTGCGGCGCGCGACCTGAACTGGCTGATGCCGATGACGTACGACTACTTCGGCGCGTTCAGCCCGCAGGGTCCCACGGCGCCGCACTCGCCGCTCACCTCGTATCCCGGAATTCCGCAACAGGGGTTCTGGGCGGACGCGGCGATCCAGAAGTTGAAAGCCAAGGGGGTCCCGGCGAACAAGTTGCTGCTGGGTGTGGGTTTCTACGGCCGGGGATGGACCGGCGTGACCCAGACGGCGCCCGGCGGGTCGGCCACCGGACCGGCGCCGGGCACCTACGAGGCGGGCGTCGACGACTACAAGGTGCTCAGGAACACCTGCCCGGCGACCGGCACCGTGGCCGGCACGGCGTACGCCAGGTGCGGTAGCAACTGGTGGAGCTACGACACCCCGGCGACGATCCGCGGCAAGATGTCGTACGCCGTGGGTCAGGGACTGGGCGGCGCCTTCTTCTGGGAGTTGTCCGGTGACACCGGCAACGGCGAGTTGATCAACGCGATGGCGGGCGGTCTCTGAGCCGCAATAGCGTGAGGAAGGGTCGCTTACCACCGCATAGCGGTAATAAGCGGCCCTTCCGTCGGCTTGGCGGCTGGCCGTTCAGGCGGATCGTGTGGCACACTCGCCCGCGATATCAGTCTGAACCGCCGAAGGGAGAGCCGACCGTGGCTGGTCTGTCCCGATCGGTTGCCCGCGCCGCCGCGCTCGTCCTCTCCACTGCCGTGCTGTCCGGTTGCGGCGTCGGCGGAGACGGTGGCGGCGCCGGCGGTGGCGCCCCCGGCGGAGCGGAACCGGCCGAGGACGGCGCGGCGGAGGCGCGGACCACGGTCCAGGCGTACCTCGACGCGATGCTGACCAAAGACCGGGCAGCCGGCCGAGCCCAGTTGTGCGCGCCGCTGCACGAGAGTTTCGACCAGTCGGCCCAGGGCCCCAACGGCGACTTCGCCGGGCACTTCAAGGTCGCTTCCGCGCAGATAACCGAGGTCGTCGCCGACGGCGGGCGGCAACGGGTGAGCACCGTCATCCGGGCCGACGTCGGCAGGCAGCAGTTCACCCGGGGCATCGCCTTCGTGGTGACCCCCGTCGACGGGGCCTGGTGCATCGCGGAGGAGACGGCGTCCGACGCGACCGCACCGCCGGACGCGGAGGCGTCGAGCCCCGGGCCGGCGGAGCCCGGCGGCGCAGCGAACCCGACCGGTGCGCCGTCGCCGTCGTCGTGACCCGGGCGGGCGTCCCACGCCGCGTCGCGGCCCGCGGAGCCCGGCATGTCCTCGGTGCCCCGACCTGCGGCCTCCCAACAGCCGGAACGGTCACCCTCGGTGCCAGCGGTCGGTACCCTTCGCCGTACGCTTTCTGTCATGCGCCATGAGTGGCATCAGCTGAGCTACCCGGCCGTCGGCAGCCCGGGACTGCGAACCACCCGCCCCACCGACACCTCCGCTGAGGACGAAGCCCTCGGCCTGGACCGGTGGCGGAGCCTGCCACGGGCGCAGACCCCGCCCTGGCCCGAGCAGCAGGCCGTCGACGAGGTGTGCAAGATCCTCGACAACGTGCCGTCGGTGGTCGCCCCCTACGAGGTGGACATGCTGCGCGAGCGGCTGGCCCTGGTCTGTGAGGGCAGGGCGTTCCTGTTGCAGGGCGGCGACTGCGCCGAGACGTTCACCGACAACACCGAGAGCCATCTGCTGGCCAATGCCCGCACCCTCCTCCAGATGGCGGTGGTGCTCACGTACGGAGCCTCGCTGCCGGTGGTCAAGGTGGCCCGCGTTGCCGGGCAGTACACCAAGCCGCGCTCACTGCCGACCGACGCCCGGGGTCTCCCGGCGTACCGCGGCGACATGATCAATTCCCTGGAGGCGACGCCGGAGGCCCGGGTCGCCGACCCGCAGCGCATGATCCGCGCGTACGCCAACTCGTCCTCGGCGATGAACATGCTGCGCGCCTACCTGGCCGGTGGCCTCGCCGACCTGCACGCGGTGCACGACTGGAACAAGGGCTTCGTCCGCAACTCGCCGGCCGGCGAGCGGTACGACGCGATCGCCCGGGAGATCGACCGGGCCCTGGCATTCATGCGGGCCTGCGGGATGAGCGACGACGAGGCGCTGCGCACCGTCACGCTGTACTGCTCGCACGAGGCGCTCGCCCTGGAGTACGACCGGGCGCTGACCCGGGTCTCCGGCGGCCGGGCGTACGGCCTGTCCGGGCACTTCCTCTGGGTTGGCGAACGGACCCGGCAGTTGGACGGCGCGCACATCGACTTCATCTCCCGGATCGCCAACCCGATCGGCGTCAAGTTGGGGCCGACCACCAGCCCGGACCAGGCGATCGAGTTGTGCGAGAAGCTCAACCCGGACAACGTGCCGGGTCGGCTCACGTTGATCAGCCGGATGGGCAACCACAAGGTGCGCGACGCGTTGCCACCGATCGTGGCCAAGGTGACCGCTGCCGGCGCCAAGGTCGTCTGGCAGTGCGACCCGATGCACGGCAACACCCACGAGTCCTCCAACGGCTACAAGACCCGGCATTTCGACCGGATCGTCGACGAGGTGCTCGGCTACTTCGAGGTGCACCGGAACCTGGAGACGCATCCGGGCGGCCTGCACGTGGAACTGACCGGTGAGGACGTCACCGAGTGTCTGGGTGGGGCGCAGGGCATCGAGGATCTCGATCTGCCGGACCGCTACGAGACCGCGTGTGACCCGCGGTTGAACACCCAGCAGTCGCTGGAGCTGGCTTTCCTCGTGGCGGAGATGCTCCGTGGCTGACCTCGTCGACCTCCGCTCCGACACGGTCACCCGGCCGACGCCGGCAATGCGGGCCGCCATCGCCGGGGCCGAGGTGGGCGATGACGTGTACGGCGAAGATCCCACCGTCCAGGCCCTGGAAGCCGAGGTCGCCGGGCTGTTCGGGCACGAGGCGGCGCTGTTCACGCCGAGCGGATCGATGGCGAACCAGATCGCCCTGCAACTGGTGGTGCCGCCGGCCCACGAACTGCTCAGCGACGCCGACGCGCACGTCGTGACGTACGAGGTGGGGGCCGCTGCCGCGTACGGCGGAATTTCCTCGCGGACCTGGCCGGCGACCGGTGCGGACCTGGACCCGGAACTGGTCGCCGGGATGCTCCGGCCGGACGGCTACCACGCGGTGCCGACCCGTGCGATCGCCGTCGAGCAGACCCACAACCGGGCCGGTGGAGCGGTGATTCCGCTGGCCACGCTGGTCGAGCTACGCGCGGTCGCCGACCGGGCCGGCGTGGCGCTGCACTGCGACGGCGCGCGGATCTGGCACGCCCACGTGGCCGATCGGGTCCCGCTGGCCCGTTACGGCGAACTCTTCGACACGCTGTCGGTATGCCTCTCCAAGGGGCTCGGCGCGCCGGTCGGATCACTGGTGATCGGTAGTGCCGACAAGATCGACCGGGCACGGTGGATCCGTAAGCGGCTGGGCGGGGGCATGCGCCAGGCGGGCATCCTGGCCGCCGCCGGTCGGTACGCGTTGCGCGAGCACCTGAGCCGGTTGGCCGACGACCACGCCCGCGCCGCCCGGCTGGCGGAGGCGGTGGCGCCGTTCGGTGTGGTGGCCGGCCCGGTGCGCACCAACATCGTCCCGCTGGATCTCACCAAGACGATGCTGGACGCGCCTCAACTGGCCGCCGCGGCGCGGGACGCCGGGGTGCTGATCTCGGTGCTCGGCCCGCGGACCGCGCGGCTGGTCACCCACCTCGACATCGACGACCCCGCCATCGACCGCGCGGTCGACGCCCTCACCACCATCCTCCGCCGCTGACCCCGCACCCCCTCCCCGCACCCCCTCCCCGTCGATCTAGGGCAGATGGTCGTGATTGGAGATCAACTCACGACCATCTGCCCTAGATCGACGGGGAGGGGCGGGGGGGAGGGGCGGCGGGGAGGGTTGGGGGCGGAGGCGTTTGAGGGTGGCGATATCGGCGGCATGTCCCTCGTTCCGTTCCCCGCTCGGCGTCTCCACCAGCACCGGCACGCCGGCGGTCGCCGGATGCCGCATCAGTTCGGCGAACGACGGCTCGCCGATGGTGCCCTTGCCGATGGACTCGTGCCGGTCGCGCGTCGATCCGCACAGGTCCCGGGAGTCGTTCGCGTGCACCAGACGCAGCCGGTCGGCGCCCACCGTGGCGACCAGCAGGTCGAGGGTGGCGGTCATCCCGCCCTCGGCGGCCAGGTCGTGCCCGGCCGACCAGGCATGGCAGGTGTCGAAGCAGACACCCAGCCACGGATGCCGGTCCACGGCGTCCAGGTAGGGGCCCAACTGTTCCACCCGGGCTGCCAGCGACCGCCCACCGCCCGCACTCGGCTCCACCAGCAACCGCGGGCTGCCCGCCGCCGCGGCGGCGTCCAGCAGCGGCAGCAGGACCTCGCGCACCTGGGCCAGAGCCACCGCCTCCCGTTCCACGTCGACCGCGCTGCCGGCATGGAAGACCACTCCGGTGGCGCCGATCGCCGCCCCGCGGCGCAGTCCGTGCGCCAGCGTCTCGGCCGACCGCTGGACCGTGGCCGCCGTCGGGGAACCGAGATTAACAAGCAACGAGGCGTGGATGTAGACGGGAACGTCCCGCTCGGCGCAGCCTTCGCGGAAGGCCGCGTCCTGGGCCGGATCGCCGGCCGGCATCGCCCAGCCGCGGGAGTTGCCCACGTACACCTGGACGACCTCGGAACCCACGGCGTCGACGTACGGGAGGGCCGACCGGGCCAACCCGCCCGCCGTCGGCGTGTGCGAGCCGACCCGCCGGCTCGGCGCGACCGGTGGAGCCGGCGTGCCGCCCGGCGTCGACGGCGTCACAGACATCCGAGGACGATCTGCGTACCCGGTGGCACCTGGGTGTTCTCGGCCGGCACCTGATAGCGCACCGTGCCGTTCGGGTTGATGTCCAGCCGGGCCGTGAGCTGCTGCCCCTGCAGTAGCTGTTGCGCCTGTTGGCAGGGCAGGTCGATCACGCGTGGGACGGTGATCGCCGGTGGCCCCTTGCTGACCTTGAGCTTGACCTCGGCGCCCTTCTCCACACCGGTGCCGTCCGGCGGGTTCTGCTCGATCACCTCGTCCTTGGGCTTCTCCGAGTCGACGTACTGCTCCACGGAGACCAGGCCGAGCTGGGAGAGCGAGGTCCGGGCCTCGGTGATGTTCTTACCGACCAGTCGTGGCACGGACAGCGGAGCCTTCCCCTTGCTGACCACGACCGTAATCTTGGTGCCCGGTTTGACCTCGGTGCCGACCTGCGGATTGAGACCGATCACCACGCCTGCCGGCAGGTTGTCGTTGAACTGGTCCGGCCCGCGCTCCACCACGAGCCCAGCCTTCTCGAGGTTGCCCTGCGCCAGGTCGAGGCTCTGCCCGGTCACGTCGGGCACCTGGAAGCGTTCGGGGCCGAGGCTGAGCACGAGGGTGACCGTGCCGCCCTTGACGATGCGGGCGCTGACCGGCGGATCCTGCTCGACGACGACGTCCTTGGCCGCTTGGGCGTCGTAGCGCGGGGTGCCGTACGCGATGGTCAGTCCGGCCTGGTTGGCCCGGGCCTCGGCCTGCGCGCGGGGCAGCGCGGTGAGTTCCGGCGCGACCGTGTAGCGGCCGAACCCGAACCACCAGCCGCCGAGGCTGAGTAGCAGCACCAGCACCACGCCGACGGCGACGACCGTCCGTCGGTTGGCCGGATCGGTGAACAGACCAACCATCCCACCGCGCGAGCGGTCCGGGGCACCGTCGAGGCGGCGCCGACCGCGTGCGGGCCGGTCCGGCTGCTGCTCGGGAAGTCGTGCCCAGGACGGTCGGGAGGCCGGCTGGACAGCGGAGATGGTCATCGTCGGCTGCTCGACCGGGCGGAGCACCGCGGTCTGCGCAGCGTTGACGCTGCCCAGATCCTCCCGCGCCACCTGGACCTCGGCCAGGAGGGCGCCCGCGTCGGTGGGCCGGGCGCCGGGATCCCGCCGGGTGGCACGGATGACCAGGTCGTCCAGCGCCGACGGCAGACCGGGTACGAGCGTCGACGGTGGCGGTACGTCCCGGTCGACGTGCTGCCAGGCGATGTCGACCGCCCGCTCGCCGTCGTACGGCACCCGACCGGTCAGCATCTCGAACAGCACGACGCCGGCCGAGTAGACGTCGGTACGCGGGTCGGCCCGCCCGTCGGTGACCAGCTCCGGCGCCACGTACGCGACGGTTGCCATCAACCTGCCGCCAGCGTCCTCGTCGGCGCTGGCCTCGACGGCCCTGGCCAGACCGAAGTCGGCGACCTTGACCACGCTGTCCACCAGGTTGCCGGCGCCGCCGCTCGGGGCCTCGGCCACCAGCACGTTCTCCGGCTTCACGTCCCGGTGTACCAGGCCGGCCCGGTGCGCCGCGGCGATGGCGGCGAGCATCTGCTCGAAGATGGCCAGCGCCTCGCCGGGATCCAGCCGCCGCCGGTCGGACAGGATGTCGCGCAGGGTGCGACCACGGACGTACTCCATGACCAGGTACGGCAGGCCGTGGTGGCTGCCCTGGTCGTAGACGGCGACCACGTTGGGGTGGGTCAGCCGGGCGATTGTCTTGGCCTCGTCCGTGAATCGGTCGACGAAGCCGGCGAGCCGGCCCGCCTCGCCCGGACCGGGCGTGGAATGAATGATCTTCAGGGCGACGGTTCGTTCGAGACGTTCGTCCGTGGCGGTGTAGACCGTCGCCATGCCGCCGCGGGCGACCCGGGCGCGGATCCGGTAGCGCCCGTCGACCAGCGAGCCCAGCAATGTGTCGGCGACCTGAATGTCCATCGGCAGGCAGTCTATGTCTTACGACGGGGACGGCAGAACAGGATGCCACAGTCGCCGGGCATCGATCTCATATCACCGCCGCCACCAAGTACCACGATGGCGTTGGCGCAGGCAGCCAGGGACGTGCGAGGGTGAACGGGTGAGTGAATTCGTATCCGCCGCCGACCGGGCCCGGCCGGGTCCGGCGTCCGCCGACCGGGCCAACTCGGGTTCGACCGGCGCCCAACCGACCGCGGGCCGGCCCACCGACTGGCTGACCCTGCCGGAGGTCGCCGATCGGCTGGAGGTGTCGATCAGCAAGGTCCACCAGATGATCCGGGAGGGTCAGGTGCTCGCGGTCCCGCGCGACGGCGTCCGCCGGATCCCGGCCGAACTGGTGGCCAACCGAACGGTGCTCAAGCACCTGCCCGGCATCCTCACGCTGCTCCGCGACGCCGGGTACGACGACGAGGAGGTGCTCGGTTGGCTGTACGAGTCCGACGACACGCTGCCCGGGACCCCGGCCGCGGCGCTCGGTGGTGACCGGGCCCGCGAGGTCAAGCGCCGGGCGCAGGCCCTCGGCTTCTGACCGGGTCGACCTGCGCCCGCACCGGCGCCCGCACCGGCGTGCTAATGCCGCTACTGGTTCGCCCGCGGGCTGGGAACGCCCCGGCCGGTCCCGGTGATCCGGCGGTACGCTCCGGGCGGCCAACACCTGGTGCGGCGATATACCGGAGAGGCATGGTCAATCGTCATACCTTTCCGGTATATCGCTCGCTGGCTTCTCGTCCAGCCGGCCCGGGTTCTCTCCGGCGTCGCCACGCCCACACCACCAGCCCGATCACGAGGGCGGTGTCCAGCAACGCCCCGGGCAGCTTGGTCAGGACGGCCAGACCGAGTCCGTCGGGCAGCACCAGGAAGCTGAGCCCCACCGCCGCCCCGGCCAGCCAACGGCCCGGACGGCGGTCCGCCACCCCGGCGGCGAGGACCGCGATCGCCGTCAGGGCGTACCACGGGTAGAAGACCGGAGACAGCACGGCGAGCGCGCCGAAGGTCGCACCGCAGGTCGCCACCACCCGACGCCGCGCCGCGCCGGCGCGGTAAGCGGTGTCCGGCGCCGACCCGGCCGGGCCCACAGCGGCGAGCCCGGCCCGGACCAGCAGCGCCACCGCGACGGCGACCAGGACCACCAGGCCGATCCCCCGCGCCACCGCCACCGCACCGGCCATGCCCTCCGGATGCCCGACGATCCGCAGCAGGTAGCCAGCCGTCATCCCCAGCCCGGTCGGCAGCGAGGTCCACTGCACCAGCCGGCCGGTGCCGGACAGGGCCGCCAGCCAACCCAGATCCAGCCCGGTGAGCAGGCTCAGTCCCGTGAACGCGAGGAGTCCGGCGGCCAGCACCGGCACCGCCGTCCGGGCGACCGCACCGGCGGACCGGCGGCCGACCGCACCGGCGGACCGGCGGCCGACCGCACCGAGCAGGACCACGAACGGCACCGCGACCAGTGCCGTCACCTTGACCGCCACGGCGAGGGCCAGCAGGACACCGGCCCCCGTGAGCGGGACGTCGACTCCCGTGAGCGGGCGTCCGGCTTCCGTGAGCGGGCGTCCGGCCGCCGCCGGACGGGTCACGACGCCGGCCGCGAGGGCCAGCGCGGCCAGCACCAGGCCGACCATCAGGCCGTCGTTGTGCGCACCCGCCACGAGGTGCACAGCCACCAGCGGGCTGAGCAGACCGAGCCAGGTCGCCACCGCTGGATCGACCCCGCCGACCCGGGCCAGTCGGGGAAGGCAACCGGCGACGAGCAGCCCACCACCGAGCGCCACCAGCCGGAACAGGCCGACGGCCACGACCAACTGACCGTCGACCGAGTCGGTGACGGCGCGAGCCAGGGCCACCACCAGCCCGGCGAGCGCCACCGCCAGCGGCCCGTACGGGGTTGGCGTCTCCCGCCACAACTCCGGCACCGCCGCCGCCCACGCGCAGCCGCCGGTCGCCACCCCCTGCGCGTACGGGTCGGCACCATCGAGCCACAGCGCACCCTGGCAGGCGTACGCGTACACGTCCCGGCTGGCCAGCGGCGGCGCCACGAGCAGCGGAGCCGCCCACAGCGCGCCGGTGACCAACAACCAGCGCACCGATCGCGTCACCGGCCGCAGTCGCCACCAGGCCACCGACAGCGTCACGAGGCCGACGACGCAGGCCAGCAGGCCCAGCCAGTACGCCGGACCGGCGGTTCCGTCGCGGGCGGCGCTGCCCTCCGCCCCGCCGGGTAGCGCTCCCGCGGCGTATCCGCCCGCGGCGATCAGGCAGGCTCCGACGAGCCCCGCCAACCGGACACCGAGCCCGGTCGAGGCCCGCACCCCTAGTCCGCCCGCCGGGTGGCCACAAACGCCAGGTCGACCAGCACCCGCCGAGCCTCGGCGTCCAGGTCCGCGCCGTCCAACGCGGTAAGCGCCGCGTCGGTCAACTCGCCGATCCGCCGCTCGGTCCGGGCCAACGCACCGCTGCCGTCGATGATCGCGCGAAGCCGGTCGACCATGGCGGGCTCCAGCGTCGGATCGCCGAGCCGGTCGGCCAGCAGGGTCTGGTCGGCCGGGTCAGCCATCTCCATCGCGGCGGCCACGAGATAGGTCCGCTTGCCCTCACGCAGGTCGTCTCCGGCCGGCTTGCCGGTCTGCTCCGGGTCACCGAACACCCCGAGCACGTCGTCGCGCAGCTGGAACGCCTCGCCCAGCGGCAGCCCGTACCCGGAGTAGGTCCGGCGCACCGGCTCGGGGGCGTCGGCGAGGGCGGCGCCCAGCAACAGCGGACGCTCGATCGTGTACTTGGCGGACTTGTAACAGGCCACCTTGCTCGCTCGGGTGACCGAGGTGTCGGCGCTGGCCTGCGTCAACACGTCCAGGTACTGGCCGACGGTGACCTCGGTGCGCATCTCGTCGAAGACCGGCCGGGCGCGAGCCACCGTCTCCGGGTCCAGGCCGCCACCGTGCAGCAGCTCGTCCGACCAGACCAGGCAGAGATCGCCGAGGAGGATGGCGGCCGCGGCGCCGAAGCCGTCCGGGTCACCGACCCAGCCGGCCGTCCGGTGCCGACCGGCGAATCGTCGGTGCACGGCGGGTCCACCCCGCCGGGTGTCCGACCGGTCGATCACGTCATCGTGGATCAACGCGCTGGCCTGGACGAACTCCAGCGCGGCCAGGGTCGTCACCACCTGGTCGGAGTCGAACCCACCGGCCCCCCGGTAGCCCCAGTAGGCGAACGCCGGGCGCAACCGCTTGCCGCCACCCAGCACGAACCCCTCCAACGTCTCGGCGACCGGGATCAATGCCTCGTCGACCCCCGTCATCCAGCGGCGTCGTTCGTTCAGAAACGCCGCGAGCGACTTGTCGATCCGTTGGCGAAGGCCGGCTCGGTCGACCGGCGACGTGGGGGCAGCGTGGGTCACCCCCTGACGCTATCCGCTCCGGCCGGCCCTCGCCCCCCGGCCCGCCACCGGGCTTCGCCGGCCGGCACGGGCCTACCGGTGGGCAGGAAAGCGGTCGCCGCCGTGGCCAGAAAGCGCCGCACCACGGGTTCGTTCCGGTATGCCGTCAGGCGTGCCCGCACGGCGGTCAACGCGGTGGTGGCCCGGACGGATCCAGAGCGGACGGCTTCCAGCAGCGTCTCGTCGGCCACCGCGCACGCCTGCTCGACCTCGCCCAGGTCGAGCAGCACCCCGGCCCACCAGGCGCCGTAGAGCGCCCGCGTCCGCGGCGACCCCGGCCGGCACGCCGCGGCGGCCAGCATTGGCTCGGCCCGCGACGGCCGGCCCAGGACGGCCAGACAGCGGCCGGTGAGTGCGGCCAGTACGGTGTCGTCCAGCCAGTAGAGCCAGGACGGGTTGCGATCCGGGAGGTGCGCCGCCGCGGCCCGATCGGCGGCGGCCAGAGCCGACCTGGCCAGCCGATGCCGACCGGCCAGGGCGGCCGTGACGGCCAACCGGTGCAGCTGGACCGCCCGCAGCCCGGCCGGGGCGCTTCGTAGGCCGGCGTACCCGATCCAGGCCAGTCGCATCGCCGTCGCCGGATCGCTTCCGGACAACAAATGGCTGCCGCAGCTCAGCACGTACCCGCCGAGGAGCCGGTCGCCCGCGGCGGCGGCGAGCGTCAGGGCCCGGCGGTAGTCGGCGAGGGCCCCGGATGCGTCCCCGGCGTCGGCGCTGAGCCAGCCGGTGAGCTGGGCCGCCTCGGCGGCGAGTCGCAACCGCCGACGCGTCGTCGACCCGGAACAGCGGCCGGCCCGGGGCCGCCCGCCGCCCGCTCCGGCGGTGTCAACCGGCGTAGCCCATGACCCGAGGCGGGCACCCGTCGGCCCGGACGGGCCCGACGTCGATGATCCACCCGGTGAGCCCAGTGAGGCCAGCCGGCGCCGCCCGAAGGGCGCCAGGTCGACGCCACCGACCAGGTCGTCCAGCCGGCGAAGCTCGGCCAGCTCGGCGATGGCGGCGTCCGGGTCGATGTCCACGATCGGCATCGGCACCGGGTCGAGGCACCCCGCGTCGGTCAACCACCGGTGGGCGAGGGCCACCAGGGCCCGCCGGGTCCCGGTGGCCGGCCCGCCGGCGGGCCGGTCGCCGCCGCGCGGGGTGGCCGACCGGCGGGCGACCGGTTCCCGGGCCGTCTCGGCCGCGGCGGCGACCAGGTGGTCGAGCGGTGTCTCCAGTACGAGGGCCAGCCAACCCAGCCAGAACTCACCTGGTACCCGGCGCTCGCGCTCCCACCGGCTCACCTCGTGCCGGGTGATCGTCGGCATGCCGGCCGCCGCGCAGAGCCGCTCCGCCAGGCCCAACTGGCTCCAGCCGCGGGCCGTCCGGAGCGCGGCCAGGAGGGGCCCGAGCGTCGCGGGCGCGCCACGCTCGTGATCCACGCGGCGACCACCGGGCGGCGGGCCGGCCGGGTCGGGTGGGCGCCCGGTCCCCGGGTCGGGACCGGCGGACGGAAAGGGAGCGGACGGGGTCATGGACGTCCTTGGTCGCAGGAATCGGTCGGACCCCCACCCGCACGACGCCTTGGGGAGAAGACACCGCGCGGACCCGCGACCACGCCGCAGCGCGGTCCGGCGGACGCCCCGGACCGGTCGGTCCGGGCCATCCACCGCGTCCGTTCCTACCGGGCCGGTACGACGTTTTGCCGGCGCCGCCGGCCGCCCGGCCGGACCCGGGAAACGACACACTGTGGGACTGAACTCCATCGGGCCGGCCGGAAACGGTACGGTCGTAGGGTGGCGCTCGGTCTACCTTCCGTCCTTCCCCCGTCGCAGCCGTCGATCGGGGAGCTGATCCGTGCCGCCGGCCCGACGTTCTCGTTCGAGTTCTTCCCACCGAAGACCGCGGACGGGGAGCGGCAGCTGTGGCGGGCGATCCGGGAGCTGGAGCCGCTGCTCCCGTCGTTCGTCTCGATCACCTATGGGGCGGGCGGGACCACCCGGGACACCACCGTGGCGGTGACCGAACGGGTCGCCACCGAGACCACCCTGCTGCCCATGGCGCACCTGACCGCCGTCAACCATTCGGTCGCCGAGCTGCGCAACGTCATCGGCCGGCTGGCCGCCGCCGGGGTCCGCAACGTGCTGGCGGTGCGCGGCGACCCGCCGGGTGACCCGAACGGGGAATGGGTCCGGCATCCGGACGGTGTGCTGTACGCCGAGGACCTGGTTCGGTTGGTCCGCGACTCCGGTGACTTCTCGGTCGGGGTGGCCTCTTTCCCGTACAAACACCCCCGGTCCCCGGACATCGAAACGGACACCCGGTATTTCGTCCAGAAGTGCCGCGCCGGTGCCGAGTTCGCGATCACCCAGATGTTCTTCGAGGCCGACGACTACCTGCGGCTTCGGGACCGGGTGGCGGCGGCCGGCTGCGACACCCCGATCCTGCCGGGTGTCATGCCGGTCACCCAGATGCGCACCATCGAGCGGTCCGAGCAGCTTTCCGGGGCGCCGTTCCCGCGCCGGCTCGCCGACCGGTTCGCCCGGGTGGCCGACGACCCCGAGGCCGTTCGCAAGCTGGGTATCGAGCAGGCCAGCGAGATGTGCCGCCGGCTGCTCGACGAGGGGGTGCCGGGGATCCACTTCATCACCCTCAATCGGTCCACCGCCACCCGCGAGGTCTGGCAGTTGCTGCGGGTGGGTGCCGCGGTGTGAGCCAGCCGGGGCTCCCCGTCCCGCCCGCGTCGGAACATCGGCGCGACCCCGCGTCCGGCTCTCCGTCGGTGGAGTCGGAGCAGCGGCGCGACTTGGCGTCCGATTCCCCGGTTGAATCCGGGGTGGGGAAACGGATGATCTGGGACGACTACGCCGTCCGGTGGTCACGGCTGCACGGCGGCTTCGATCCGCGCGCCGCCAGCACGGTGGTGCGCGGCTGGCTGCGCATGTCCTACCTGGTCGGGTACGCCCTGAGCCGGCTCCGGGTGTCGCCGACCGGGGTGACGCTGGCCGGCGCGGTTCTCTGCGTCGCCGTACCGGTGGCCGCCGCCGGCTCCGCCGTCGGGGTGATCGTCGCCGCCTGCCTGGTCCTGCTGGCGGCGGTGGCGGACAGCGTGGACGGTGCGGTCGCGGTGGTGACCGAACGCACCAGCCGGCTGGGGTACGTTTACGACTCGCTGGCCGACCGGTTCGGTGAGGCGTGCTGGCTGGCCGCCTTCTGGCTGGTCGGTGCGCCGGGGTGGCTGGTGGTGGCGGCCGGCTCGATCTCCTGGCTGCACGAGTATGTCCGGGCGCGGTCAGTGGCGGCCGGGATGAAGGAGATCGGCACGGTCACCGTCGGGGAACGGCCGAGCCGGGTCTCGATCGCGCTGGTCGGGCTACTGCTGGCCGGGACCGCCGGGTTGATCGACCCGGATCTGGCGCCCGGCACGATGACCGTGGTGACCGCCGGCTGGGTCCTGCTGGCCGGGTTCGGGCTCACCCAGTTGCTGGCCGCCGTCCGCCGCTCGCTGCGCTAGGGGGAGGACGTCAGCCCGGTCCGATCAGGTCGGCGACGATCTGCGCCGACAGGGTGACCATCGGCAGCCCCCCACCGGGATGCGTGGAGCCACCCACCAGGAACAATCCGTGTGCGGGTCCGCGGTTCGCCGGCCGGAGCAGCCCGCCGGCGGTGCCGTAGATGGTCCCGCCCGGTGCCCCGGTCGCACCCGCCAGGTCGGCCGGCGTACGGATCTCGGTGAACAGCAACCGGTCCCGCACCTCGGTCCCGCGCTCCGCGAGCACGTCCAGGACCCGGTCCGCGTACGCCTCGGCGAGCCCTGGCCGGCGCCAGTCCACCGCGCCCGTACCGAGCCCGTGCCGGGCGGCGTTGACAAGCACGAACCACGCCTCGTGGTGATCCGGGCGGACCACCGGGTCGGCGGCCACCGTGACGAACACCGTCGGGTCGGCGGCCGGGCGGGCCGGCACCCCCCGACCCGGGTCGCCGAACACCGCGTCGAACTCGGCGTCGTAGTCGGCGGGGAAGAACACGTTGTGGTGGGCCAGACCCGTCGTCTCGCCGCGGACGCCGAGCAGCAGCACGAACCCGGCCAGGCTCCGGTCGGCCAGCCCGGCCAACCGGGCGGGCGTGGGTAGCAGGTCCCGATAGACGGTGAGCGCGTCGACGTTCGCCACCACGACGTCGGCCGGCACCGGCCGGGCGGCACCGGCGAGGCGTACCCCGTGGACCCGACCGCCCGCGGCGTCGATCGCGGTCACCGCGGTGCCGGTCTGCACGACCACGCCGAGGTCCAGGCATCGCGACAGCAGCTCGTCGGCGAGCGTGCCCAACCCACCGCGCAGGTACCAGCCGCCGAAGGTCAGTTCGGCGTACGGAACGGCGGCGAGCGCCGCCGGCGCGCGCCGCGGATCGGCGCCCGTGTAGGTGGCGTACCGGTCCAGCAGCATCCGCAGCCGCGGATCGCGCAGGTGACCGCGACCCAGTCCGCGCAGGGTCCGGCCCGGCCCGATCGCCGCCAGGTCACCCAGCCGCCAGGCGAGCCGGGCCAGCGACAGCGGCGAGTCGACGCTGCCGCGCAGGATGTCCCGCCAGGAGGCGTCCCAGACCCGACCCGCGCGCCGCCACAGCCGCCGCCAGTCCGCGGCGGCGGTGTCGCCGAACGCGGCGGCGATCCGCTCCGCGAAGACCACCGGGTCGGCGCACGAGTCCAGCACGCTGCCGTCGGCGAAGGTGTGCCGGACGATCGGATCCACCGGCACCAGGTCGAGGTACTCGTCGAGCTTCGCCCCGGTCGCCTCGAACAACTCGGCGAAGACCTGCGGCAACGTGAGCAGGCTCGGCCCGGTGTCGAAGCGGAACTCGCCGGCCGGGGTTTCCCGGGTGTATCGGCCCAGCTTGCCGCCGACGACATCGGCCCGCTCGAAGACGGTCACCTCGTGCCCGGCCGCGGCCAACCGGGCCGCCGTGGCGAGCCCACCCACCCCGGCACCGATCACGACAACCCGGCTCATGTGCCGCCTCTCCCTCGCTACACAGGGCGTCCGCGCCAGGTCAGCCGCCGCGTCCTCCGCAGATGGTACGACCGCGCGGTGAGCCAGCCGAGCAACGCCACGGACACGGGATGCGCGAGGGCGTCCGGCCACCAGCGGCCGCCGGTGGCCCGGGCGGTGACCATCCGGCCGACGACGCCGAGCAGGTAGCCGGCCAGCGCCACCAGCGCCGTGCCGGACGCCCCGGCCAGCGCGGCTCCCAGCGCGACGAGCGGCGGCGCGGTGTAGAGCAGGAGCAACAGCGTCACCACCGTGGCCGCGGCGACCGGGGAGCCGAAGCTCGCCCACAGTGACTTGGTGTAGCCGTCCCGCAGTTCCGCCCAGGAGCCGTACATCCGGCAGGCCGCCAACGCCGAGCCGTCGGCCAGGGCGATCCGGCCGCCGGACCGCTTCACCGCCCGGGCCAGCTCCACGTCCTCCAGGATCCTGTCCCGTACCGCGCCGTGCCCACCGGCCCGCAGGTATCCGGGCCGGTCGACCACGAGCAGCTGACCACCGGCGGCGGCCAGCGACGGCCGCGCCGAGCGTTCCATCGCGCGCAGCGGCAAAAAGGTGAGCCACAACCATTGCAGCAGCGGCTGGACGAGGCGCTCACCCACCGACCCGACGACGATCCGGGGGTACGGCGACAGCAGGGTCACGCCCGACGTCCGTAGCTCGGCGACCGCTGCCGCCACCGCGTGCGGGGCGAGTATCACGTCCGCGTCCACGAAGACCAGCACCGTCGCCGTCGGGTCGGCGTGCCCGGCGAGCTGCTGGCAGGCGTACGGCTTGCCGAGCCAGCCGGCCGGCGGCGGCGCGCCGGTGACCAGGCGGACCCGCGGATCGGCCCCGACCACGGCGTGTACCACGTCGGCGGTGCCGTCGGTGGAGCCGTCGTCCAGCACCACGATCTCCAGGTCGGGCACGCCACGCTGGGCGAGCATGGCGCGCAGACAGGGGGTGACCCGGTCAGCCTCGTCGCGTAGCGGTAACAACACCGCCACCCGCTCCCCGGACGGGATCGGGGCGGGTGCCGGTCGGCGCAGCCAGCGGGTGGCGTTGACAAGCGTGTGCCCGGTGAGCGCGGCGAGGACCAGGGTGCCGGCGAGCACCAGGGCACCGAGCACCGGCGGGGCGGCGACCGTCATCGGGAGGCTCGGGGCCGGCGGCGGTCACGGAGCAGGGTGACGGCCAGCGGCACGGCGACCGTGGCCATCGCGAGCGCGCCCCAGGCGGCCGACGCCGGCAGGTCCAGGAAGACCGCGTGGGCCAGCACGCTCGAGGCGTACGTCCAGAGATAGAGCGCGTACATCGGGGCGTCGGTGCGGCGGGCGGCGCCCACCGCGGGTCCGGCGGCGGGGCGCAACAGGGCGGCCAGCAGTACGGCGAAGAGCAACCAACCGAGGTAGTTGCGCAGCGGGATGCCCGGTACCCCGGGCAGTGCCGGTGTCTGGTCCAGCCAGGTCCAGTAGCCCTCGGCCACCATCTGCGGGTCGAGGAAGACATCCCAGGTGGCGAGGCCGACCCCGGCGATCAGCACCCGGACCACGGGGTGCCGGCTGAGCCGCACGGCGGCCAACCAGGCGGGCCAGGCCATCCAGGTCCAGGCCAGCGGAATCACCAGCGGCACCCCGGCCAGCTCCGGCCCCAGCGCGCCCGGATAGTCGTACCGGCCGAACGGCACGCCGGTGGCCACCCCGAGCGCCTCCACGGCCAGCCCACCGCCGGTGGTGACCAGCACCAACGCCAGCGCGGCCCGAGTCCCCCGGGTGAGCAGGGCATGCCCCACCGACAACAGGTAGCCGAGCAGCACGGTGCCGACGGTGAGCCGGGCCCGGGTGGTGCCGTCCGTCAGCGGATAGCAGATCTGGGCGAGGATCAGCACACCCAGCAGCAGCCACGGCAACCGGCTCCGGAGCCCGGTGGTGTCGGTGGTGCCCGTCGTGCCGGTGGCGGTGTGGACCGTCATCGGCGGTCGGCGGCGTCGGCCCGGCGCAACGGCTCCAGCGGCAGCTCCCGACCCAGCACGGCGAACGCGCGCTCGTCGCCCGGGAAGTAGAAGTCCCGCAGCACGTCGACGAAGCCGAACCGCCGGTACAACCGCCAGGCCCGCGACGTCCGCTCGTCGGCCTCTGGGGTGGAGAGCAGGGTGGCGCCACCGTCGGCCATCCGCAGGAGCGCGGACAGCTGCCGGGCGCCCAGCCCGTGGCCTTGGGCGGCCGGCCGCACGTGCAGTTCCACCACCTCGAAGCAGTCGGTGAACCAGGACTTGCGCTGCTCGTCGGCGAGCGCCGCGTACACCTGGTCGTGCCACCACTGGCCGGGCGCCGAGAGGTACCCGTAGCCGAAGCCGGCCAACCGCCCGTCGGTGCCCAGGGTGGCCACCGCCCGGAAGCCCGGCCGGCGTAGGTGGGTGGCGATGTAACCCTTGCGGGCCTCCAGCAACTCGGCGCGGTAACCCATCGCCTCGCCGTACACGGCAACCACGTCGTCGAGCCGCCGGGACAGGTCGTCCGGCCGCCACGGCACCAGCCTCATCCTCGACCGCTCCTCGCTCCGGGCCGCACCGTGCCCACCACCCTCATACCCCCGGCGCCCAGCCGAGCACCCCCCGGTCGCCGGTGACGTCCAGCACGGCGAACCGGGCGAACAGTTCTTCCGCGTACCACCGTTCGACGGGGGTCCGGTCGATCGCGGCGCGGTGCTCGGGACGACGGTACGCGAAGTTGACCAGGTCGGCCGGCGTACGCCACACGCTGACCGTGCCCTGCCAGCCCAGCGGGGCCTCGCCGACGCCGAACCGGGCGAGCAGCCCCGGCGCGGTGGCCAGGTGGGCGGCCACCGGCGGGATGGCCCGCCAGAACGTCGCCGCCCGCGCGGGACGGAGCCGGGCCCGGGTGAGCGCCAGCACCGGCCCGTCGGTCCGCCCACCCGGTGGATCGCCGAACGGCTCGACGCCGGACCAGCGTCCGCGGCTGGTCAACGGCCGCAGGTCGACCCGGGCGGCGGCGCTGCCCAGCCGGGCCCAGGCGCGACCGACCGGGGTGGCGTCGAATGCGGCGGCGGCGGTCGGGTCGTCCCACACCACAAGCGCTGCCCACCGGGTCGGGTCGGCGTCGGTCGGCCCGAAGGTGGTCCCGGTCCCGGTGCCGAGCAACTTGCCGAACCGTACGCCCGGAGTGGCCCGCAACCGGCGCGGGTCCAGGGCCATCCGTAACAGCGCGCGCGGCAGCGCCGCCCGCGGCGTCCGCCAGACGTGCAGGGTCACCAGTTCGGGTACGGGTCGGCCGGTCCGGCGCTCGGCGGGGGTCACGCCGGTCGCCTTCGGCGTGGCCCCCGGGGCTTGCCCGCTCGCTGCTCGCTAACGGGCCACCGTCGGCGCGGACCGCGAGGGCCCAGCTCGCTCATGCCACCTCGGCGGGTTCGCCGCCGGTGATCCGGACCAGCTCGGCGTAGGTGGTGGGAAAGACCGCGCGGGGCACGCCGCCGGCCGCCCAGATCTCGTCGTACGCCTCGAGCGCGGTGTCCACAAGCGTGCGCACCGGGCTGGGATGGCCGAGCGGGGCGACCCCGCCGATCGGCTGGCCGGTGTGCTCCCGGACGAATTCGGGGGTGGCCCGCTGGAGGGTGGTGACGCCGATGCGGGCCGCCAGCCCGGCGGTGTCCACCCGGTGGGCGCCGCTGGTGAGGACCAGCAGCGGCGCGCCGTCGGCGTTGAAGACGAGCGAGTTGGCGATCTGGCCCACGGTGACGCCCAGCGCGTCCGCGGCGGCCTGCGCGGTGTGCACCGCGTCGGACAGCAGTCGAACCTGGCTCGGCGTCGCGGAACCGTCGCGGGCGTCCGCCTTGTCCAGCGCGTCCTGCACCGCCCGTACGTTCGGGTGTGGCTGCATCCTCCTATCTTCGCCGGTCACGGGCTGTGGTGGCCGGCGGGTGCCCGGACCCCGGCGGGGCGGCGAAAGGTCGGCTCGACATACGGCATGCGGGGGTGCCGAGGAGGCGGTGACCGCCCGGAATCCCGCATCTCGTGTCGATCACCCGTTGGCAGACCGATCCGGTGACCCGATCGGCGCGACGTTGCTTTTTTGTCGGAGGCAGGGTGTACTGTGAGCCGTAGTTAGAACGAGTGTTCGATTAGGTCGCACACTCGTTCTGACGGGGAGCGGTGTTCGCGGCACGGCTCTCCGGTGCGGTTTTCGCGGACCGCACGGGTCCGGGCAGTCGCGAGCCCGGCCCAACAAGGCAGGTCGTCGCCCGCCGCCCTCCGACCCCCGGGCGGCGGGTGACGAACCCGCCGGGCTCGACCGGTCGGGTGTGGTGTGGGGAAGCGTCCACATCCGACCGGTCAGCACCAACCGGTGCGTCTTCCTCCGCAGCGGCTGATTCGAACCCCGAGGGCGCGTCGCCGGGCCGACCCGGCGACGCGGGAGATGGTGACGCGGAGGAGACAGGCCATGCCGACCAGCCCGGCTCAGGCGCCGACCGTGCCGGCACACATGTTGCCGCATCGCACCCCGGCCCAGTTGCTGTTGCTCGCCCGTCGGGGACTGGCCGAGGCCGCCCAGACCAAGCCCGATGGCCTGCGCTACGCCGCGGCCCACCTCTCGGCGCTACGCGCCGCTGCCGCCGTGCTCGCCGCCCGGGCCCGACCCGCCCCCGCCCGCCGGCAGCGGGTCACCAGCGTCTGGGCGCTGCTCGTGGTGGTCGCCCCCGAGATGGGGGAGTGGGCCAGCTACTTCGCCACCGGTGCCACCAAGCGGGCCGCGGCCGAGGCCGGCATTCCCCGGGTGGTGAGCGCCCGTGAGGCCGACGACCTGTTCCGGGCGGCCGAGCAGTTCGTCACGGAGGTCGAGGAGACGCTCGGTGTGGCGCATCAGCCCGCGCTCGACGGACTGGCCGCCGCCTGAGGAACCCACCGACGCGGATGGACGCGCGGACGACGGTCGCCGCGGTCCGTGGCCCATCCGTCCGTGCGCCGGGTCGTCGCCCGGGGGGTCGACGACCCGGCGCACGGAGTTCCACGGGGGCGGGAGCACGGCCGCCTCACACGGGAGCACCATACGAACGACAGAACGGGGGCACGGCGATGGCGGGCCGGATGGTGGTCGGTTCCGCCGCGTTGGCGGGGCTGGTCAGGCCGGCCACCGAGGCGGCGCCGGACGGGTCCCGGGTGCTTCCGGTGCTGCCCGAGTTGACCAGCCTGCTGCCCGGTCGGGGACTGCGCCGGGGCAGCACCGTCGCGGTCGCCACCGGTCGCGGTGGCCCGGATCCGCGTACCCTCGCCGCCGGCCACCCGACGCCCGGCGGCGGCACCTCGCTGGTGTTGGCGCTGCTGGCCGAGGCGTCCCGCGCCGGGTCCTGGTGCGCGGTGGTCGGGGTGCCGACCCTCGGCGCCGTCGCCGCCGCTGACGTGGGCATCGCGCTGGACCGGTTGGCCCTCGTCCCGCACCCCGGCCCGGAGTGGGCCACCGTCGTGGCCGCCCTGATCGACGGGGTGGACGTGGTGGTCGTGGCGGCGCCGGGGGTGGTCAGCGCTTCGGTGGCCAGCCGGCTGGCCGCCCGAGCGCGGCAACGCGGCAGCGTGCTCGTTCCGTACGGGCGGTGGGACGGCGCCGACGTCACCCTGCAGGTGCTGCGCGGCGTCTGGGAAGGGCTCGGCCAGGGCCGGGGCCGGTTGCGCCGGCGGGAGGTCACGGTGCGGGCCCGGGGCAGAGGGGCCGCGGCCCGACCCAAGGAGGTCACCGTCTGGATGCCCGGTGACGGCTCGTCCCGACTCGCACCCGTCCGTCCCGTCACCGTCCGGCGCCCGGAGGCGGTGCGCCGGCGGACCTCGCTCACCATGGTCGAGGGGGAGGGCGGCGCGGTGGCGGGGGTCGGGTCCGCGCGATCGGGTGTCCGATGAGTGCCCGGACGCTGCTCGTATGGTGCCCCGACTGGCCGGTGATCGCGCTGGAGATCACCGAGGGGGTGCCAGCCTCGACACCGGTCGCGGTGCTGCACGCCAACCGGGTGATCGCCTGCTCCGAGTCGGCCCGGGCCGAGGGGATCCGCCGTGGGCTTCGCAAACGCGAGGCGCAGAGCCGGTGCGCGACGCTGACCGTGGCCGATCACGACCCGGGCCGGGACGCCCGGGCCTTCGAACCGGTGGTCGCCGCCGTCGAGGAGGTGGTGGCCGGGGTGGAGGTCGTCCGGCCGGGGGCCTGTGCGGTGGCCGCCCGCGGTCCGGCCCGCTACTTCGGCGGTGAGGAGCAGGCCGCCGAGCGGATCGTGGAGCAGGTGGCCCAGGTATGCGCCGTGGAGAGCCAGGTGGGGATCGCCGACGGGGTGTTCGCCGCCGGCCTGGCCGCCCGGGCCGGCCGGATCGTCCCGCCCGACAGGACCACCCAGTTCCTGGCCGGGTTGCCGATCGGCACGCTCAGCCGGCCGGCTCTGACCGACCTGCTGCGCCGGCTCGGTGTGCGTACCCTCGCTGACTTCGCGGCCCTGCCGGCCGGCGACGTGCTGGCCCGGTTCGGTTTCGACGCGGCGCTGGCACACCGGCTGGCCGCCGGGCGCGACCACCGTCCGCTCGCCGTCCGCCAACCGCCGGTCGACCTGGCGGTCACCGAGACGTACTCCGACGATCCGCTGGACCGGGTCGACGCCGCCGCTTTCGCCGCCCGGTCGCTGGCCGAACGCCTGCATGAGCGGCTCGCCGGGCACGGCCTGGCCTGCACCCGGCTGGGCATCGAGGCGATCACCGCACACGGTCAGGAACTGCACCGGGTATGGCGGCACGACGGGCTGCTGACCGCGGCGGCGATCGCCGACCGGGTGCGCTGGCAACTCGACGGCTGGCTCTCCGGCACCAACCGGCGCCCCGGCGTCGGCGGTGCCGCCCCGATGGCCCCGCCCACGGCCGGCATCGTCCGGCTGCGGCTGGTTCCCGAGGGAGTGTTGGCACACGTCGGCCTGCAGCCTGGGCTGTGGGGCGAGACGGGCGAGGAACGCGAACGGGCGCACCGGGCGCTCAACCGGGTGCAGGGCATCCTCGGGCCCGAGGCGGTGGTCACCGCGGTGCCCAGCGGCGGGCGATCGCCGGCCGACCAGATCCGGTTGGTGCCGTGGGGTGACGAACGGGTGCCCGCCCGGTCGACCGCCCCGCCGTGGCCGGGCCGGTTGCCGGCGCCGGCGCCGGCGGTGGTGCTGCCCGCGCCGCTGACCGCCGAGGTGCGGGACGGCACCGGCGCACCGGTCGGGGTCAGCGCCCGGCTCCAGGTGAGCGCCGCCCCGGCCCGGCTGGCGATCGGCGGCGGAACACCTGTGGAGATCGTCGGGTGGGCCGGCCCGTGGCCGATCGACGAGCGGTGGTGGGCGCCGGGGGAGGCCCGCCGCCGGGTCCGGTTCCAGGTCTGCCTGGCCGACGGTGCCGCGCTGCTGCTCTCGCTGGCCGGTGGCCAGTGGGCGGTGGAGGCGATCTATGACTAGCGAGCCCGGACTTGCGCCACGACTGGCAGCAGGCCCACCCGGCGAACTCGGCGAGCGCCACGGCGGTCGACGGTGAGCTACCACAATCCCGACATTCCCTGGTCGGAGCTGGAACGCCTGCTCTCCGGCCGGGCGGCCAGCGACGCGACCCGGGGCACGGGTGGTTCCGGTCGGGCGGCCAGCGACGCGACCCGCACCGGTGGCCCACGGACCGACGCGGCGGATGGACCCGACGGCGCACCGGGCGCGACGGCCGGCGGGCCGGCCGACGGCGACTCCGCCGACGAGCCGGTGAGCAACGCCTGGTTCGGCGGCCGTCGCCGGCACCTGCGGGTGGTCGATCCGCTGGCCGGCTCCGGCGACGACGGGACCGGATCCGGCGGTGACGGGACCGGCGGCGTTGGCGACGGCGGGGACTCGCCGGCGTGGTCGCGCCGGCGCGGCGGCTACGCGCCGCCGCCCGGGCTGGTGCCGGCGGACACCGCGGTGCCGTACGCCGAGCTGCACGCACACACCAACTTCAGCTTCCTGGACGGCGCCAGCCACCCCGAGGAACTGGCCGAGGAGGCGGCCGCCCTGGGGCTCACCGCGCTCGCGGTCACCGACCACGACGGGTTCTACGGCGTGGTCCGGTTCGCCGAGGCGGCCCGGGCCCTGCGGATGCCCACCATCTTCGGCGCCGAACTGTCGCTGGGCCTGCCCGGCCCGCAGAACGGTGAACCCGATCCACTCGGCCGGCACCTGCTGGTGCTGGCCCACGGCCCGGACGGGTACGCCCGGCTGGCCCGCACCATCGCCCGCGCTCAACTGCGCGGCGGGGAGAAGGGCCGGCCGGTCTACGGGGAGTTGGAGGAGGTGGCCGCCGAGCTGCGCGACCACGTACTGGTGCTCACCGGATGCCGCAAGGGCCACGTGCCCGCCGCGCTGCTCACCGACGGGGTGACCGCCGCGGCGCGGGAACTGGACCGGCTGACCGCCCTGTTCGGCGCGGAGACCGTGGCGGTGGAGTTGACCGATCACGGCGACCCGACCGACGGCGACCGCAACGACGCGCTGGCCGGGCTCGCGGCGTCGGCCGGCCTGCCCACGGTGGCCACCGCCAACGCGCACTACGCCAACCCGGCGCGCCGGCGGCTGGCCACCGCGCTGGCCGCCGTGCGGGCCCGGCGCAGCCTTGACGAGATCGACGGCTGGCTGCCCGCGGCGGCCACCGCCCACCTGCGCGGGGGTGCCGAGATGGCGGCCCGGTTCGCCGGCTACCCGGGGGCGGTGGCGCGAGCCGCCGAATTCGGTGCCGAACTCGCCTTCGACCTGCACCTGGTGGCCCCGGAACTGCCCGCCTACCCGGTGCCGGCCGGGCACACCGAGATGAGCTGGCTGCGCGAGCTGACCATGCGCGGGGCGCTGGAGCGGTACGGACCGCGGGCGGCCCATCTGCGGGCATACGAGCAGCTCGACCACGAGCTGACGATGATCGAGAACCTGGGCTTTCCCGGCTATTTCCTGGTGGTCTACGACATCGTCGCGTTCTGCCGGGAGCGGGACATCTACTGCCAGGGCCGGGGTTCGGCGGCCAACTCGGCGGTCTGCTACGCGCTGCGGATCACCAACGTGGACGCCGTCCGGCACAACCTGTTGTTCGAACGCTTCCTCGCTCCCGAGCGGGACGGCCCGCCGGACATCGACGTGGACATCGAGTCGGACCGCCGCGAGGAGGTCATCCAGTACCTCTACACGAAGTACGGCCGGGAGCACACCGCCCAGGTCGCCAACGTCATCACGTACCGGCCCCGCTCGGCGGTGCGGGACATCGCCAAGGCGTTCGGCTTCTCACCCGGTCAGCAGGACGCCTGGAGCAAACAGATCGACCGCTGGGGTTCGGTCGCCGCCGTCGATGTCGAGGAGATCCCCGAGCAGGTCGTCGCGTACGCCAACGAGTTGCAGAGTTTCCCCCGGCACCTGGGCATCCACTCCGGCGGCATGGTGATCTGCGACCGGCCGGTGATCGAGGTGTGTCCGGTGGAGTGGGGTCGGATGCCCGGCCGCACCGTGCTCCAGTGGGACAAGGACGACTGCGCCAGCGCCGGGCTGGTCAAGTTCGACCTGCTGGGGCTCGGCATGCTGTCCGCGCTGCACTACGCGTACGACATGATCCAGTCGACCCTGGATCTCGGCTCGATGTCGCTGGACGATCCCGAGGTCTACGACATGCTGTGCCGGGCCGACTCGGTCGGGGTGTTCCAGGTGGAGAGCCGGGCCCAGATGGCCACCCTGCCGCGGCTCAAACCCCGGGAGTTCTACGACCTGGTGGTGGAGGTGGCGCTGATCCGGCCCGGCCCGATCCAGGGCGGCTCGGTGCACCCGTACATCCGGCGCCGCAACGGCCTGGAACCGGTGACGTATCCGCACCCACTGATGCGCAACGCGCTGGAGAAGACGCTCGGCGTTCCACTGTTCCAGGAGCAGTTGATGCAGTTGGCGATCGACCTGGCCGGGTTCGACGCGGCCGGCGCCGACCAGTTGCGCCGGGCGATGGGCGCGAAGCGGTCCACCGAGCGGATGGCGCAGATCAGGGACCGGTTGTACGAGGGGATGGCGGCCCGGGGCATCACCGGAGAGTTGGCCGACGACGTGTACGTGAAGCTGTCCGCCTTCGCCAACTACGGCTTCCCGGAAAGCCACGCCATGAGCTTCGCCTACCTGGTGTACGCGAGCGCCTGGCTCAAGCGCTACCACCCGGCGGCCTTCCTCGCCGCGCTGCTCAACGCCCAGCCGATGGGTTTCTACTCGCCGCAGAGCCTGGTCGACGACGCCCGCCGGCACGGGGTGGAGGTCCGCCGGCCGGACATCAACGCCAGCGACGCGAAGGCGGTGCTGGAGGCCACCCCGGACACCCGGTGGGGGAGCGCCCCCGGCGAACCGCCGCACGAGTGGGGACTGGGCGGTCCGGTGGTCCGGCTCGGGCTGTCCGGCGTGCGTACGCTCGGCGACGGGGTGGCCGAGCGGATCGAGGCGGAGCGGGCGGCGCGCGGGCCGTACCGCGACATGCCGGACCTGGCTCGGCGGGTGGGGTTGACCGCGGCGCAGCTGGAGGCGCTGGCCACCGCGGACGCGTTCACCTGTTTCGGGCTGACCCGCCGGGAGGCGCTGTGGGCGGCCGGCGCGGCGGCCCAGGACCGACCGGGCCGGCTGCCCGGCACCATCGCCGGGGCGCGGGCGCCGGCGCTGCCCGGGATGGACGACGTGGACCGGCTGGTGGCCGACGTGTGGGCCACCGGGTTGTCGCCGGAGAGCCATCCCGCCCAGTTCGTCCGGCCGCGCCTCGACGCGCTCGGCGCGGTGCCGATCGCCCGGTTGGGTCGGGTCGAGCCGGGCCGGCGGGTGCGGGTGGGTGGCATCGTGACCCACCGGCAGCGGCCGGCGACCGCCGGCGGGGTCACCTTCCTCAACCTGGAGGACGAGACCGGGATGCTCAACGTCACCTGTTCGCCGGGGCTGTGGCAGCGCTACCGCAAGGTGGCCCGGACCAGTGCCGCTCTGGTGGTCCGGGGGCGGCTGGAGCGGTCCGAAGGGGTCGTCTCGCTGACCGCCGACCGGCTCGACGAGATCACGGCGCCGGTCAGCCCGGCCTCCCGCGACTTCCGCTGACCGGGTCCGCCGCCGGCTGACCGGGTCCGCCGCCGGCCCCCAGCCGGCACTGCGGCGCAGGGCCGCCATGGGCCTGCCGGCCGGGTGGTCCGCCGGGGCGCGCCGCCCCGGCGGACCACCCACCAGCCGCCGATCAGGGGAGCTGGCCAATCCGGTCGACGACCGCGACCCGTAGTTGCGCCGCCTCGCCGTCGACCGTTCCCTTCCGCATGGTGGCCGTGTCCGCCACGGCGACGGTCCGCGAGCCGAGGTAGTCGTGCGCGCCCACCGTGAAGATCAACTCGTTGCGAATCCCTCGATACTCCGCCCCGACCGAGACACCGTGCCGACCGGCGGCGTCGACCACGTCGTGCCGCACCGTGATATCCGGGATCGTCGCCACCGCCTGGAACAGCGCGGCCAGCGATGCGGGTGGCACGTACCTCTCCTGGATCAGCTCACCGGCCCGCTGGATCACCCGCCTGGCGCGCAGGACCTCCTCCTGGCCCGGGTCCGCCGCCGGGGTGGCGTCTTCCGGTTCTCGCTGGAGGTAGGTCAGCATGCCGTCCGCGTCCGTCGGCAGGTCGTCCCGGTAGGCGGGCTGCGGATGGCAGGCGGGTGAGGCTGCTGTGCCGTCCAACCCGACAGCCGGGCTGGACGGGCGGCACGTCTCAAGCGGCACCTCTTCGGTCCGGCCCGGCCCGGACCGTGGCCCTTCCCGCAGCAAGCCGTCCCGGGTGCCGTCCACCGCCAGCCAGATCTGGCGCAGGGTCCGCCGCTTGGGCCCACTGGTCGCGGTGCAGTCGGACTGGTCGGGTTTCCCATCGCAGTCGAACGTCTCCCCGGTGTGGTACTCGGCGACCGACTCGACGAACACGTACTGGTCCGGCCGGGCGGCCAGAAGCGGCTTGTGCCCGGCGGTCAAGGCGGCGTTCCGCAGGATGCGTTCGGCTTCCGAACCGTCCGTCGACGCGACGGCGTTCCCACCCCGGTCCGGATTGGTCCCACCCGGCCCGTCGACGGTCACCGCGACGACCAGGCCGGCGGCCAGGGCCAGCGTCAGCCCGGCCGGCACGGCGAACCGCCAACCGACAAACCTGGGCCGTCGAGCGGACCGGGCCGGCCGGGCCGGGGTGCCCCGCATCTCCCGTACCAGTTCGGACCGGGCACGGGACAGGTCCACCCGATCCGTCGACGCGAGGTTGCCCCGGAAGTCGCGCAGCAGGTCAATATCGTCCATGATCATTCCGTTTCCGAGCGGGCGATGGGATCGAGGTCTGGCATCGCGGCACGAAGCCGCTTGCGGGCGCTGTGCAACCGGGAACGGACCGTGCCGATCGGGATGTCGAGGGCCCGGGCGACTTCGGCGTAGCCCAGCTCTCCCCAGGCGACGAGCAGCAGCACATCTCGTTCACCCGTCGACAACCTGGCCAGGACCGCGGCCATCCGGCGGGTGTCCGACCGGGCGGCGACGCGGGCCACGACCTCGTCCTCGCCGGCATCGTCGACCGGGTCGATGCCGGTTCGGACCAGTGCCCGGTACTGGCGGATCTCGGTCCGGCGCTGGCGGTGCAGCAGGTTCGTGGCGATGCCGTAGAGCCAGGGCCGAGCATTCGCCTGGCTCACGTCGTAGCGTTCCCGTTGCCGGAAGGCCACCAGGAACGTCTCGGCGGTCAGGTCCTCCGCGACGGAGCGACCGACCCGCCGGGAAAGGTATTGGTGCACGGCCGCGGAGTGGCGGTCGAAGACGCCCGCGAACTCCTCGGGGTCGGTCCGGGAACGCTCGATCAGCGTGTTGTCGCCGACCGCCCGCTCGGTCCTGCCCTCGATCTCGGCCGAGACCATCACCGGCCGCACCCGGCCGAGCGGATGCGTCTGACGTCCGTCATGTGTGGTAGGTAGCCGGGTTCTCGCATCGGTCACCCCTCTTCGAGAGACAAACACTGTCGTCTGTCTTTGCCCGCAGGCCCCGAATGGGTTCGCCCCCGCACCTCCCCCGTTGATCTAGGGCAGATGGTCGTGAGTTGATCTCCAATCACGACCATCTGCCCTAGATCAACGGGGTTAGCCGGTAAGCGTCCGGGTGAGCGCCGTGGCGGCGCTCAGCACCAGCCCGAGCAGCACGATCCGGCGGAACCCGACCGGGTCCACCCGGGTGAAGATGCGGTTGCCCAGCCACCAGCCGAGCCCCACCGCGGGCAGGCCGGCCGCCGCGAGCGCGAGGGTGGTAGGCGTCACCTGCCCCGCCAGCATGAACCCGGCCAGCCCCAGCACCCCGCTGCCGGCGAAGGTGGCGGCCAGAGTGGCCCGGAAGGTGCGCGGGTCGTACCCCAGCGCCTGGAACGCCGCCACCAGCGGCGGACCGTTCGTCCCGGTGGAGGTCGCCAGCACGCCGGAAAACACGCCCACGGCGCCGACGACCGCCGGTCCGGTGCGGATCCGGACGTCGCGCCAGACCAGCACGGCGCAGCCCACCACCACGACCGCGATCAGGACGGTCAGCAACCGGTCCGGCGCCAGGGTCAGGACCAGCAGGCCGACCGGCATGCCGGCGACCGCGGCGGCGGTGAGCCATCCGGCGGTACGCCAGCGGGCGTGCGCGCGTTCCCGGGTGGCGACGGTCAGCGTCAAGCCGATGCCGGTAAGCGACGTCACCACCACCGCGGTGCGCGGATCGGTCGTGGCGGTGAGCAGCGGGACGGCGACCAGGGCGAAGCCGAAGCCGCTCACCGCCTGCGCGACGGCGGCGAGCAACACGATGACGAACGCGGTAAGCAGGGTGATCATCGATTGTCGAGCCTGCCAGCCCTACCGCGGTCGCGGCAATCGCCCGCCCGGAGACCCCGGCCACAGGCGGCGCCGCCGGTGGCCCCGCCGGCGTGTGTCGGCCGTTCAGGCGCCGGTCAGCGACCGGCTGGTGGCGTGCCCGGCCACCCCCTAGGCTCGGCCGGGTGGAGCGTTCACGGATCCGGCCGGGGCCGGCGACAAGCATCCGGACCGCGGTGGTCTGGGAGGTGCTGCGTCAGGAACTCGACAGGCATGCCGGACGGTCGCTGTCCGTACTCGACATCGGCGGCGGCACCGGCGGGTTCGCGGTGCCGTTGGCCGAGGCGGGCCACCGGGTCGCGGTGGTGGACGCCAGCCCGGACGCCCTCGCCGCGCTGACTCGCCGGGCCGCCGAGGCCGGGGTGGCCGACCGGGTACGTGCCGCCCAGGGTGACGCCGACGCGCTCGGCGACCTCGTCGAGCCGGCCAGTGTGGACCTGGTGCTCTGCCACTCCGTACTCGAGGTGGTCGACGACCCGGTCCCGGTGGCGGCCGCGCTGGCCGCCGCGTTGCGTTCCGGTGGCGCGGCGAGCGTGCTGGTCGCCGGCCGGGCCGCCGCCGTGCTGGCTCGGGCGACGAGCGGTCACCTGGCCGCCGCCGCGGCGGTGCTCACCGACCCCGACGGCCGCGCCGGTCCGCGGGATACGCTGCGCCGTCGCTTCGACGCCGACGGCGCGACCGCGTTGTTGCGCGCCGCCGGGCTGGCGGTCGAGCAGACCCACGGGGTACGTGTGTTGGCCGACCTGCTGCCGGCGGCGGCTGCCGACGGCGACCCGGGAACGCTTCTCGACCTGGAGTTGGCCGCCGCGGCTCGCCCGCCGTACCGGGACATCGCCGCCCAGCTGCACCTGCTCGCCCGCCGGACGCCGTGACCGACCGGGTGGGATCCGGGCCGGACAGACCCGGGCGGACAGCCGCCACAGGACCGGCAAGCGCGACCGGGCCGGGTACCGACAGCGGCCCGGGTGGCGGGACCGGGTCGGAGGCCGCCACCGGGCCGCTCGACGCGGTCCGGCCGCGTTATGGGATCGCCAGCCTCGCCGAGGTGCTGCCGGCGGCGTCGGCCGTCCTCGGGTTGCCCGGCGCGGACGACCCGATGGGCCTGGCGGCGGAGCTGGCCGGGGTACGCCGGATCGCCGTGCTGTTGGTGGACGGACTGGGCTGGCACCAGTTGCCGCTCGCCGCGCCGTACGCTCCGACCCTGCGCGACCTGGCCCGCGGCGGGCGGGAACTGACCTGCGGGTTCCCGTCGACGACTCCGACCAGCCTGGTCAGCCTCGGCACCGGGGCGCCGCCGGGTCGGCATGGCGTGCTGGGCTTCCGGGTCCGGGTACCGGGTACCGACGACGTGCTGACCCACGTCCAGTGGCGGGACGAGCCCGATCCGGACCGCTGGCAGCCGTTGCCCACGGCGCTGGAGCGGGCGGCGGCCGCCGGGGTGGCGGTCACCGTGGTCAGCCGGCCGGAGTTCGCCGGCTCCGGACTGACCCGGGCGGCCAATGCCGGCGGCCGGTTCGTGGGTGCCGCCGACCTCGGCTCGTTGACCGACGGGATGCTCGCCGCGCTGCGGGACGGTGCGGGCCCGGCTCTGGTCTACGGTTATCACCCGGATCTGGATCGACACGGCCACGTCACCGGGGTCGCCAGCACCCCGTGGCGGTTGGCGGTGGCCGAGCTGGACGTCGCGTTGGCCCGGCTGGTCGACGGGCTGCCGCCGGACGCCGCGCTGCTGATCACCGCCGATCACGGGCAGCTCAACGTGCCCGCCGGGAACCGGTTCGATCTGGACACCGAAACCGAGCTGCGGGCCGGGGTGGCACTGGTGGCCGGCGAGCCCCGGGTGCGTTACCTGCACGTCCGGCCGGGCGCCGCCGCGGACGTGCTGGCCACCTGGTCGGCGGTGCTGGGGGAGGCGGCCCTGGTGGCGAGCCGGGACGAGCTGGTCGCCGCCGGCTGGTTCGGACCGGTGCCCGGGGAACACCTGGCTCGCATCGGTGACGTCGTGGTGGCCTGCCGTGGAACGCACGCGGTGGTGGCCTCTCGGGAGCATCCGGTGGAGGCTCGCCTGGTGGGCTACCACGGCTCCTTCACCGCCGCCGAGATGGCAATCCCGCTGCTGGTCGCCCGCGCCTGACCACCTCACCCTGCACTTTGGGTCGTCGGAAGTTGGCTTCTCGCCACCTCTAATCCCGGCCGAGAATGCAAGATCGCGAGGAGCGGGGCGGGGTCGTCGTACCCGGGGGATAGCCTCCTGCCATGGGTCGTAGTCAGGCTGTCCCGCGCGGGGACGATCCGCGCTTCGGGCCGGACGCCGACGACTCCGGCTGCTCGATCCTGCACGTCGACATGGACGCGTTCTTCGCCTCGGTCGAGGTTCGCCGGCGGCCCGAGCTGCGGGGGCGGCCCGTCGTGGTGGGCGGTCTCGGGCCGCGCGGCGTGGTCAGCTCGGCCAGCTACGAGGCCCGGGTGTACGGCGTACGTAGCGCGATGCCGATGTCGCGGGCCAGGGCGCTCTGCCCCGGTGCGGTATTCCTGGCGCCCGACTTTCCGCAATACAGCGCGGCCTCGCGGGCTGTCATGCAGATCTTCCGCGACGTCACGCCCCTGGTGGAGCCCCTGTCCGCGGACGAGGCGTTCCTGGACGTGGCGGGGGCCCGTCGGTTGCTGGGTCGGCCGGCGGAGATCGCTCGGTTGATCCGGGCCCGGGTCGTCGAGCAGGAGCGGCTGACCTGTTCGGTGGGGGTGGCGCCGACCAAGTTCGTGGCCAAGCTCGGGTCCACCCGGGCCAAGCCCGACGGCCTGGTCGTGGTGCCGGTCGGCCAGGTGCTGGACTTCCTGCATCCGTTGCCGGTGTCCGCCCTGTGGGGGGTGGGGGAGCGGGCCGAGGAGGCGCTGCGCCGGCTCGGCCTGTCCAGCGTCGGTGACCTTGCTCAGGCGCCGGTCGGTATGCTGCGGGCCGCGCTCGGTGAGGCAGCCGCCCGGCACCTGCACGAGCTGTCCTGGGGGCGGGACCCCCGGCGGGTCACGCCTGAGCAGGTGGAGAAGTCGATCGGGGCGGAGACGACCTTCGACATCGACGTCGCCGACCCGGCGGAGATCCGCCGCGCGCTGCTGTCCCTCGCCGACAAGGTCGGGGTACGCCTGCGGCGGGCGGGACAGGCGGGACGGACCGTGTCGATCAAGGTGCGGTTCGCCGACTTCCGCACCATCGGCCGGTCCCGCACGCTCGCCTTTCCGACCGATGTGGCTCGGGAGGTGTTCGAGACGGCGTGGGCGTTGTTCGACGCACTCCGCCCCGGTGACCGGATCCGGCTGGTCGGTGTCCGGGTGGAGGGACTTGTGCCGGCCGGTTCCGCCACGCGGCAGCCGGTGTTGGGGGCTCCAGAGCACGGTTGGCGCGAGGCCGAGGCGGCGGCGGACGCGGTAGCTGCCCGATTCGGGCGTTCCGTGGTGGGTCCCGCCAGCCTTCTCAGCAGGGCCGACCCGCCGCCGGTGGAAAATCAACACGGACCATAGGTCGTCCCGCTTTCCGACCCGCGAGCCCCCTCGTAGACTGGCGGGTAAGCAGCTGGTTGGCTGCCACGGTCTGTCGGTCCGTGCGGACCGGCCAACGTGACCGGGGAGGAGTGCCGTGCCGCTCTCGGAGCACGAGCAGCGGCTGTTCGAGCAGATCGAGCGGTCGCTTGCCGAGGACCCCAAATTCGCCTCGGCTGTGCGCGCCAACGACCCACGCTTCCGCGTGCGGCGTCGGCTGCTCGTCGCCGCCGGCGTGATAATCGCCGGTCTCGCATTGGTCGTCTACGGCACGGTGAGCAAGTTGACGCCGCTCGGAGTCGCGGGCTTCGTCGTCATGCTCGGTGCCGCCGCGTTCGCCATGCAGTCGCACCGTCGCAGTCAGCAGCCTGACCTGCATGTGGTGGGCGGCACGACGGCCCGGCAGCCCCGTGGCCGGGGCCGAAGCCGGGGCCGAGGCCGTAAGTCGTCGATGCTTGACCGGCTCGAGGAGAGGTGGCGTCAGCGGCCCGAGGGCCATCGCTGACGAGACCATTCCGGGCGACGTTTCATCGGTTCGGGAGGCCCGGACCCGGTGAGTTGGCTGCTCGGCAGCCGGCCGGGCATCCGGCCAGGACGCGGCCGGCGGAGCCACCTCGTGACTCCGGCCGGCCTTCCGTGGTCGCGCGGACCGACCCTCACCCCGTGACTCCGGCCGGCCTTCGGTGGTCGCGGACCGACCCCGACCACCGCGCAGCCGGTCGTCCTTCGTGGTCGACCCGTGACCCCGGACGGATAGCGGGCCGTGGCCCCGGGCGGATCAGCGGGCCGCGGCCCTGCGGGTGATCAGCCGCCGGGGGCTGAACCGCAACAGTCCGGTCCGCACCCGACCAGCCCTGGCCACCCCGCCCGCATAGCCCTCCACCACCGCCGTCCGCCAGCGGAGCAGCACCGACGGTGGAAACACCGCGGCCACCAGGCGGACGCGCCGGCTCACGCCGGCAGCCAACCCCCGACGTACGGTGCGCAGAGCCGGCCCGAGCGCTCCCTCGTGCATCGGATCGCGGGCGTACCTGGCCCGTTCCTCAGCGCGGCCGAGCAGCCGGGCGGCGTCGGCGGCAGCCCCCTCGACACCGGCGGCCGTCAGCCGGCCGGCCGTCGTCCGGGGCGTCTCCGCCGGATCGACAGGTACCCGGAAATCGATCATCGTGTCCAGCAACTCGTCCCAGGCGGCGTGCGCGTCCGACCGCACCCGGTCGGCGGTGCCGGTGGTGACCTGCACGGATGGCGCCTCCGGTGTTCCTTCGCCGGCCGACGCCAGCACCGGCGGCACGGTCGCCACCCGGCGGGACCGTCGCCGACGCAGCAGGACCCGGCCCAACGCGGGCACCGCGAGCAGGAGCAGCACGGCCAGCACCCCGGCCACCATCCACCACGGCCGGGTCGAAGCCTGGGCCTGCGGGACCGCCTCGGCCACCGGCAGCCCGGACTCCGGGTCGATCTCCTCCCGCTCGCTGCCCGGGGCTGCCGGTCCCGCATCGGTGAGCGGGTCCTCCTCGGGGTTGGTCGTGGGACTGACGTCGTCCGGAGCATCGGTGTCCGGCGCCCAGTCGGACCGGATCGAGCCGGGGACGCTGGCCGCCGGCGTGGCGTCGAACGGCACCCACCCGACGCCGGAGAAGTACACCTCGGTCCAGGCGTGCAGGTTCTGGTTGGTCAGGATGATCGTGTCGCCGTCCCGCTCGTTGCCGGTGGTGAAACCGACCGCGACCCGGGCCGGGATCCCGGCGGCCCGGACCAGCCAGGCCAGCGCGGCGGCGTACTGCTGGCAGTAGCCCTGCTTGTTCTCCAGGAAGTCGACGATCTCGCTGCCGCTGGTGCCGCCTTCGGTGGAGAGGCTGTAGCGGAAGCCGTTCTCCTGGGAGAAGTGCCCGTACAGGGCGCGGACCTTGGCGTACGAGCTGCGCTTGCCCTTGGTCAGCCGGTTCACCAGGTCGGTCACCTGCTTGACCTCCGGTACCCGCGCGTACTGGGCGTTGGGGTCGCCCTCCCGCAGCGCCGGCGCTGCCGCAAGCGCCGCCTGGGAGTACTTCGACCGGACGTAGTCGAAGGTGTACGTCCGCCCACCCGCCCGGCTGCGGCCGGAGTGCAGGACCTCCAGGTCCGGGTCGAACGCCCACGACCGGTCCAGACCCTCCAGCTTGACCGGGTCCGGATAGATCGGCAGCAGCTGCATGTTGAGCGACCGGGTGGTCTCCACCCTGGCCCGGTGGGTCTCCCGGTTGATCCCGCTGCCGTCCTGCCGGTCCACCGGCGGCAGCCCCTTGTCGATCGTGTCACCGCCCGGCCGATGATCCCGGAAGCCGTCCCCGCGCACCTCGTCGAGGACACCGATGCGCAGGTAGTACGGATCCGGCTCGTCGGTGGTGAGCTTGACCAGTTCCCGGGTCTCGGCCTGGTTCAGCTCGCCGCTGAGCGCGGCGAACAGGCTGATCCGGCCGGGCGCGCCGGTCCCACCCGGGCCGGTGCCCTCGCCGGTGGTGCCGGCGAGGTTGCTGAGGACACCGCTGGTCATGCCGGGTACGGCCAACGGCAGTAGCACCGCCAACACGACGCCCACAGCGGCGAGCCGGCGACCGGCGGCGGACAGCGGCGAGGGCTCCCAGACGTCGACGTCGCGACCGTCGCCGGTGAACCGGCGGCCGAACCGCCGTACCCGGTCCACGTTGTCGGAGACGAGCAGCCAGAGGAAGCCGATCGCGCCGACGACGAACGGCAGCGGCGGCACGCTGTCGGCGTGCACGGCGACCGGGACCGAATAGATGGCCAACATCGGCAGGCCGGCCAGGGCGGGCCGGCGCAGCCCGACGGCGAGCAGGTCGACCACCGCGGCCACCCCACCCACGCCGAGCACGGTGACGAAGAGCAGCGGATCGGTGTCGGCCACCGGGATGGCCTGGGTGCGCATGTCCTCGGCGGAGGCGACAAGCAGGGCCTGGAAGTGGCGCAGCGTGTCCGGCGTGGGGATCAGCGCCAACCACTCCTCGCCGCTGGGGAACATCCAGGTCAGCGCGATCAGCAGGGCGAAGGCCGTGGCGGCGAACTGCCCCCAGAGAGGGAACCGCAGGACGCGGCCGAGCGTCGCGGCGCCGTAGATCGCCCCGACCGTGATCAGGGCCTGGATGAGCCAGGTCCACTGGTCGAAGATGGTCGACAGGGGAGCCGCGGCGAGCAGGGTGGCCGCCGCCGCCACGAACCCGAGGTAGCGGTTGCCGCGCATCAACGGACTCCCGTCCGGTGGCCGCTCGAAGGGGGCATAGTCATCGCATTCCTCCCGCTACCGTCTCGGCCATCGCCGCACGGCGCGCATAGCCCTGGGAACCTCGGGCGACCTGCGGCCACAGCGGCGGCAACGTGTTGCCGTGCTCCACCCCGACCACCTTCCAGCCGCCCTGCAACAGCGTCAGCGCCGCGGCGTCGTGTGCCTGGTCGGCCTCGGCTCTGGCCGGCGGGGGCAGATTGATCCAGGTCGTGCTGTCCACGAGGAATCCGACGCACGCCGAGCCGCTTTCCCGCAGCCCGCGCAGCAGCTCCGCCTCGGCGACCGTGCAGCCGCCGAGCAGGGTGATCACCAGCCCTCCGGTCGAGCGCTGACGGACCAGGTCCACCAGAGAACCGAGATCGTCCCGGGGGCTCATCCGAACATCGGCGAGCTGGTCGAGCAGCAGGCCGTCGCCGGTGGTCTCGGTCGCGTCGACATCGGCGCCGGCGCCGGTGACCAGCCGCAACTTGTACCCTGCCCGCCGCAGGTGCATCGCGACACTGGCGGCGGCCGCCACCGACCACTCGAAGCTCGACGTCGGCCCCTCACCCCGGTGCGCCGCGGCCCGGGTGTCCAGCACCACGGTGGCCCGGCTCTCCCAGGGCTGCTCCTCCCGCCGGACCATCATCTCTCCGGTCCGTGCCGTGGACTTCCAGTGCACCCGGCGCAGGTCGTCGCCGTGCCGGTACTCCCGGGTCGCCGCGTCGTCCTCGCCGTGCACCGCCACCGACCGGGCCCGGCTGTCGCCAGCGCCCGCGTACTCGCCGGCCAACCGGACCGTGGGCAGGGGGGTGACCTGCGGGATCACGGTGAGCCGGTCGGTGCTGGGAAAGGCGCGGGTCAGCTCGCAGAGACCGAACGGGTCGGTCAGCCGGACCACCAGGGGTCCGACCTCGTACCGGCCGCGGACGTCGGCCCGCACCGTGTACGCCACCGAGCTGGCCTGGTATGCGCCGAGGCGTTCCAGCACCACCCGGGGTCGGCTGCCGAGGGCGTACGGCAACCGGTCCTCCAACAGCAGCGTCCCGGTGGGCAGCCGGGAGAGGTTCTGGAGCTGCAACACGACCCGGGAGCTGGAACCGACGGGCACCCGGTGTGGATCCAGCGACCGGTGGCAGGCCAGCTTGTACCGGCTGCGGCCGACGTACGCGGCGGCCAGCAGCGGCAGGACGGCGAGGAGGACCGCGACCCGGAGCAGGTCCTTCTCACCCAGGATGGCGGCCGAGAGGGCGGCCGCGACGGCCGCGGCCAGGAAGGACCGGCCGCGGGTGGTGAGGCCGCGAAGCGCCTCGCGCACGGTCACCGCCCCCGGCGCTCGTACTGCGATCGGCCGTCCCCGGTCATCGGGCGGGTGTCGTACGGTGACCGGCGCCGATCGCTTGGCACCGGAAGCCGACGGACCAGGTCGGCGAGGACCGCGTCGGTGGTACGCCGGGCGAGTTGGGCTTCCGCGTTCGGGATGACGCGGTGGGCCAGCACCGGAACGGCGAGCGCCTGAAGATCATCCGGCAGCACGTACTCGCGCCCGTCCAGCGCGGCGACCGCGCGTGCGGTGCGCAGCAGTTGCAGGGTCGCCCGCGGGGACGCGCCGAGCCGCAGGTCGGGCGCCTCGCGGGTGGCGGTGACCAGGTCGACGGCGTACTGCTTGACGGCGTCGGCGACGTGGACGTGCTGGACCGTGGCGATGAGCCGGCGCACCGTGGCGGCGTCGGAGACCGGCCGCAGCCCGGCCAGCGGGTCGGCGCCGCCGTGCACCTCCAGCATGGCCAGCTCGGCGCCGGCGTCCGGATAGCCCATGGCGATGCGGGCGGTGAACCGGTCCCGCTGGGCCTCCGGCAGCGGGTAGGTGCCCTCCATCTCGATCGGGTTCTGGGTGGCGATCACCATGAACGGTGTCTGCAACTCGTAGGTCACCCCGTCGACGGTGACCTGCCGTTCCTCCATGCACTCCAGCAGCGCGGACTGGGTCTTCGGCGAGGCCCGGTTGATCTCGTCGCCGACCACCAGGTTGGCGAACACCGCACCCGGCTTGAACTCGAAGTCGTGCGTCTCCTGGTTGTAGACGCTGACCCCGGTGACGTCGCTGGGCAGCAGGTCGGGGGTGAACTGGATGCGGCGGACTGAGCAGTCGATCGACCGGGCCAACGCCTTGGCCAGCTTGGTCTTGCCGACCCCGGGGACGTCCTCGATGAGCAGGTGACCCTCGGCGAGCAGGACCGCCAGCGCGAGCCGGACGGTCGCCGTCTTGCCCTCGATGACCTGCTCGATGTTGGCCACGATGGCCTCGCTGGCGGCGCGGAACTCGTCGTTGGGCAGCGCCCCGCCCAGCTCGTCCCAGGTCTGTTGTCTCACGGGCCTCCTCCTCGTCGCTGTGCCGCGGTCGTTACCTAAACCCCCGAGACCCGCGGCAAGGTTGGCGGGAGAAACAGGCAATCGGCCTGTCGGTTGCCCGCATGCCTCAGGCTAGCGCCAACTTCGCGCCGCGCCGACCCGACGGGGGACGGGACCCACAACAGGATGGAACGGTTCGGGACGAAGCGGAACGGCAACGACAGCCCCGGGCGGTACGCGCTACACTGCGCACATGCCCGGGGCCTACCTGCTCCTTAGCGAGCCGTGCTGACGCGACGCACAGCGACAGCACGGCGACCCCTCCTGAGCGAGGGGCTTTTTTGTGCCCCCGCCCCCGCACCGACGTGCGATGCGCCCGAGACCCGCTGTTCCGCCAGCAAGCGCGGCCCTGGACAGACCCCGAGGTGAAGCAATGACTGAGGCAGCCGAACTGACCACCGACACGCCGCCGTTCCGGTACACCGCCCGGCTGGCCGACGAGATCGAGCGGCACTGGCAGGATCATTGGCGCCGCTCCGGCACCTTCCGCACGCCGAACCCGGTCGGTGCGCTGGCCGACCCCGAGCACCCGCGGGCCGGCGCGGAGAAGCTGTTCGTGCTGGACATGTTCCCGTATCCGTCCGGGGCAGGACTGCATGTCGGGCACCCGCTGGGCTACATCGGCACCGACGTGTTCGCCCGGTTCCAGCGGATGGCCGGCCGCAACGTGCTGCACGCGATGGGCTTCGACGCGTTCGGCCTGCCGGCCGAGCAGTACGCGGTGCAGACCGGCACCCATCCGCGGACCACCACCGAGGCGAATATCGAGCGCTACCGGGCCCAGCTGGCCCGGCTGGGCCTGGGGTACGACGAGCGCCGGTCGGTGGCCACCACGGACACCGGCTTCTACCGCTGGACCCAGTGGATCTTCCTGCAGATCTTCAATTCCTGGTACGACCCGGACGTCCGCCGGGCCCGGCCGATCGACGAGCTGATCGCCGAGTTCGCCGCGGGGGACCGGCCTACGCCCGGCGGCCGGCCGTGGGCGGAGCTGGACGCGACCGAACGCCGCCGGATCGTCGACGACCACCGACTGGCGTACGTCTCCGAGGCGCCGGTGAACTGGTGTCCCGGGCTGGGCACGGTGCTGGCCAACGAGGAGGTCACCGCCGACGGCCGGTCCGAGCGGGGCAACTTCCCGGTATTCAAGCGCAACCTGAAGCAGTGGATGATGCGGATCACCGCGTACGGCGACCGGCTGCTGGAGGACCTGGACAGGCTGGACTGGCCGGAGCCGATCAAGCTGATGCAGCGCAACTGGATCGGTCGGTCGGTCGGCGCGCACATCGACTTCCCGACCGACGCCGACCCGGTGCGGGTCTTCACCACCCGGCCGGACACCATCTTCGGTGCCACCTACCTGGTGCTGGCCCCCGAGCACGAGCTGGTCGACAGGCTGGTCCCGGGATCCTGGCCGGAGGGCACCAGGCCGGCGTGGACCGGGGGCGCCGGCAGCCCGGCGGAGGCGGTCGCCGACTACCGCGCGGCGGCGGCCACCAAGACGGACGCGGAACGGCAGGCCGAGGCCAAGGAGAAGACCGGCGTCTTCACCGGCGGGTACGCCGTCCACCCGGTCACCGGCGCGCGCGTCCCGATCTTCATCGCGGACTACGTGCTGGCGGGCTACGGCACCGGTGCCATCATGGCGGTGCCCGCCGAGGACCCGCGGGACTGGGAGTTCGCCGAGATCTTCGAGTTGCCGGTGGTGCGCACCGTGCAGCCGCCGGATGGCTTCGCGGGCACCGCGTACACCGGGGAAGGCCCGATGATCAACAGCGCCGCGCCCGACCGCGGCGTGGACCTGAACGGCCTGGGGATGGCCGAGGCCAAGGCCCGGATCATCGAGTGGCTGGAGGCCACCGGGCAAGGTCGTGGCGCGGTCACCTACCGGCTGCGGGACTGGCTGTTCAGCCGGCAGCGGTACTGGGGCGAGCCGTTCCCGATCGTGTACGACGAGACGGGTCTGCCGATCGCGCTGCCCGACTCGATGCTGCCGGTGGAACTGCCGGACGTGGACGACTTCTCGCCCCGCACCTACGACCCGCACGACGCCGACTCGCAGCCGGAGACGCCGCTGTCCCGCCGCAAGGACTGGGTGGAGGTGGAACTGGACCTGGGTGACGGGCCAAGGACCTACACCCGGGAAACCAACACCATGCCGCAGTGGGCCGGCTCCTGCTGGTACGAGATGCGCTACCTGGATCCCGACAACGCCGAGAGGTTCGTCGACCCGGAGGTCGAGCGGTACTGGATGGGTCCGCGTGGCGCCAGCGACTGCGGAGGCACCGACCTGTACATCGGCGGTGTCGAGCACGCCGTGCTGCACCTGCTGTATTCGCGCTTCTGGCACAAGGTGCTGCACGACCTGGGCCATGTGTCGTCGTCGGAACCGTACCGCCGGCTGTTCAACCAGGGCTACATCCAGGCGTACGCGTACACCGACGCGCGTGGCGCCTACGTGCCGGCCGAGGAGGTCGAGGAGCGCGACGGCGGCTGGTTCCACCGTGACCAGCCGGTGCGCCGCGAGTACGGCAAGATGGGCAAGTCGCTGAAGAACGTGGTGACCCCCGACGAGATGTGCGAGCGGTACGGGGCGGACACGTTCCGGGTGTACGAGATGTCGATGGGGCCCCTGGAGGTGTCCCGACCCTGGGAGACCCGGGCGGTCGTGGGCTCGTACCGGTTCCTGCAGCGGGCCTGGCGGGCGGTGGTCGACGAACGGACCGGCGAGACCCGGGTGGTGGACACCCCGGCCGACGAGCCGACCCGGCGGCTGCTGGCCAGGACGATCGACGGCGTCCGGACCGACATGGCCGCGATGCGGTTCAACACCGCTATCGCGAAAATGATCGAGCTGACCAACGGGCTGACCCGGCTGCCGGCCACCCCGCGAGAGGTGGCCGAGCCGCTGGTGCTGATGCTGGCGCCGGTCGCCCCGCACATCGCCGAGGAACTGTGGCGGCGGCTGGGTCACCCGGAGTCGCTGGCCTACGCCGACTTCCCGGTGGCCGACACCAGCCTGCTGGTGGCCGAGACGGCGACGTATCCGGTGCAGGTGAACGGCAAGGTTCGCGGCCGGATCGAGGTCCCCGCCGACGCCAGCGAGGACGACGTCCGCGCGGCGGCCCTGGCCGCGGTGGGCGGGCACCTGGCCGGCCGGGAGCCGCGCAAGGTGATCGTGGTGCCGGGTCGGATGGTCGCGGTCGTCGCCTGACGCCGCACGGCTCGCGAGGTGTCCGGGAGGCGTACGCCCGCCGACCGACGGGCGGACGGTGGCTGGTCCGGGTGAGGCACTACCGCAGGGGTAGCGGTGGCGCCGGGGGCGTACGCCGGGGTGCCACCGTGCCTGGGCGTAGATAGATCCACAGTCCGATGGCGAGCGCCGCCCGCGCCGGGAGCGTGGCCGGCATGACGAAACGGTGGATCTGGGCTGTCCTCGGCGCCGAGGTGGCGGTGGTCGTGATATTCGCGGCGGTGTTCCCCCAACTGGACTTCGGCGTGTATGTCTGGGGCGGCCGGGCGGTGCTCGACGACGACCGGCTCTATCTCGAACGGGCGCTCGGCATGTGGTTCACCTACCCGCCGTTCGCGGCGGTCCTCTTCGCGGCGCTCGCCGCGCTGCCGGTGGCGCTGGCCCGGGTGCTCTGGGCGGTGGGCTCGGTCGGCGCGCTGGCCGTCGCCTGCTGGGTGACATCGCGGCTGGCCGGGCGCCGTCCGTCTCGAACGACGCTGGCGGGCGTGGTGGCGGCGGCGCTGCTGCTCGCTCCCGTCTACCACACCTTCGTCCAGGGCCAGGTGAACCTGCTCCTGCTCGCCCTGATCCTCGGCGACGTGGCGCTGCTGGCCCGGGGCGGTCGCGCGGCGCGGTTCGCCGGGGTGGGCGTCGGGCTGGCCACCGCGATTAAGCTGACGCCCGGTATCTTCGTGCTGCTCTTCCTGGTGGCGGGCCGGACGCGGGCCGCCCTGACCGCCGCGCTGGCATTCCTGGGGGGGACCGGGGTCGGCCTCCTCGTTGCCCCCGAGGCGTCGCTGCTGTACTGGACCGGGCTGTTCCGGGACACCGGACGGGTCGGCGCGCCGTACATCAGCAACCAGTCGCCGTACGCGGCGGCGCTGCGCGTCCTCGGTCCGGAGAACGTGGGTGGCTGGTACGTTGTCGTCCCGCTCGCGCTCGGCCTGGTCGGGCTGGCGATCGCCGGTCGGTACGCGCGCCGCGGCGACTGGCTGGCGGCGGCCACCGCGACCGGTGTCACCGGGCTGCTGGTCTCGCCGATCTCCTGGTCGCACCACTGGGTGTGGATCGTGCCGGCGCTCGCGCTGCTGGTCCGGGACGGGGCACGGGTCGCCGCCGCGGCCGGATACGCCGTGTTCGCCGTCGCGCCGCACTGGCTGACCCCGCACGACGGCGGCCCGGACCAGTACGGATGGCACGGCCTGGTCACCGTGGTCGCCAACTGTTACCTGATCGCGGGGTTGGTGTTGCTGGCCTACCTGCGCCGCCACGCGGCCGGGCGGGACCCGGGACCCGACCCCCACCCCAGGACGTACGCCCGGCGGCCGATGCGCGCCGGTCTCCCGGCTGGATAGCGTGTCCCGGTGAAGACCCGCCTGTTCCGGTCGCCCGCGGTCGCGTCGCGGCTGCGTACGGCTGTGGTGTGGGCCGGTGTCGCGGCGCTGCCGGTCGTCGTGTTGCTCGCGCCGTCGCTGGTGGGCAGCCGCGCGGGGGTGGGCATCCTCGGCGTGAGTCTGCCACTGCGGTACGTGGTGCCAGCGCTGGTGGTGGCGCTGCCCGCGGGGTTGCTGCGGCGCCGGCCGCTGCTCGCCCTGGGCCTCATGCTCGCAGGCGCGACGCTTGTCACCGCCACTGTGCACTCCTGGGAGAACGGTTACCTCGCCGGCATCTGGCACCTGCAGTTCCTCGGAATCGACGCGGTGGTGGGGCTGATCGCCGCGCGCCGGGCCCGCCGGGTGTCGGTGCCGGCCGCCGTCGCGGTGGTCGTGGTGCAGGTCGGGGCCAGCTTCCTCAACAGTGCCGCCGATCCTCTGGACCGGGCCCTGCTCTCGGTACTCGCCGTGGCCACCGCCTGGATGATCGGCGATTCGGCCCGCGCCACTCGCAGGCACATCGAGGAGTTGCGGTACCGGGCCACGGCGGATGCGGTCGCCGCCGAGCGGCTGCGCGTCGCTCGGGAGGTGCACGACATGGTCGCGCACAGCGTGGGGGTGATCGCGATCCAGGCCGGTGTGGGTGCCCGGGTCATCGACACCCAGCCGGATCAGGCCCGGGCGGCGCTGACCACCATCGAGGAGACCAGCCGGGAGACGCTTGCCGAGTTGCGGCGCACCCTCCGGGCACTGCGCCGACCGGAAGAAGCGGCGGCGTCGCTGGATCCGCCGCCGGGGCTCGCCGACCTCGATCGATTGGTCACGGCTGGTGCGGACGCCGGCATCCGGGTGGAGGTGCGACGCCGGGGCGAGCCGTCGCCGCTGTCCGCCGACGTCGACCTGGCGGCGTTCCGCATCGTCCAGGAGGCGGTGACCAACGTCGTACGACACGCGGCGACCGACGAATGCCAGGTGCTCGTGGACCGTCGACCCGACGAGGTCTGCCTGGAGATCGTGGACGGGGGACGCGGCGGCCTGGTGGGTGAGGCCGGGCACGGTCTCGTCGGCATGCGGGAGCGGGCGGAACTGCTGGGCGGCCGGTTCACCGCCGGGCCGCGACCCGAGGGCGGGTTCCGGGTGACGGCCCGGCTGCCGGCGGTGCCGGCCGGTCCGTCGACCGCGACGCCTGCCGATCCGCCACATGACGATCGCGCCCCGGCGCTCCCAGGCGGCTCCGACGCCGCGCCGGCTGAGCGACCGGCGGGGCCGGCTACGGCCACCGACCCGGCCTCGGCGGGGGCCCGATGACGGTCCGGGTGGTCCTCGCCGACGACCAGCCGCTGGTCCGGGCGGGGCTGCGGGTGCTGATGGCCGACGACCCGGACATCGACGTGGTGGGGGAGGCGGGCACCGGTGCCGAGGCGGTGCGGCTGTCCCGGGAGATCGCGCCGGACGTGGTGCTGATGGACCTGCGGATGCCCGGCACCGACGGCATCGCCGCGACCAGGGCGATCGTCGCGGCGGGTGGGCCGACCCGGGTGCTCGTGCTCACCACCTTCGACAATGACGAACACGTGCACGCCGCGCTGCGGGCCGGCGCGAGCGGGTTCCTGGTCAAGGACATGGCGGTGGACGAGATCCTGGCCGCCATCCGGGTGGTCGCCGCCGGGGACGCCCTGATCGCGCCCGGGGTGACCCGTCGGCTCATCGCCGAGTTTGCCCGCCGGCCGGATCCGGCGCCCCGCCACCGCGACCTGCCCGGCGTGACCGACCGGGAACGCGAGGTGCTGACCCTGGTCGGCCGCGGGCTGTCCAACGCCGAGATCGCCGCCGAACTCGTGATAAGCGTGGCGACCGCCAAGGCGCACGTGGCCCGGCTGTTCACCAAGCTCGGCGCCCGCGACCGGGTGCAGCTGGCCATCGCGGCCTACGACGCCGGGTTGGTCTCCCCGGCTGGCTGACCGCTCGCCGCCCGGCGTCGCCGTTCGGCGCGCCACCAGCGGCTGATCAGGATCGCGCTGGCCACCAGACCGAAGCTCGCCGGGGCGACGGCCAGCCAGTTGATGTCACCGGGCGAGGTGACCGCGGCGCCGATGGCCGCGTACCCGAAGGCGGACGGCGCGGACGCCAGCACGCTGCCGAGCAGGTACGGCGCCAGCCGCGCGCCGGTGGTGCCGTAGCCGTAGCTGACCAGCCCGAAGCCGCCGACCGGAAGCAGTCGTACGGTGATCACACCGAGGACGCTCTGCCGCGCGAACCAGCCGTCCAGCCGGGCCAGCCGGCCGCGGACTCGTTCGGCGACGAACTCGCGGCCGAGCGTACGCCCGATCCCGAAGCCGACGAGAGCGGCCAGCAACGCCGCGGCCAGCGTGTAGCCGGCGCCCTGGAGCGGACCGAACAGCGCTCCCCAGGCAACGGTGATCAGGGTTCGCGGCACCAGCACCACCAGCAGGGCGGCGCCGAGCAGGACCGCCGTGATCGGGGCGGCCGGGCCGAGCGAGTCGGCCAGGCCGGGCACCGTCGCGAGGTCGGGCGGTGGCAGCAGGAGCAGCCCCAGCCCGCAGCCGGCGACGACCAGCAGCAGTCCGACGAACCGGCGCCCGGCCCGCTGGGTCAGCAGGTCCCGCGTCACCACCAACAACCGCGCGCGATCGACCGCCGTGTACCGCCGGAACCCCGCCGGTCGGCGCGACTGTGTCGGCTCACCGGAGGTTGCCGGCCGGCGCGGCTCCCTCGGGCCGTGGGTCACTGCCGGGCGGCGGCGGTCACCGCCGCGGCCCGCTCGTCGCGCAGCCGCTCCGACCAGGAGTCGTCAAGCGCCGGCAGGTGGGCCGCCCCGATCGCCCACCGCAGCAGCAGATCGGCCAGCGCCGGGTTGCGGGCCAGGGCCGGCCCGTGTGAGTACGTCCCGAGCACCTTCCCGTACCAGGCGCCTTCGGTGGCCCCGTCGTTGCCGACGCCGGTGGTGACCCTGGCCAGCGGCGCCACTCCGGGCCCGAGTTGGGTCCGACCGCCGTGGTTCTCGAAGCCGCTCAGCGGGGGCAGTCCGAGGCGCGGGTCGATCACGCCGGCCAGTTCGCCGACCGCCCGGGTGGGCGCCCGGTCCGAGGTCAGGTCCACGAGTTCCAGCCCGGAGCACCTCGTGCCCTTGGCGTAGAAGGACCTGCCGAGCAACTGGTAACCGGCGCAGACGGCGAAGACCACGGCTCCGTTGGTGACCGCTCGGTGCAGCCCGCCGTCGGCGAGCAACCGCTGGGCGCCGAGCGCCTGCGGTCCGTCCTCGCCGCCACCGATCAGGTAGATGTCGGCGGAGGTCGGCAGCCGCTCGTCGGACCGCACCTCAAGGGTTTCCACACTCAGACCGCGCTGCTGCGCTCGGTGGGCCAGGATCAGCATGTTGCCCCGGTCGCCGTAGGTGGACAGCAGGTCGGGGTAGACCCAGACGATGCGCAGGCTCTCAGTTGACACGGTCCAACTCCGCTCGGATGTCCTGGAACGCCGTGTAGTTGGCGATCACCTCGAGCCGGCCCGGCGGCACCGCGGCGATCGCGTCCGTGAAGGTGCGGACGTGCCGGAACGGCACCTGGTTGACCTGTAGCCGGACCGCGAGGTCGTACGCCCGATCGCCGGTGATGAGCACCTGACGACCGCGCAGCGGCGCGAAGTCGACGTCGAACAACCACGAGGTGTCCAGCCCGTCGGGATCACGCGCGTTGATGGAGAGCAAGGTGGGGGCCTCGTCGGCCATGTCGAACGCCTCCAGCCAACTGGCCGGGTTCTTCGCGAGCAGCAGCCGGATGTTGCGGCCGTCCCGGTCGACCTGGGCGTACCGGCCGGCGACCGAGGCCACGGTGCCCAGCCGGGACACCGCGTCGGTGGGGCGTACCCCGAATTCGGCGGCGACGGCCAGCGCGGTCGCGGCGTTGCCCACATTGACCCGCCCGGGGAGCTGGAGGAGCACCTTGTGCCAGGCGCCGGTCGGGTCGACCACGCCGTCGTCCTCCACCACCCAGTTCGGTTGGGGACGTCGCAATGGGCAGCCGGCGCACCACCAGTCGTCCCCGGATCGATGGATCGTCGCGCCACACTCGGGGCACACCCACGAGTCGTCGTGCCAGCGCTGCCCGGCGCTGAACCAGGTGACGGTGCGTTCCGACCGCAGCGGACCGTCCGGCGGGGTGGCCGCCCACACCACCATGGGGTCGTCGGCGTTGGCCACCACCCGCACCGCGGGGTGGCTCAGCAGGGCCGCCCGCCAGAGCTGCGCCATCATCGCCACCTCCTTGGCCCGGTCGAGCTGGTCCCGCGAGAGGTTCAGCAGCGCGACGACGCGGGGCTCGGTCGCGGCCATCACCTGGGCCAGGTAGTGCTCGTCGACCTCCAACACCGCGTACGGCGTGCTTCCCGCCTTGGCCAGCGCGGACGTGTGGCCGGTCGGCATGTTGGCGCCGAACGAGTTGGTGGCCACCGGGCCGAGTACGCCCACCGCGGCGGCGGTGAGCCGGGTCGTCGTGGTCTTGCCGTTGGTGCCGGAGACGAGGGCGACGGCCCGGCCGGCCGCCAGGTGGTTGAGCAGCTCAGGGTCGATCTTGAGGCCGATCCAGCCGCCGATCACCGAGCCGTCGCCGCGACCGGCGGCCCGCGACAACGCCGCCGCGGTACGCGACACCGAACTCGCCACCTTCGCCCGGATGGGCATCTTCGCGTCCGTCACCCGAGCGAGATTACCGGACCTGCGCGGCCCCGCCGGGTGGGACGGCGGTCGCGCGTACCACCACGGGGGGACCGCGGGATCGCCCCGGGAAGCGACGCTCGGGGGCGGTCGGTGTTCCTAGCGTGGGTCCGGTACCCCGATGTGCCGAGGCGAGGAGGTCGAATGAGAGCGACGCGAAGGTTCCGGCGGTTGATCCCGGTGGGTGGCCTGGCGGTCCTGCTGATCGGTGGCCTGACCGGTCCGCCCGTCCCGGCGGTGGCAGCGGTCCCGCAGGTGGCGGCGGCGCCGGCGGTGGCAGCGGCGCCGGCGGTGGCGGCGGCGGCGCCGGGGGACGCCGCGACGGACCGGCACGGGAAGGGGGATCTTGCCGCGCTCCGGCAGTTGCGGCAGCGGCAGGAGGATGCCTGGGCCCGGGGCGATGGGAGCGACTACGCCGCACTGCACACCGCCGACGCGGATGTCGTCACGTTCTCCGGCGACCACCTGCGGACCCGGGCGGGAATCGCCGCCGGCATGCAGTACTACTTCGACACCTACCTCGGCGGCACCAGGATTGTCACACTCACCGAGCGGGTCCGGTTTCCCGAGCCGGACCTCGCCGTGATCGTGCGAACCGGATGCGTGCTGTGGCCGGGCGAGTCCACCTGCACCGAGGAGGGCTTGTCCATCAACACCAACATCGCCGTCAAACGACATGGGACCTGGTTGTACACGTCCTTCCAGAACACCAGGATCCGTCCGCTGGGCGCGCCGGCGGGGGACACCGGCGCGCTCCCGCGAACCGGCTGACTCCTCCCTCCGACCGGGGCGGCAGCGCCGACCCCCGCTGGCGCCCGGTCGGCGCCGGTTCGCGGTCACGGCCCGGGTAATCGCTGATCAAGGGCGGTCACCCGGGCCGTTGGCGTGCCCTTCCAGGCCAGTTCAAGATTTTCCTCCACTTCGCTCCACAGACAGCGGCAGAGAGCGCTCTCAGCCGAGCGCAAAAGCCGCATTCGACGTCTAACGCCTCCACAAATCGACTGTCGGAAAGCGGACGCGGCGCCCGGAGGGCTTTTGCCCTCCACCTCGTTCCACCCACTCTGACGTGCTCTTTTGCGACCCAACGGGGGTCATTGACAGGGCGATTCCGGTTGCGGGTGGAGGGAAGTGGAGTACAGTGGGGCGGAATGGTGAGCCTGGGAGGGTCACCGGCCCGGGGGGTCAGCGGCGCCGCGAACGCCGCTTCGCAGGGCGAAGGGGGTTGGGCCGGTGTTTCTCGGCACCCACACTCCACGCCTGGACGACAAGGGTCGGCTGATCCTCCCGGCGAAGTTCCGGGACGAGCTGGCGGGGGGTGTCGTGATCACCAAAGGGCAGGAGCGCTGCCTCTACGTCTTCCCGATGCTCGAGTTCCAGCGGATCGCCGGCCAGTTGCGCGAGCAACCGATGACGCACAAGGCGGCCCGGGCCTACAGCCGGGTCTTCTTCGCCAGCGCGCACGACGAGGTGCCTGACAAGCAGGGCCGGGTCACCATCCCGGTGCACCTGCGGGAGTACGCGGCACTCGATCGTGACCTGGTGGTCATCGGGGCCAGCAGCCGGGTCGAGATCTGGGACCGGGGCGCCTGGGAGAGCTACCTCGCCGACAGCGAGGACGCCTTCGCCGACATCGGGGAAGGGGTGTTGCCCGGCGGACTGTAGGGGTGGCAACGCCCGACGTACTGCGAGATCTCCACCCGCTCGTGCTCCTGGCATCCCTTCCCCGGTGCCAGGCGTGCGATGCGGTACTACCGGCCACCCGCCGGCCGCGGACACGAGCGGATGGGGATCTGGCGGTATGGCGGCGGCGCCGACCACAGACGCGGAAGACGGAACGGCATTGGGGGTCGATGTGGAGGAGCTACGGGGCACGCATGTGCCCGTGCTGCTTGAGCGGTGTCTCGAGCTGCTGGCCCCCGCGCTCGACCGTCGGGACCGGACCGTGTACGTCGACACGACGCTCGGGCTGGGTGGGCACGCCGAGGCGGTGCTGACGGCCCACCCGAACGCCGAACTGATCGGCCTCGACCGGGACCCGGAGGCACTCGCGCACGCTCGGGCCCGACTGGCCAGGTACGCCGATCGGATCCACCTCGTCCACGCCGTGTACGACGAACTGCCGGCGGTGCTGGCGGATCTGGGCCGATCGAACGTGGACGGGATGCTGTTCGACCTGGGCGTTTCCTCGCTCCAGCTCGACGCGCCCGACCGGGGGTTCGCCTACGCCCAGGACGCGCCGCTGGACATGCGGATGAACCAGACCGTCGGCGCCACCGCCGAGGACGTGGTGAACGGCTACCCGCACGGCGAATTGGCCCGGGTGCTGCGGGTGTACGGCGAGGAGAAGTTCGCCGGACGGATCGCCTCGGCGATCGTCCGGGAGCGGGAGCGGGGCCGGATCACCTCCTCGGCTCGACTCGCGGAGCTGATCCGGGAGGCCATTCCGGCACCAGCCCGGCGAACCGGGGGACATCCGGCAAAAAGATCGTTTCAGGCGTTGCGGATCGAGGTAAATGGGGAACTGGCGGCGCTCGAAAGGGCGCTGCCGGCCGCCCTGGACGCGCTCGCCTTGGGTGGTCGCCTGGTGGTGCTGTCCTACCACTCGCTGGAGGACCGGATCACCAAGCAGGCGTTCGCCGGCCGGGCCCGGAGCACCGGACCGGTCGACCTTCCCGTCGAGTTGCCCGGTACCGGGCCGACGCTGCGGCTGCTCAGTCGCGGCGCCGAACTGCCGGGCGAGGGCGAGGTCGCCACCAACCCGCGGGCCGCGTCGGTGCGGCTGCGGGCGGCGGAGCGGATCGACCCGGACGACGAGCGCACCGCGTGGGGCCGCCGCGAACGGCCCTACCGCGGAAGCAGGGCACTACGCACGCCCGGAGCCGTCCGGCCGGCGGATGACGCCGGCGGGCCGGGTTCGGACGTGTCCACACGGGACAGGGTCGACGGACCGGTTGGTCCGCGACTGGACACCGGGACGGCAGTACAGGGGGAGGGATGATGAACGTCAACAAGCGCGACCGTCGGGGCGACCTCGACGGCCAGCGCGGCGCCGGACAGGGCGCGCCGCGCGTGGGGCGCGGCGCCGGACAGGGCGCACCGTGGTCGGGGGGCCGGACCACGGCGCAGCCGGACCGGCGGGCGCAGACGACTCGGGCGCAGGCGACCCGGGCGAAGGCGACCGGGGACACGTCGACGCCCCGGACCGGTCGGGGGGCCGGAGCGGGGACGTCTCGCGCGCGGGGGACGCGCGCGTTCCCCACCCAGGGCAGCGCGGCGCTCGCGCCGTCGACCGAGTCCGCGCGGTCGACGCGCATCGACCGGTCCGGGACGCCGCGACTGGAGGTGGCGCCGCCGCCGCCGGTGCGGGTGCCGCGGGCGCCGTTCGTGGCGCTGATCATCGCGGTGGTGGTCGGCGGCGTGCTCGGTATCCTGCTGGTCAACACCAAGATCAACGAGAACGCCATCCGGCTGGACAAGATGCAACAGCAGCAGGCCACGTTGGACCTGCAGGAACAGAAGTTGAAGCAGCAGATCGCCGAGGCCGAGGCGCCCGGGAATCTCGCCGAGCGGGCGAAGGAGCTGGGGCTTGTGAAGTCGGGACCGCCCGCGTTCATCCAACTGCCGGACGGCCGGCGGGTGGGCGTGCCACAACCGGCGGGAGCGTCCGACCAGGGCGGCGCGGCCGGCAACGCGGGCCAGGCCGGCCAGCAGGCGGATTCCGGTCAGCAGGGCGCGGGAGGCTGAACCGGTGCCACCCCCATCGGACGACCCGCGCCGGGACGATCCGTCGTCCCGGCGCGCGTCGGCGCGTACCGGCGGGCCGGCCCGGGATCGGCGGCCCGGAAGCGACGACGGGCAGCTCGGCGGCATGTCCAGCGCCCGTGCCTACACGCCCCGGGGGCGGACCGTCCGGGAGACGGCGGAACAGCGACGAACGCCCCGGACCAGCAGGTCCGGTGATCCGTTCCGGCCGGCGTTGCAGGTGCTCGACGGCGGTCGCGGCGGCGCGCGAGCCGCCGCCGCCCGCACCGCCTCGGCCAGGTCCGCCCCGGCCGCCGCCACCCGCGACGCCGCGCGCACGGTGCCGCCCCGGACCGGCCGGGGCGGCGACGTGGCCAAGCCGGTCCCGGCGCCCCGAAGGCGCCCGAACGCCCCGCCCCGCCGTGGTCCGGCCCGGCGCCCCCGGCCACCCCGGCTGGCCGATCCGCGCCGCCGGCTCCGCCTCGGCACGCTGCTGGTGCTCACCCTGTTCGCCGTTATCGGCATCCGGCTGGTCGCCATCCAGGTGATGGAAACCCCGGCGTACGCCGGCAACGGGCTGGCCAATCGGCTGCGCACGGTCGACCTGCCGGCCCCGCGCGGTGCGATCTACGACCGATCGGGTGTCCCGCTGGCACACAGCGTCGAGGCCCGCTTCATCTCGGCCGACCCGACGCTTGTCTCCGACCCGAAGGACACGGCGGAGAAACTCCGGCCGCTGCTCGGCATCCCGGCCACCGATCTGATCCCGCGGCTGACCCGGCAGAAGACGGCGAGCGGCCGGGACGTCCAGTTCCAGTACCTGGCCCGCGGCGTGCCGGTGGAGACCGCGGAAAAGATCATGGATCTCAACCTGGCGGGCGTCTACGCCGGCCGCGACGAGCGGCGCGAGGTCCCCGGCGGGGACCTCGCCGCCAACCTGCTGGGCTTCGTCGGGTGGGACATGAACGGGCTGGAGGGCCTGGAGGCGCGCTACGACGAGGTGCTGCGCGGGCAGCCGGGGCAGCGGATCTACGAGGTCGGCAACGGCCGGCTGGACGCCGAGATCCCCGGTGGGCACCACCGGGAGACGCCGGCCAAGCCGGGCGGCTCGCTGACCCTCACCATCGACCGGGACCTGCAGTACATCACCCAGGGCATCCTCAGTGAGCGGGCGGCGGAGACCGACAGCAGCGTCGCCGCCGCGGTGGTGATGGACGTCAAGACCGGCGAGGTGCTCGCCCAGGCCAGCCACCCGACGTACGACGCCGCGAAGCCGACGGACAGCGAGCCGGGCGACCGGGAGGACGCGGCCACCGGATGGGTGGTGGACCCAGGTTCGGTGCACAAGCCGATCACCGTGGGTGCCGCCCTGCAGGAAGGCACGATCCGGCCGGACGACACGGTCACCATCCCCCCGGTCATCGTCAAGGGTGACCAACCCTACCGCGACACCCATCCGGTCCCGGCCGGCGTCCCGATGACGCTGCCCGGGATCATGGCGTACTCGTCGAACGTCGGCATCATCAAGATCGCCGATGAGCTGGGCAAGGAGAAGCTGTACGAGTACCAGCGGAAGTTCGGTCTGGGCGAGGCGACCGGGGTGGGGGTGGCCGGCGAGGCGGGCGGTCAGCTGCTGCCGCCGGACCAGTGGAGCGGCTCGGCGTACGGCTCGGTCCCGATCGGGATGAGCGTATCGGCGACCCCGCTGCAGATGGCCGCCGCGTTCGCCGCGATCGCCAACGACGGCACCTGGGTGCAGCCCCGACTGATCAAGGAGACGATCAGACCGGACGGCACCCGCGAGCCCGCCGCCGCGCCGACGACCCGCCCCGTGCTCAGCCCGGAGAACGCGGCGGCGCTGCGCACCATGATGGAGGCGGTCACCGAGGTGGAGGACGCGACCGGCACGCTGGCCGCCATTCCCGGCTACCGGGTCGCCGGCAAGACCGGCACCGGAAAGCGGGTGGAGAACGGGCACTACGCCCCGGGCGAGGTCGCCTCGTTCATCGGGATGGCGCCGGCCGACAATCCGCGCTTCGTGGTGGCCGTGTTCGCGTACGCCCCGCAGGGCGGGGGCGGTGACATCTCGGCGCCGGCGTTCAAGGAGATCATGCAGTACACCCTCGGTCACTACCGGGTGCCGCCCACCGGGACGAAGCCGCCGAACTTCGTGGTCTATCCCCGGTGACCAGGCATTCCGGGCCATCATCGGTGGGTGCGGGAGAAGCAGCGGGGCGGCGGTGCGGCTGGGCCCGCCACACGGGGTAGGGTCTAGCGCCGTGCCCGGCAATCCCCGTCCCCGCACCCCCACCCCGGTGCCGCTCGGCGATCTTGCCGCGCGGATCGGCGCGACGCCGCCGGCGTCCGGAGCCGACCCGGTGATCTCCGGGATCACCCACGCGAGCACCGAGGTCCGGCCGGGTGACCTGTACGCCGCCTTGCCCGGCGCCCGCCGGCACGGTGCCGACTTCGTCCCCGACGTCGCCACGGCCGGCGCGGTCGCGGTGCTCACCGACCCGGCCGGCGCATCGGCCGCCGAGGCCGCCGGCCTGCCCGCGCTCGTCGTCCCCGACCCGCGCCGGGTGCTCGGCGTCCTCGCCTCGGCCGTGTACGGCGACCCGACCGCCGGACTGACCGTGATCGGTCTCACCGGTACCGCCGGCAAGACCTCCACCGCGTATCTCGTCGAGTCGGGGCTGCGGGCCGCCGGAGAGGTGACCGGGCTGATCGGCACGGTGGAGACCCGCCTCGGCGACCTGCGGCTGGACAGCGTCCGCACCACACCGGAGGCGACCGACCTGCACGCCATGCTGGCCGCCGCGCGGGAGCGTGGGGTCACCGCGGTGGTGATGGAGGTGTCCAGCCACGCCCTCGCCATGGGTCGGGTGGGTGGCGTCCGGTTCACCGTCGGCGGTTACACCAACTTCGGCTCCGACCATCTCGACTTCCACGCCGACGAGGCGGACTACTTCGCGGCCAAGGCGATGCTGTTCGACGGCCGGTGCGCCGTGGAGGTGCTCAACCACGACGACCCGGCGCTGCGACCACTGCGCCGGCCGGCCACCGTCACCTACTCTGCCGCCGGCGACGCCGAGGCGACGTGGTGGGCCACCGACGTCACCGGCTCCGGCTTCGCCCAGCGGTTCGTCGCCCACGGTCCCGGCGGGGTCGAACTACCCGCCGGGGTGACCCTGCCGGGCCGGCACAACGTGGCGAACGCCCTGCTGGCCATCGCCGCCCTGGTCGGTGCCGGCATCGATCCGGGCACGGCGGTACGCGGCGTGGCGGCCTGTCCCGGCGTGCCGGGCCGGCTGGAACTCGTGGACACCGGTGGTCCGGTGCGCGGGGTGGTCGACTACGCGCACAAGCCGGACGCGATCGTGGCGGTGCTCGCCGCCCTGCGCGGGGTCGTCGACGACGGTCGCCGGGTGATCTGTGTGGTCGGTGCCGGGGGCGACCGGGACCGGGGGAAGCGGCCGGTCATGGGCTCCGCCGCGGCCGAGGGCGCCGACCTGGTGGTGATCACGGATGACAATCCACGCACCGAGGACGCGGCCGTGATCCGGGCGGAGGTGCGCGCCGGTGCCGAGCGAGCCGGCGGCGCGGACCGGTTGGTCGAGGTGGCCGGCCGGCGGGCGGCCATCGAGGAGGCGGTCCGCCGCGCCGCCCCCGGCGACATCGTCGCGGTGCTCGGCAAGGGGCATGAACGCGGTCAGGAGGTGGCCGGCCGGGTGGAGCCCTTCGACGACCGGGTGGAGCTGGCGACGGCACTGACGGAGCGGTTCGGTCGGCTGGTGGGGCAGCGATGATTCCGCTGACCCTCACCGAGATCGCCGCGGCGGTCCACGGCCGGCTGACCGAGGCGGATCCGGTGGCCCGGGTGACCGCCGGTGTGGAGTACGACTCGCGCAAGCTCGCCCCCGGCGGTCTGTTCGTGGCGTTCCCCGGCGAGCAGGTCGACGGCCACGACTTCGCCGCCGCGGCGATCGACGCCGGGGCGGTCGCGGTGCTCGGCACCCGCCCCGTGTCCGGCGTACCGATGATCCTGGTCGACGACGCGCTGGCGGCCATGGCGGCGCTGGCCCGAGCGGTGGTCGACCGGCTCCCGGGGCTGACCGTCATCGGGCTGACCGGCTCGTCCGGCAAGACCTCGACCAAGGACCTGGTGGGGCAGTTGCTCAGCCGGCTCGGCCCGACGGTGGCGCCACCCGGGACCTTCAACACCGAACTGGGCCACCCGTGGACCGCTTTGCAGGTCGACGAGCGGACCCGGTATCTCGTGCTGGAGAAGGGCGCGCGGGGAGTCGGCCACATCCGCTATCTGTGCGACATCGTGCCGCCGAAGATCGCTGTGGTGATCAACGTGGGGGTCGCGCACATCGGTGAGTTCGGCTCCCGGGAGGCCATCGCGACGGCCAAGGGCGAGCTGGTCGAGGCGCTGCCGCCGGACGGCCTCGCGGTGCTCAACGCCGACGATCCGCTGGTGCGCGCGATGGCGGCCCGGACCGGCGCGCGGGTGGTGCTGGCGGGCGAGGCCGACGACGCCGAGGTGCGGGCCGAGGACGTCCACCCCGACGAGCGCGGTCGGCACGCCTACACGCTTGTGACGCCGGAGGGCCGGGCGGCGGTCCGGTTGCGACTCAGCGGCCGGCACCAGGTCGGGAACTCGTTGCTCGCCGCGGCGGTGGCGCGGGAGTTGGGCATGCCGCTCGCCGAACTCGCCACCGCGCTCGGCGAGCTGACCCTGGTCTCCACCCGGCGGATGGATGTCTTCGACCGGGCCGACGGGGTGACGGTCATCGACGATTCGTACAACGCGAACCCCGCCTCGATGGCGGCGGCGCTGCGCGCGTTGGCCGGCATGGGGGACGGCCGCCGGACGATCGCCGTCCTCGGTTACATGGCGGAGCTGGGTCCCCATGAGCGGGACGGGCACGCGGAAGTCGGTCGCCTCGCGGCCGAGTTGGACGTCGACCGGGTACTCGTCGTGGGAGAGTCGGCCGCGCCGATCCACGACGGCGCCACCTCGGTCGCGAACTGGGGAGGAACATCGGTGCTGGTGACCGATCAGGCAGCCGCGGTGACCGAGCTGCGGCGGGATACGCGGCCCGGGGACGTCATCCTGGTGAAGGGCTCGCGCTACCGCACCTGGGAGGTGGCCGACGCGCTGCGCGTCGACGCACCACGGCCCGGCGGCACGACCGGGGGCGAGCTGGCGTGAGGGCGGTCATCGTCGCGGCGGCGGTGGCGTTCCTCGTCTCGTTGTTCTGCACCCCCATCGGCATCAAGATCTTCCGGGCGCTCAAGGCGGGGCAACCCATCCGTGCCCTGGGCCCCGCGTCCCACCAGGGTAAGAAGGGCACCCCCACGATGGGCGGGGTGGTGTTCATCATCGCCACGGTGATCGCGTATGTGGCCGGGCACGCCGCGTTGACCACGCTGCCCGACGAACAGATCGCCCAGGTCAAGCCGACGGCGACCGCGCTGGTGCTGCTCGGTCTGTTCGTCTTCTGCGGCGCGGTCGGCTTCCTGGACGACTACCTCAAGGTCCGCAAGCGCAACAGTGGCGGGCTGAGCGCCCGGGGTAAGTTGATCGGCCAGATGCTGGTCGGCACCGTGTTCGGCGTCATCGCTCTCTACTACTTCCCGAGCACGTACAAGAACATCTCCGTCGGCAGCACCAAGCTCTCCTTCATCCGAGAGATCGACGCGCTTGAGGTGGGCAAGGTCGCGTCGGTGATCATCTTCATCATGGTGGTGATGGCCGCCAGCAACGGCGTCAACCTCACCGACGGCCTCGACGGCCTGGCCACCGGCGCCTCGGTGATGGTGCTCGGCGCGTACGCGTTGATCGCCTTCTGGCAGTACCGGCACTGGTGCGGGGACGAGGCATACGTCGCCACCGGCAAGTACTGCTACGTCGTCCGCGACCCGCTGGAGATCGCGCTGATCGCCGGCGCTGCCGCTGGGGCCTGCGTCGGCTTCCTGTGGTGGAACACCTCGCCGGCCCGGATCTTCATGGGCGACACCGGGGCGCTGGGCCTCGGCGGCCTCATCGGTGGCCTGGCCATGGCCACCCGGACCATCTTCCTTCTGCTCATCCTCGGTGGCTTGTTCGTGATCATCACGATGTCGGTGGTCATCCAGATCATCTCCTTCAAGACCACTGGGAGACGGGTGTTCCGGATGTCCCCGCTGCAACACCACTTCGAGCTGGCCGGATGGAGCGAGGTCAACATCGTGGTCCGGTTCTGGATCGTGGCCGGGATCGGGGTGGCGATCGCGCTCGGCCTGTTCTACAGCGAGTTCCTCGCCGCGACCAGCTGACCCGCCCCGGTGATCGGCCGGTGGAACTGGCGACCCGCCGGACGCCGCCGCGACACGCCGGTCCGGCCGCTGCGCCGGCACGGCGCGTCGAGCCTCGATGATGGTCCGATGCGGGACGAGGGGACGCGGGGATGACGGGGGAACAGCCGAAGCCGGCGGCGGAGACCGGCCGGCCGTCGGCGTCGCAACCGCCGCCGTCCGGCGCGCGGACGGCGTTCGGCCAGTTCGACCCGGCGAGCGGACTGGCCGCGCTGCGCGGTCTGCTGGCCCGCCCGCTCGCCTCGTACTACCTGCTGATCTCCTGCTCGGCCCTGCTGCTGGTGATCGGTTTGACAATGGTCTTCTCGGCGACGAGCGTGGTGGACGCCGCCGAGGACGGCAACATCTTCGCCTCGCTGTCACACCAGGCACTGTTCGCCGTGATCGGGCTGGCGGCCTTCTGGGCCTGCCAGCGGCTGCCGGTCCGGACGTTCCGGGCACTCGGCCGGCCGCTGCTCGCCGGATCGCTGGTGTTGCTGGCCGTGCTGGCGGCGCTGCTGGCCGCGGAGAAGGTGGAGCTGCTGGCCAAGCCCCGGATCGGCCCGCTGGAGGCGGACCTGAACTGGCTCTACCTGGGGCCGGTCGGCCTGCAACCCGCCGAGCTGGCCAAGTTCGCCATGGTGCTGTGGGGTGCCGAGGTGGTGGCCCGCAAGGGTGCGGCGCTGGGACTGTGGCGGGAACTCGCGACCCCGCTGGGACCGGTGGTGGGCCTGCTGTTCCTGCTGGTCGGCTACAACGACCTGGGCACCATGCTGTGCGTGCTGGCCATCGTGGTGGGGCTGCTCTGGGCGGCCGGGGTGCGGATGCGCATCTTCGCCACCCTCGGCATCGTCGGTCTGGTCGGCATCGGGCTGCTCATCGCCGCCGCGTCGATAGGTGCCGGCTCCGGCGCCGTGGGCGCCGACAACTACCGGATGCAGCGGCTCACCTCGTTCCTGCATCCGGCCGACGAGGCCTGCGCGCAGGAGGCGTGCTACCAACTGATCAAGGCGCGGGAGGCGATCGACCACGGCGGTTGGTTCGGGGTGGGTCTCGGTCGGAGCAGCCTCAAGTGGGAATGGCTCCCCGCGGCGCACAACGACTTCATCTTCGCGATCGTCGCGGAGGAACTGGGGGTGGTGGGCTGCGCCGTCGTCCTCGCCCTGCTCGCCGTGCTCGCGTACACGGGACTGCGGATCGCCCGTCGGGTGGACGACCCGTTCCGTCGGTTGGCGGCCGCCGCGGCCACCACCTGGCTGGTCGGTCAGGCGGTCATCAACATCGGCGGCGTGGTCGGCCTGCTGCCGATCACCGGCCTGCCGCTGCCGTTCATCTCCGACGGCGGCAGCGCGCTCGTCGTCACCCTCGCCGCGATCGGAATGCTCGCCTCGTTCGCCCGTGCCGAACCCGATGCGGCCAGAGCGCTGAACGCCCGTCCGCCGGCCCCCTGGGTCCGACTAGTCTGGGCCCCGTTACCGCCGCTGCCCGATCGGCGCCGCCGAACCTCCGGTTCGGCGGCCGGAAGCCGGGAATCCAGGTCTGGTTCCGGGACGCGGGGGGACGCGAAGGCCCGACCGGCAGGCGGTCGGGCGAGTCAAGTGCCCGCCGACACGGCGAGCGAGAGGAGACGCTGATGGGTCCGCTGCGGTCGGTGGTGCTCGCGGGAGGCGGCACCGGGGGGCACATCTACCCCCTGCTCGCCTTCGCCGATTGCCTTCGCCGGCACGACCCGGGCGTCCGGATCACCGCCCTCGGTACGCCGAAGGGACTGGAGAACGAGCTCATCCCGCCACACGGGTACGATCTTCGCCTCATTCCGGCGTACCAGTTGCCCCGCTCGGTCAACATGAACCTGCTGCGGACCCCGGACCGGATGTGGCGGGCCGCCCGGGAGGCCGGCAAGGTCATCGACGACGTACGGGCCGATGTGGTGATCGGTTTCGGCGGGTACGTCTCGGTTCCCGCGTACCTGGCCGCCTGGCGGCGCGAGATGCCGATCGTCATCCACGAGGTGAATGTGCCCCCGGGGGTGGCCAACCGGCTCGGGATGAAGTTCACCAGGAACATCGCGGCCGGGTTCCCGCACCAGCCGGCGCAGGCCGAGGCGTTGCGCGACGCGCGGGTGGTCGGCGTGCCGCTGCGCCGGGCGATCAGCGGGCTGGACCGGGCGACCCACCGAGCCTCCGCTCGGGCGCATTTCGGCCTGCGTCCGGACCTGCCGACGCTGTTCGTCTTCGGTGGCTCGCAGGGTGCCCGGTCGATCAACCTCGCGGTCGTCGGCGCGGCCAAGGAGTTGGCCCAGGCCGGCGTCCAGGTGCTGCACGTGACCGGTGCCCGCAACGAAGCGATATCCGTGCCCAGTGACCTGCCGGTCCCGTACGTGACCCTGCCCTACCTGGCCGAGGTCGAGCTGGGGTACGCGGCGGCCGATCTGATCCTCTGCCGCGGTGGCGCGATGACCTGCGCCGAGGTGGCCGCGGTGGGCCTGCCCGCGGTCTATGTGCCGTATCCGCACAGCAACCAGGAACAGCGTCGCAACGCGTTGCCGATGGTGGAGGCCGGGGGCGGGCTGCTCGTGGACGACGGCGAGTTGAGCCCCGGCTGGATCGAGCACCAGATCATTCCGCTGATCCGGGATCCACAGCGGCTCGCCGCGATGGGCTCGGCGGCCGGAGCGTACGGCCGACGCGACGGCGACGAGGCGTTGCTGGACTTCGTCTACGAGGCGGTGGCCAAATGACGGCGCTGAACACGGCGGAGCTGACCCCGGCCGGCACGGTCGCGGCGGAGGATCTGGGCACCGTGCATCTCATCGGGATCGGCGGCGTCGGGATGAGCGGCCTGGCCCGGCTGCTGCTCACCCGCGGCATCCCGGTCACCGGCAGCGAATTGCGGGAGTGGCCGTCACTTGTCGGTCTCCGGGCTCTCGGCGGCACCATCCACATGACGCACCAGGTCAGCAACCTGGATGGCGTGGACACGGTGGTCTACTCGTCGGCCATCCCGGAGAACCATGTCGAGCTGGCTACGGCCCGGGAGCGTGGTCTGCGGATCATGCACCGGTCCGAGGCGTTGGGTGCCGTGATGACCGGCCGGCGTACCGTCGCCGTCGCCGGGACGCACGGCAAGACCACCACCACGTCGATGCTCACGATGATTCTGCAGCGCGCCGGCCTGGACCCGTCGTTCGTGATCGGCGGCGAGATCTCCGAGGTGGGGTCCAACGGCCACCACGGCAGTGGTGAGTACCTCGTCGCCGAGGCGGACGAGAGTGACCGGTCCTTCCTGCTCTACCGCCCGTACGCGTCGATCATCACGAACATCGAGCCGGACCACCTGAACACCTACGGCGACTTCGCCGGTCTGGAGGCGGGGTTCGCCGACTTCGCCGCGCTCACCGATGCTGACGGGTTCGTGGTGACCTGCGCGGACGATCCGGGCGCCCGGCGGCTGACCGACGCGCTGCGCGTGGCGGGCCGCCGGGTCCTGACCTACGGCACCGGGGCGGACGCCGATCTGGTGATGACCGATGTGGCGTCGTCGGCGCAGGGGGTGCGCTACCTGGCCACCTTGCGTGGCGAGTCGCTGGGCGAGATCCGGCTGCCCAGCCCGGGACGGCATCTCGGACTGAACAGCGCCGCCGCCGTGCTCACGGCGCTGACCCTCGACGTGCCGCTGGCCGCCGCGGTGGAGGCACTCGCCTCGTTCCCGGGGGTGCGCCGCAGGTTCGAGCGTAAGGGGAGCGTCGCCGGGGTCCAGGTCTGGGACGAGTACGCGTACCACCCCACCTCCATGACGCTGGCTCTGCAGACGTTGCGGGAGGTCGCGGCGGGCGGCCGGCTCATCGTGGTGTTCCAGCCGTACCGGGTGTACCGGACCCGGGACCTGCAGGCCGACCTGGCGGCGGCGTTGGGCATCGCCGACGAGGTGGTGATGCTGGAGGTGTTCGGTCCCGGGGAGGTACGCCAGCCGGGGGAAGGTGGCGCCGCGTTGACCGAGGCGATCGACCTGCCGGCGGAGCGGAAAGTGTTCCTGGAGTCGTGGGACGACGTCCCCGCGGAGGTGGCGCGGCGGACCCGACCCGGTGACGTGGTGGTGACCATGGGCGCGCCGCCGATCTCGATGATGGGTGACGAGCTGCTCGCGGCGCTCGCCGGCCGGACCGGTCCGGATGTGCCCTCGGGGCCGCCCGACGGCGCGGCGGCGCATTCCGGATGAACCGGGACGCTGGTCGGAGCCGGTCGGGCTCGTCGGGCGGTGCCCGGAGCACCGGGCGGCCCGGGTCGAGCCGATCCGCCCGCGGTGCCGGCCGGCGTCGGGGTGCCGGCCACGGCGGTGAACCCGACCGGCGGCCGGGGACCGACCAGGGGCGCGGAGCCGACCGTCGGGGCGAGCCGCGCCGGGCCCGCTCCGACCCCGGTGCCGCCCGACCGGTCGCGCGTACCCTGACCGAGGCCGGCTCCCGGCGGTGGCGGTTGGTCCGGGCGAGCAACGCCGCGGTGTCACCGACCGCGCGCCGGTTCATGCGTCGAGCCCGGCGGCGCCGGCTGCGGGCCGCGTTGCCCTGGTTGGCCAGCGCCGGGGTGGTGGCGGTGCTGGCCGTGGCGGGTTGGATCGTGGTGGGCACCGGCGCGTTCGGGGTCCGCGAGGTGCGGGTGGCCGGCGCGGACCTGCTGTCCGATGTAGAGGTGCGGACCGCGGCCGCGGTGCCGGCGGGTGTCCCGCTGGCCCGGGTGGACCTCGCGGCGGTACGCGAACGCGTGGCCGCGTTACCGCAGGTCGATCGGGTAACGGTGGGTCGGGAGTGGCCGCACACGCTGCGGGTGGAGATTGTCGAGCGGACGCCGCTGTTGGCGGTGCCGCGGGAGGACGGCTTCGCGGTGCTGGACGCCGAGGGCGTGGTATTCCAAACGGTGCGGAGCCGGCCGCCGGACGTGCCGGTGGCCCGGATCGCCCAACCCGGCCCGACCGACCCGGCCACGCACGCCGCGGTGACCGTCTTCGGTTCGCTCACCACCGAACTCCGGCAGCGCACCGCGGAGCTGACCGCCGCGAGCCCTGCCCGGATAACCCTGCTGCTCACCGACGGGCGAACGGTGGTCTGGGGGGACGCCTCACAGGGGGAGGCGAAGGCGAAGGTGGCGGTCGCGTTGCTGGCCGGTAAGGGGGACGTCATCGATGTGAGCGCCCCGGACGTGGTCACCATCCGCTGACCGGCGCGGCGACACGCCGGGCGGGTGTTTGGTTGGCGCGGGACAGGCGCCTACGTTGCCCGGAGAGGATCAGTGGTTGACATAACTCTAAGCCTCTAGTAGAGGGTGAGGGTTACCCTTCGTGCTACGCCGTCAACCCGATCCGGCCCAACCGCACGGCGGTCGGCAGCCGCGCCGACCTCGAAGGGAAAGGACCCCGATGACACCTCCGCACAACTACCTGGCGGTCATCAAGGTCGTCGGCATCGGTGGGGGCGGTGTCAACGCCGTCAACCGGATGATCGAGGTTGGGCTCAAGGGCGTCGAGTTCATCGCGATCAACACCGATGCGCAGGCGCTGCTGATGAGCGACGCCGACGTCAAGCTGGACGTGGGTCGGGAGCTGACCCGTGGGCTCGGCGCCGGGGCGAATCCGGACGTCGGCAAGAACGCGGCCGAGGACCACCGGGACGAGATCGAGGAAGTGCTCAAGGGCGCCGACATGGTCTTTGTCACCTGCGGCGAGGGTGGCGGTACGGGAACCGGCGGCGCGCCGGTGGTGGCCAACATCGCCCGCAAGCTGGGTGCCCTGACCATCGGCGTGGTGACCCGTCCGTTCTCCTTCGAGGGCAAGCGCCGTCAGGTGCAGGCCGAGGCGGGCATCGAGGAACTGCGCAACCAGTGCGACACGCTGATCGTGATCCCGAACGACCGCCTGCTCGCTCTCGGCGACCGTGGGATCAGCATGATGGACGCGTTCCGCCAGGCCGACCAGGTGCTGCTCTCCGGTGTCCAGGGGATCACCGACCTGATCACCACCCCGGGTTTGATCAACCTGGACTTCGCGGACGTGAAGAGCGTGATGAGCGGAGCGGGTAGCGCGCTCATGGGCATCGGCAGCGCGCGCGGTGACAACCGGGCGGTCGAGGCGGCCGAGGCCGCGATCTCCAGCCCGCTGCTGGAGCAGAGCATGGACGGCGCGCGCGGGGTGCTGCTGTCCATCGCCGGCGGTTCGGACCTCGGGCTGTTCGAGATCAACGACGCGGCGCAACTGGTCACCGACGCCGCCCACCCGGACGCGAACATCATCTTCGGCGCGGTGATCGACGACGCGCTCGGTGACGAGGTGCGGGTCACGGTGATCGCGGCCGGATTCGACGGCGGTACGCCGGCGTACAAGTCGGCCGAGACACCACGCAAGTCGAGCGTCGGTACCGCCACCCCGGCGCCGTCCGCGCCGGTCTCCCCGGCCCCGGCGACGCCGCCCACCCAGCAGCCACGGCGGGTGCTGTTCGACGACGTCGACGTGCCCGACTTCCTGAAGAACGGATCCTGAGAGCCGCCGTCGTGAGTAACCCCTCTACCGCGGCGGCGGACCGTCGCGCGGAACTCGCCGCTGGTCTGGAACGGGTACGGGCTCGGATCGCGGCTGCTCGCGCGGCTGCCTCCCGGGTCGATGACGTGACGATGATCGCGGTGACCAAGACCTACCCGGCCAGCGACGTCCTGCTGTTGACCGAGCTGGGGGTCACCGACGTGGGCGAGAACCGCGACCAGGAGGCGGCGCCGAAGGCGGCGGCCGTGGCCGACGCCGGCGCCCGACCACGGTGGCACTTCGTGGGCCGGCTGCAACGGAACAAGTGCCGGTCGGTGGTGCGGTACGCGGACGCGGTGCACTCGGTGGACAGCGTGCGGCTGGCCAACGCGCTGTCCAGTGCCGCGGAGTCGGTCCGGGACAGGGTCCCGCTGGAGGCGTTCGTGCAGGTCAGCATTGACGGTGACCGGGCCCGTGGCGGAGCCGTTCCGGACAGCGTCGATCCGGACGTCGGCGTGCCGGCGGTGGCGGCGGCGCTCGCGGCGGCGCCGACGGTCCGGCTGGCGGGACTGATGGCGGTCGCCCCGTTGGGCTGGACGCCGGAGCGGGCCTTCGATCGGCTGGCCGCGGTGGCGGCGGTGGTCCGCGCCGAGCACCCGGGGGCGACCGCGTTGTCGGCGGGAATGAGCGGCGACCTGGAAACGGCGATCGCGTACGGCGCGACACATGTGCGGGTTGGAAGTGCGTTGCTCGGAATGCGTGCCACGCTGCGGTAGCCTGGCGCGGACACCGAACTACATGAGTGTTGTTTAGGGGTTCCTCCGCCGGGCATGGGGGGTAATCAGTTCGGCCGGTGGGGGACGGACGTCGGTGAGTTGGCGCGGGAGTGACACCTGCGTGACAGCCACACGGCACGGGGGCGTGTGCCGCACGGCGGCAGGAGGGGCGCGGCGATGGGTGCACTGCGCAAGGCGGGCGTCTGGCTCGGCCTCGTCGAGGAGGACGACGAGCGGGCGTACGACGACGACGGCTACGACACCAAGAGCGGCTACCGCGACTCGCGTTACCGGCAGAGCCGGTACGCCGAGGACTACGACGACGACCCCGAGCCGGACGAGCCCACCCGGCCGCGGCCCCGGCCGGGGGAGCGGGGTCGGCTGTCGGAGCGCTCGCTCAGCCGTTCCGGTGAGCTGGGTCGATCCTCGGACCTGGGTCGGTCCTCCGATCTGGATCGGGCCGACGACGATCGTCCGGATCGGACGGAGCGGGCAAGCGTGCGTTCCATCACGCGGAACACGTCGACCGATTCGGTGACCGGTTCGGGTTACCACAGCCGGGACAACCTGGCGTTGGCCCCGCAGTCGTCCACGCGGGAGCGTCCCGCACCGGTCGAGGAGGAGCAGCGGTATCAGATCACCACGCTGCATCCGACCACGTACCGTGAGGCACGAACCATCGGCGAGCACTTCCGTGACGGCGTCCCGGTCATCATCAACCTCACCGAGATGGAGGAGGCGGATGCCCGCCGTCTGGTGGATTTCGCGGCCGGATTGGCGTTCGGACTTCGGGGTACGATCGAGCGCGTGACCAACCGGGTGTTCCTGCTCTCACCGGCCAACGTCCAGGTCACCGCGGAGGACAAGGCCAAGATCGCTGAGGGCGGGTTCTTCAGCCTGAGTTAGTCCGACCGAGGGGTTCCGTGATCTCGATCCTGTTGCAGGCCCTGTACCTACTCCTCTACGTGTTTCTGCTGGTGCTTTTGGCCCGATTTGTTCTAGGCGCCGTCCTGCAGTACGGCCGGCGCTGGCAACCCGGCCGCGGCGCATCCGCCGGACTCGAAGTGGTGTGGAGCGTCACTGATCCCCCTCTCAAGGCGTTGAGGCGTGTGATCCCACCATTGCGAATTGGTACCGTGAGCATCGACCTGGCCTCCCTTGTGCTCTTGGTTATCCTGTTCGTGCTGATGAGGTTCGTGGTGGAGCGCCTGATCATGTCGACGATCTGACCAGCGCGCTGCGCGGCCGCAACTGACCCGAGGAGTTTCGATGCCGCTGACCCCGGCCGACGTCCACAACGTCGCCTTCAAGAAGCCACCTATCGGCAAACGGGGGTACGACGAGGAAGAAGTCGACGCCTTCCTGGACGAGGTCGAGCGCGAGCTTGCCCGTCTGATCGAGGAGAACAACGAGCTGCGCGCCCAGGTGGAGCGCGGCGGTCGGGGCGGCGGACCGGCCGGCCCGGGAGCGGACCCCCGACTGGCCGCGGAGCTGAACGACGTCAAGGCCCAACTCGACCGGGTGCAGCGCGACAAGGCGGCGGCCGAGCAGGCGGCCCGCGCGATGCAGGCCGAGTTGGAGCAGGTCCGTGCCACGGGCGGCGCGGTCGCCACCGGTGACGGCGAGCAGCAGGCACTGCGGGTGCTCATGATGGCTCAGCGCACGGCCGACGACCACGTGTCGGACGCCCGGCGCGAGGCCGACCAGTTGCTCTCCGAGGCCCGGTCCAAGGCGGAAGAGGTCACCCGCGAGGCGCGGGCGAAGGCCGACGCCCTCGAGCGGGACGCGCGCCAGCGGCACCAGGAGGCCATGGGCGGCCTGGACGCCAAGCGCACCGCGCTGCAGAAGCACATCGAGGAACTCAAGCAGTTCGAGCGCGAGTACCGCACGCGGCTCAAGGCCTACCTGGAGAGCCAGCTGCGCGACCTTGACGGGCGGGGCCAGGGCCTGGAGGCGGAGATGACCCGGGGCGACGGCAATCGTTCCGTGGGCAACTCCGCGGGTCTGGCCACCGCGGGCCTCGCCGGTTCCTACGGGGGCGGCCGGTCCGGCGCGCTTGAGTCGGGTCGCTGATCCGGCGACAACCGCCATCGGGACGACGCGGCGGGGGTGAGCAATGATAGTGGGAAGCCTGCTGCTCATCCTCGTCGCCATTGCCCTGCTCGTGCTCGGCCTCGCGGACGGTTCGAGCACCTTGTTGATCAGTTCCATCGCGGCCAGCCTGTTGGCCGCCCTGGCGCTGGTGGTCGGCGCCCGGCAGGCCGCCCGCGCCGGTCGCTCGGCGGCAGCCACTCCCCGTGGGGGAGGCACCGGCGTCGGGGGCCGCTTCGGTTGGCGCCGTTCCGGTGACGGCCGGCCGGGTCGAGGCGCCACCGCGCAACCCGCCTCGGCGGCCCGGGCCGCCTCGGCCGGGGCCACCACCGCCGGCCACCCGATCCCGGTCCAGCAGTCCCGCCCATCGGACGGCACCGAATGGGCGCCGGCGGATCCGCCATCCGACGCGGTGCCGGACGCCGACCCGGTCGACGAACCCGCGGCCCAGTTCGTGCCCGCGACTGACGCGGACCGGGTGGCCCGCCTGACCGACGACGTCCTGGTGGTGGACGGTCGACCGCGATACCACGTCGCCGGCTGCCCGCATCTGGTCGGGCGGACCAGCGAGCCGGTGCCGGTGAACGAGGCGCTGGATCTCGGCTTCACCCCATGCTCCATGTGCGAGCCCGACACCGCGCTGCTCGCCGGCCCGCGCCGCGGCTAGGCCTGTGTCAGAGCCCCTGGCCGGCCGGTGGCGCACCGCGAACGGCTCGACCGAGGACGTTGACACAGGTCTTCCCCCCGGGGCGGCAGGATGACCGGGCGGTCATGACGGGCTCGTTGGATGTCGCGCTGCTGATCGGCGCGCTCGTGCTGCTGGTCGCCGTCGGCGCGGTCCGGCTGTCCACCCGGTTCGGCGTTCCCAGCCTGCTGGTCTACCTCGCGTTGGGGGTGGCGATCGGTGAGGCCGGGCTCGGGATCCAGTTCGACGACGCGGAGCTGACCCGGGTCCTCGGGTTCTGCGCGCTCATCGTGATCATCGCCGAGGGTGGGCTCACCGCCAGGTGGAGCACCCTGCGACCCGTGTTGGGCGTGTCCGCCACGTTGGCCACCGTCGGCGTCCTGGTCAGCGTCGTCGTGGTGGGAGTGACCGCCCATTTCCTGCTCGACCTGTCCTGGCGGCTGGCCCTGCTGTACGGCGCGGTGCTCTCGTCAACCGACGCGGCCGCCGTGTTCGCCACGCTGCGCCGGTTGCGGCTGCCGCCGCGGCTGGTGGCGACCCTGGAGGCCGAGTCGGGGATGAACGACGCCCCGGTGGTCCTGCTGGTGCTGCTGCTGTCCGTCGAGCCCACGGGGGCGCACAGCTGGTGGGTGGAAGGTTTGGTGATCGGCTACGAGCTGGTGGCCGGTGGGGCAGTCGGCTTCGTGGTGGCCGTGGTGGGCAGGCGGGCGCTGCGCCAGGCGGCGCTTCCCGCCGCGGGTCTGTACCCGATCGCCGCGGTCGGCTTCACCGTGCTGGCATACGGGGTCGGCACCGTACTGCACGCCTCCGGATTCCTCGCCGTGTACGTCGCCGGCGTGGTGCTGGGCAACGCTCGGCTGCCGCACCGACAGGCGATTCTGGGGTTCGCGGACGGCCTGGCCTGGCTCGCCCAGATCGGTCTGTTCGTGTTGCTGGGTCTGCTCGTCTCACCGGACCGGTTGGGCTCCGCGGTGTTCCCGGCCGTGGTGGCCGGGCTCGCCCTGGTCCTGCTGGCCAGGCCCTTGTCGGTGCTGGTTTCCGCCACACCGTTCCGGGTCGGCCCGCGAGAGCAGGCGTTCCTGTCCTGGGGCGGATTGCGGGGCGCGGTGCCGATCGTGTTCGCGACCATTCCGCTGTCGTACGGGGTGCCGGGGGCGGAGCGGCTGTTCGACGTGGTCTTCGTGCTCGTCGTGATCTTCACGATGCTCCAGGCGGGCACCCTGGCCCCGGCCGCTCGGCGGCTGCGGGTGACCGCTCCCGCGGAGGCGGCGGAGGTTCGGGTGGAGACGGCGCCGCTCGACCGGATGCGGGCCGACCTGCTGCAACTGGAGATCCCGCCCGGTTCGCGGTTGGCCGGAGTGCACGTGGACGAACTGCGTCTGCCGGTCGGCGCCTCGGTCACGCTGGTGTTGCGCGATGGCAACGGGTTCGTGCCCGGTCCGGACACCCGGCTGCGTACTGGCGACAGTCTGCTCATCGTGGCGACCGCCGAGAGCCGGGACGTGGCCGAGCGGCGGCTGCGGGCGGTCAGCCGGCGGGGCCGGCTGGCCCGCTGGTTTGGCGAGTACGGCAATGAAGCGGATCGGTGATCTGCTAGCGTCGCTTTGCCCGGATTTGCGAAGTGCTTCGGGTTGAGATGCGACACATCGGTGCGGCACGTTGTCGGACGTCTGTACGTTCCGTATTCTTGCCAACCTCCGGAGTGCGCGACGTCCGTCGCGCGCCCCGTTGTGCATCTGGGGGGACGCGGTTGCCAGGCGCACCGCCGATCGCCGCGGGACCGCGGCCAAGGGAGCGACGATGGCGAAGCCAGCCGACACCAGGACCGCGAACCGTAAGCCGGCGCGGGGCACCCGCACCGCCGCGGAGACCGAGAAGATCCGGGCCGCACTGGCGGCCCGCCGGGACGAGTTGCGTGGCGAGTACGATCAGACGCTGAGCGAGATCACCGAGCTGCAGCGCGAGCGACTGACCGACTCGGCCGGCGACGACCAGGCCGATACCGGCACCAAGACCCTCGAGCGGGAGCAGGAGATCTCCCTCGCCAACGGCATCCTTGAGCGGATCACGCAGGTGGAGCGGGCGTTGGAGCGGCTCGACCAGGGCAACTACGGCTGGTGCGAGCGGTGTGGCGACCCGATCCCGGTCGAGCGCCTCGCGGCCTTCCCGTCGGCCACCCTGTGCGTGAAGTGCAAGCAGTTGGAGGAACGGCGCTAGGGCCCGCCAGCAGCCCCGTCGCCGGCACGTTTACCGCGTCCGCGTACGTCGATGGGGAGCAGATGACCGAGGCACGGCCCGTTCCACCCGCGACCGCCGATCGCCCGCCGGCCCGGCGCCGGCGGGCGATCGGCGTCCTGCTGTCCATCGCGGCGCTCGCCCTGCTCCTCGACTTCGGCACCAAACAGTGGGCGATCAGCGGACTCACCCCGGGGGAACCCGTCCGGATCCTCGGCGGTCTGGTCCATCTCAGCCTGACCCGTAACAGCGGCGCGGCGTGGAGCATCGGTGCCGACTACACCTGGGTCTTCCCGATCATCGCCATCGGGGTGGTGGGTTGGATCGTCTGGATGGCGGCCAAGGTGCGGTCGCTGCCCTGGGCGGTCTCGCTCGGGCTGGTGCTCGGCGGTGCGCTGGGAAACCTCAACGACCGGATCTTCCGGGAGCCGGGGCCGTTCGTCGGACACGTGGTCGACATGATCAGCGTGTTCGGCCCCTATGGGCAGTACTTCCCGATCTTCAACATCGCCGACAGCGCACTGTTCTGTGGTGTGGTGCTCGCGGTCCTGCTCGAGCTGACCGGCCGCCAGCGGGACGGCAGCCGGCTCCCGTCCCGGCGGCACGCCGCCTCGCCGCCGGCCGCCTCGCCGCCCGCCGGTGAGCCGTCGGCCGGTGAGCCGCCCGTGAGTGACCGGGAGGAGCGCGCGTGACCTCGACGTACGACGCGCCGGGTCCGGCTGGCGACCACCGCAGCCTGCCGGTGCCGGACGGGCTCGACGGGATGCGTCTGGACCAGGCGGTCTCCCGGTTGTTCGGGTTGTCCCGGACCGTCGCCGCGGCGCTTGTCGAAGCCGGGGATGCCCGGGTGGACGGCGTGCCGCGTCCGAAATCCGACAAGGTGAGCGCCGGCTCCTGGCTGGAGGTCACCCTGCCGGCGCCGCCCGCACCGCCGAGGGTGGTGCCGCAGGCGGTTCCCGGCCTGCGGGTGGTGTACGCCGACGACGACATCGTGGCGGTGGACAAGCCCGTCGGGGTCGCGGCACACCCCAGCCCCGGCTGGACCGGGCCGACCGTCGTGGGTGGCCTCGCCGCCATCGGCCACACGATCGCCACCGGCGGCGCCGCGGAGCGGCAGGGAGTGGTGCACCGGCTCGACGTGGGTACCACCGGAATAATGGTCGTGGCCAAGAGCGAGCTGGCGTACAGCGTGCTCAAGCGGGCCTTCAAGGAGCGCGAGGTGGACAAGCGCTACCACGCCGTCGTGCAGGGCCATCTCGACCCGTTACGCGGGACCGTCGACGCGCCGATCGACCGGCACCCGCATCACGACTACCGGTGGGCGGTCGTCTCCGGCGGCAAGCCCAGCGTCACCCATTACGACACCATCGAGGCGTTCCCGGCCGCGAGCCTGGTCGACGTACGGCTGGAGACCGGGCGGACGCACCAGATCCGGGTGCACCTCTCCACCCTGCGCCACCCATGCGTGGGTGACCTGACGTACGGTGCGGATCCGACGTTGGCCGCCAGGTTGGGACTGACCAGACAGTGGTTGCATGCCCGTGCGCTCGGTTTCCTACACCCCCGTACGGCGGAGCCGGTTCGCTTCGTCAGCGACTACCCTGACGATCTGGAGCATGCGCTCGCCGTCCTGCGTGACTGAGCGCGGCTTCGCCATCGAACCGCCCACCGACAGGGAGTGGCTTTCCGTGCGCGCTGGCGACCTGTTGCGGCAGCTTGACGGGCAGGTGCTGCCCCGGCTGTCCAGGGTCCTCGCCGAGGTCGGCCAGGGCCCGCTGCGGCTACGCGTCCTGTCCTGGACGGCTGTGCTGTCCGTGGCGGCCGTGCTGGCCACCGCCGTGTGGGCGGTCGATCGGCGGCCCGCGGGCGATCCCACCGTCGGTGAGGTGGCCCGGGTCGGGGTGGCCCAGGGCGATTCCATCCCGCGATACGTCGAGTCGGCCGAGGGCCAGCTCGCGGCGCTCGCCGGGCCGGGCGAGCCGGCTATCGAGACGTACGCCCTGGTGACCCTCGATCGCTACGTCCCGCCGGACCGACTCGCGCCGACCCTCGCCGGGGCGCCGGTCGCCGAGGTCTTCGGCCGGGTGCCGCTCGCCGGCGTACAGACGCAGATTGTCCGGATCCCGGTGCTGCGCCTGCCGGACGACGCGCTGGCCGGGATGGCCGAGATGGCCGGCCGCAAGGACCGCGAGGCCCGGGACTACGCCGAGCGCGGTGCGGCCGTCCGCGGGGCCGGTCGCGAGCAGCAGGAGCTGCGGATCTTCTACGAGGCCAGCGCCCGGGTCGCCGCGGCCGAGGCCACCGGCTACCGGGCCGGCTGCTCCTGCCTGTACGCGGCGGTGGTCCGGGCCACCCCGCGGGCGCTGCGTCGGGTCGCCGACCGGCCGGGCGTGCGGGCCGTGGACCCGGCGCCGGAGGTGACCCGGCTGGACCGGGCGGTCTTCACGCCGCCCCTGCCGGAGCAGACCGACGTCGCTCGCCCGCCGCTCGACTCGGCCATGCCCGGGTCGAGCGCCGCCGACCCGGCAGCTCCACCACCGATCGGAACCCCGGACGACACCTCCACACCGCCGCTGCCGCCCGCGCCGTCGTACCCGACCGGCCCGGGGGGAACCGTCTCCCCGCCGACCGGGGATCCCTCGTCGACCCCGCCGGCCGGGGGATCTTCGCCGCCGCCGGCCGGGGGATCCTTGTCGCCGCCGGCCGGCGGATCCTCGTCGCCGACGGAGCGCGGCTCGTCGTCTCCCGTGGAGGAGACCGCCAGCGAGGCCGTGCCACCGTCCGCGTCAACCGGCCTGACCTGGGCGGATACGACACCGACCGGCAGCGCTACGTGACGGTGGCGGCATCCGGCACTTCCGTATCCGTGGGGCGAAACGGTAGTCTGCGGGCCCCTGGTGTGGCCCGGATAGGGTTTCGTTCGTAGCCTGTCAGGCGGGATCGATCGCGCTGGGGAGGGCGAGCCGTGGACGGCACCGACAACGGCTGGGGCCGCCCGGCGGAGCCTGCGCCGCGTTGGCGGGCGCTGCTCGACCGGGCCAGAGGCGGTCGCTCCGCCGCGTCGGCCGAGCCGGAGGGCCGCCGGGGCGACGACGCCAGGGACCGTGCGACGGGTCCGGAGGGCCGGCGTTCCGCGCCGAATGGTGGTCGGGAGACGGGCGGATACGGCAACGAGCCGCCGGTGACGCCGGGTGAGCGGCCGTGGCCCGGCGGCCGGCCGGCCCGGGCCCACTATCCGGAGAGCGATTTCGAGGGTGGGGGCTTCTTCGGGGACGAGCCGTCCGGTGGGCCGGAGGTAACCGACCTGGCCGCTGCCCGACAGCTGAGCGAGTCGCGCTACGCCGCGCTCCGCGATCTCACCGCCGAGGAGGAGCGCCGGGGCTTCCCGGGCGAGACCGACGACCGCGGCCGGTCCCGGTACGCCGCGCTGGAGGCGGACTACGACACCGGGAAACCGGACTGGTCGTCGGGCGAGTCGCGGTACCCGCCGATCGACAACGGCTATCCGGCGCCATCCGTGGAGCCGTCGCCGGCGGCCGAACCCGGCAGAGCGTGGGCCGAGCCGGTCGAGCCGGTTCGTCCGTGGACGGAGTCGGCGGAGCGGGGGCGGCTCCGTTCCGAGTCACCTGAGCCGGGTCGGGCGCGGCCCGAGCCGGCCGGGCCGGTTCGTCCGTGGGCAGAACCCGCGGAGCGGGGTCGGGTCCGGGCGGAGCCGGCCGAGCAGAGCCGCCCGTGGACGGAACCGGCCGAGCAGAGCCGCCCCTGGACGGAACCGGCCGAGCAGGGTCGCCCGTGGACGGAACCGGCCGAGCAGGGTCGCCCGTGGACGGAACCGGCCGAGCAGGGTCGCCCGTGGACGGAGCCGGCGGAACGGGGCCGGGTGCGGCCCGAGCCGGCTCCGCCGCCGCTGGGCGCCGCGGGACGGGCGACGCCGCCACCGGGTGCCGCGGGACGGGCGTCGCCGGGCGGCTTCGCGTCGGCACCGGTCGTGGGCAGCGGCCCGGCCGGCACCGCCCGGGTTCCCGCCGCCCGAGCCACTGTCGCGCCGGTGACCGGCGCCGCGCCGGTCGTCCCGCCCGGTCCGGTCCAGACGGGTCCGGCCGGTACGGCCGCGGTCCGTCCCGCGTCGGGTCGGGCTACGCCGGGCGCCGGCTACCAACGGCCGGCCGTGCCCCGGCCGGGCCGTACCGACGACGAGACCGAGCGTTCGATAAACGTACTGGGACGGGAGATCGACCGGCCGCGGGTGTTGGCGTTCGCCAACCCGAAGGGCGGGGTGCACAAGACCACGGCCACCGTCCTGGCGGCGGCCTCGATCGGCAGCGTACGTGGACGCGGCGTGCTGGCCTGGGACGACAACGAGCTGCGCGGCACGCTGGGCCTGCGGGCGGGCAGTGCCCGGCACGCGCGCACCATCAGGCACCTGATCGCAGACCTGATGTTGATCGAGGCGAGCCAGGGGCCAGAGCTGACCGAGCGGCTGGACGACTACCTGCGGCACGCCGCCGACGGCTCGTACGACGTGCTGGCCGGCGAGGAGAACTCCCGCTTCGCGCACCGTCTCGATCAGCACACCGTGCGCCGGGTCCTCGACCTGCTGCGGCGGACGCACAACGTCATCTGCGTGGACACCGGTAACAACGTGGAGAGCCCGAACTGGCAGACCGTGTTGCGGGCGGCGGATCAACTGGTGGTCACCACGGTGCCGCGGGAAGACGCGGCGTTCACCGCCGACTGGATGCTCGACCACCTGCACGAGGTGGGTATGGGGGAACTCGCCGACAACGCGGTGACCCTGCTATCCTGCCCGACGCCGGGCCGGTCCCCGCTCCTGGACGACCTGCGGCGGCATTTCCTCACCCGGACCAGGGCGGTGGCTGTGGTGCCGTACGACCCGGCACTGGAGACCGGTTCCTCGATCGAGTACGCGCAGCTCCAGGCCGACACCCGGGACGCCTGGCTGCAGGCGGCCGCGGTGATGGTCGAGCCCTTCGTCCGCTGAGCACACGCCGTTTGCGTGGCGCGGACGCCGGCCCCCGGCGGTGGAAGATGGATCACCCGATCCGGCGCCGTGTCAACCCTGCATCTGCGGCCGTCCGAGGGCTAGGCTCGGGGACCGGCGGCGGCTGGAGGGGGCGCGCCGGCGAGGAGAGGGGGGCTCCGGGTGGCTGACTCGTTCGTGCACCTGCACGTGCACACCGAGTACTCGATGCTCGACGGGGCCGCCCGGCTCAAGGAACTCTTCGCCGAGACCAACCGGCTCGGCATGCCCGCGTTGGCGATGACCGACCACGGCAACCTGTTCGGCGCGTACGACTTCCACAAGCAGGCCACCGGTGCCGGCGTCAAGCCGATCATCGGGCTGGAGGCGTACGTGACGCCAGGCACCCACCGGGGTGACCGGACCCGGGTCCGGTGGGCCGACGGCGGCGAGAACGACGTCTCCGGCGGTGGCGCGTACACCCACATGACAATGCTGGCCGCGGACGCCGACGGGCTGCGCAACCTGTTCCGGCTCAGCTCCCGGTCCAGCCTCGAGGGCTTCTTCTACAAGCCGCGGGCCGACCGTGAGCTGCTACACGAGTACGGCAAGGGGATCATCGCGACGACCGGCTGCCCGTCCGGCGAGGTGCAGACCTGGCTGCGGATCGGCAACTTCGACAAGGCGTGCGAGTCGGCCGGGGAGTTTCGGGACATCTTCGGGCCGGACAACTACTACCTGGAGCTGATGGATCACGGTCTGGGCATCGAGACCCGGGTCCGGGACGACCTGCTGCGGCTCGGCCAGAAGCTGAACCTCAAGCCGCTGGCCACGAACGACCTGCACTACACGTTCGAGAAGGACGCCGACGCGCACGAGGTGCTGCTCTGCGTGCAGTCCGGCTCGACGATGGCCGACCCCAAGCGGTTCAAGCTCGAGGGCCGCAGCTACTACGTGAAGTCGCCGGCCGAGATGCGCCAGTTGTGGGACAACCAGGTCCCGGGGGCGTGTGACAACACCCTGGAGATCGCCGAGCGGATCGGCGACTACGCCGAGGTGTTCGCCTCCCGCAAGCTGATGCCGCAGTTCCCGGTGCCGGCCGGCGAGACCGAGGAGTCCTGGCTGCGCAAGGAGGTCCTGCGCGGGTTGGAGCGACGGTTCCCGGCCGGGGTGCCGGAGGATCGGCGCCAGCAGGCCGAGTACGAACTCGACGTGATCCTCAAGATGGGCTTCCCGGGCTACTTCCTGGTCACCGCCGACCTCGTCGCGTATGCCAAGCGGGAGGGCATCCGGGTCGGGCCGGGCCGGGGTTCGGCGGCCGGTGCGCTTATCGCGTACGCCCTGGGCATCACCGAACTGGATCCCATGTCGCACGGCCTGCTGTTCGAGCGGTTCCTCAACCCCGACCGGGTGTCCATGCCGGACATCGACATGGACTTCGACGAGCGCCGGCGCGGCGACATGATCCGGTACGCGACGGAGAAGTACGGCGACGACCGGGTCTCGCAGATCATCACGTACGGCACCATCAAGGCGAAGGCGGCGATCAAGGACGCGGCCCGGGTGCTCGGTCAACCGTTCGCGATGGGCGACCGGATCACCAAGGCGATGCCGCCGGCGGTGATGGGCAAGGACATCCCGCTGTCGGGCATCTTCGACCCGAAGCACCCGCGCTATCCCGAGGCGGCGGAGTTCCGGCAGCTGTACGAATCGGACGCCGAGGTGCAGAAGATCGTCGACACGGCCAAGGGGCTGGAGGGCCTCAAGCGGCAGTGGGGCGTGCACGCGGCCGGTGTGATCCTGTCCCGTGACCCGTTGATCGACGTGCTGCCGATCCACAAGCGGGAGCAGGACGGCGCGATCATCACCCAGTGGGACATGGGTGCCTGCGAGACCATCGGCCTGCTGAAGATGGACTTCCTCGGGCTGCGCAACCTTACGATCATGGACGACTGCCTGGACTCCATCAAGGAGAACCGGGGCGTCGACCTGGTGCTCGAAGAACTGGCGCTGGACGACAAGCCCGCCTACCAGTTGCTGGCCCGGGGCGACACGCTCGGTGTGTTCCAGCTCGACGGCGGGCCGATGCGGGCGCTGCTGCGGTCGATGGTGCCGGACAACTTCGAGGACATCTCCGCGGTCCTGGCGCTCTACCGGCCCGGTCCGATGGGCGCCAACGCGCACAACGAGTACGCCGACCGCAAGAACGGTCGCAAACCGGTGGTGCCGATCCACCCCGAGCTGGCCGAGCCGCTGGAAGAGATCCTGGGCGACACCTACGGGTTGATCGTCTATCAGGAGCAGGTCATGGCGATCGCCCAGCAACTGGCCGGCTACTCGCTGGGACAGGCGGACCTGCTGCGTCGGGCGATGGGTAAGAAGAAGAAGGAGATCCTGGACAAGGAGTTCGTGCCGTTCTCGAACGGCATGAAGGCCAACGGCTACTCCGACGCTGCGATCAAGACGCTGTGGGACATTCTCGTCCCGTTCTCCGACTACGCCTTCAACAAGGCGCACACCGCCGGGTACGGCCTGGTCTCCTACTGGACGGCGTACCTCAAGGCCAACTATCCGGCCGAGTACATGGCCGCGTTGCTCACCTCGGTCGGCGACGACAAGGACAAGATGGCGGTCTACCTGGCGGAGTGCCGGCGGATGGGGATCAAGGTGCTGCCGCCGGACGTGAACGAGTCCAACGCGCGGTTCGCCGCCGTCGGCGACGACATCCGATTCGGCCTCGCGGCGGTCCGCAACGTCGGTACCAACGTCGTCGAGTCGATCCGGCGCAGCCGGCAGGACAAGGGCGCCTTCACCGACTTCTACGACTATCTGCGCAAGGTCGACGCGGTGGCGTGCAACAAGAAGACAATCGAATCGTTGATCAAGGCTGGCGCCTTCGACTCCATGGGCCACACCCGTCGTGGTCTGCTCGCCATCCACGCCGATGCCATCGACTCGTTCCTGCACCTCAAGCGCAACGAGGCGGTCGGTCAGTACGATCTGTTCGGCGACGCCTTCGGCGGTGGCGACGGCGAGACCGGCGGCGGCATGGTGGTGACCCCGCCGATCTCGGGCGACGAGTGGGACAAGTCCGACCTGCTGACCTTCGAGCGGGAGATGCTCGGCCTGTACGTCTCCGACCACCCGCTGTTCGGTGTCGAGCACGTCCTCGCCAAGGCGGCCGACATGCCGATCTCCGCCCTCAACGAGGAGGGCCGGGTCAACGACGGCCAGGTGGTCACCCTCGCCGGAATCCTGTCCGGGGTGCAGCGGCGGATCACCAAGCAGGGCCGAGCCTGGGCCTCGGCCACCCTGGAGGACCTCGGTGGCGCGGTCGAGGTGCTGTTCTTCCCGAACACGTACGAGCTGGTCGGGCAGTACATCGCCGAGGACGCCATCGTGGTGGTCAAGGGCCGGGTGGACCGGCGCGACGACCAGCCCCGGCTGATGGCGATGGACCTGTCGATTCCCGACATCACGGCCGCCGACGAGGTGAAGCCGGTGGTGCTGGCGCTGCCCCCGTCGCGGTGCACGCCGCCGCTCGTGGAACGGCTGCGCGAGGTGCTGAGCAGCCACCCCGGATCGGCCGAGGTGCACGTCAAGCTGGTCAACGGCTCGCGGGCCACGCTGCTGCGGCTCGGTCCGACCCGGGTGGCGCCGACCACCGCGCTGATGGCCGATCTGAAGGCGCTGCTGGGGCCGAGCGCGGTCGCCGGCTGATCGGCTGACGAAACGAGGAGCGTGTGCGGCCCGCGCGCGATTCGCTGTCCTGCTGATGAGCGCGCATGTAATCACGGTGCGGCGTCATATGCGGTCACCTTTGTCCGCGGTACGTGGTTTTCTGGAGAATGAGCCTCCTGTGAAAATATGGCCGTGCCCCGACCGTAGCTGAACCGGCTGCCGGCGATCGGTCCGGCAGCCGGATCGGGCGCTACGTCAGGACGAGTAGGTCAGGCGCATCGCGCCGCTGGAATAGATACGGTGGTCGCGCAGGTGCAGGGACACGGGCGCGTCGAACAGGGGGAGGCCTTCGCCCAGGGTGACCGGATGGACGATGAGCTGGTACTCGTCCACGAGCCGGACACCGATGGCGGCTCGGGCGAGGACCGAGCCGCCGACCAAGGCGATATCGCCACCCGCGGTTCGCCGCAACCTCTGGATCACGGTGGCGAGATCAGCGGTGGCCAGACGCGCACCCGACCAGCTGAGCGGTTCGGACAATGTCTGGGAGAACACGATCTTTTCTGCGTCGTTGACCAGGGGGGCTATCTCGTCGGTGGAATCGGGCCAGTGCGCGGACTGGGCTTCGTAGGTGACGCGGCCCATGAGCTGGGTGGAGGTGCGCCTGATCGCCTCGACGATGTCGGCCTTCATCTCGGGTGTGAAAGTCGGCCACATCCAGTCGAGCTGGCTTGCGGGGCCGGCCACGTAACCGTCGAGCGACATCTGCATCGCGAGAACAACTTTTCTCATGCCAGTTCTGACGGGACCGCCGGGGAAAAGGAATCGAGCACGTGCACGTCGTGGAAGTCGACGATCCCGGCGATGCGGCCTCCGATCACGTTCAGTACCTGCACCGACCGCAGGCGGAAACGCTGCGCACCGGGAGCGCGCAGGTAAACGGCGACGGCAGGCTGGTGGTTGGCTGCTGTCTCCACCCATTGGTAGACGCCGGGATCGGCGTGTCGGCGGATCCCGTCGAGGTAGGGCTCGCGGCCCTCGATCCACAGCGGCAGCGGCGGGAACTGTGCGCGTAGCTCCTCGGCGAGCAGGTCAGCGAGGGACTGGCGGTCACCGTGTCGGTGCGCCTCGACGTATCGGCGCAGCACGGCTCGCTCGTCGTGGCTGACCGCGCCCCCGTTCGTCCACTGCTCGCGTTGGCGAGGCAGCCGATCGCGCAGCGTCGCCCGCGCGCGCTGCAATGAGCTTTTCACCGCCGTGACGCTCACCTCAAGCGCGTCGGCGGTCTCCGCCGCCGTCCATCCGAGCACGTCGCGCAGCAGGAACGCGGCCCGCTGCCGGGGAGACAGATGCTGGATGGTGGCGAGGAAGGTCAGCTCCAGCGTCTCCCGAGCGACCGCGTCATCGGCCGGGTCGAGGAGATGCTCGGGGCATGGTTCCAGCCACGCGGCACGCACCTGCACCGGACTCTGCAAGCCGTCGGCCGCGGAGACGACATCGCAGGGCAGGACCCGCCGGTGACGTCCGGCGAGCGCATCAAGACAGGCGTTCGTGGCGATCCGGAAAAGCCAGGCCCGCGCCGTGGACCGTCCCTCGAAGCCGCTGCGGGACCGCCAGGCCCGCAGGAACGTCTCCTGAACCAGGTCCTCGGCCTCGCCGAGCGCTCCGGCCATGCGATAGCAGTGCGCGCGCAACTCACGCCGATGCGCCTCGAACAGGTCGGCGAACCCCGGCCCGTCGAGGGCAGGCTTGTCAGCTTCCATCACCAGTTAGGACTCTGCCCGAGGGGGAGAGGAATCGCCACCCTGCCGAAAAGCCGTAGTGCGCACGAGTCGCGCCGGCCGCTGCCCAGCGGCGTGCGACACTACCACGGCCCGGTGGTAGTGTTCGGTGGTATGACGCAGGCCATCAAACGCACCCTGTCCATGCGCCCCGAGGTCGACCGGATGCTCACCGCCCATGTGCAGCGCACGCCCGGGGCCACGATGTCCGCTACCGTCAATGCCGCGCTGGCCGAGTACCTGGAGGCTGCGGCGCTGGAGTCGTACCGGCACTGGGACGCCGAAGCCGGGGCGGATGAGCGAGCAGCCCTGGACGAGTTCGACGCCCACCATGACGAGTCCTGGGTGGCCGGGTGAGGCGGGGAAGCATTCTGCAATACCTGGTGGGTAGCCACCGGCTTCGGGTCGTCGTCGTCACGGCAGATCGATACAACCCGGCCCACGGCCTGGTAGCCCCGCTTCGCGAACGAGCCGCACCCGACCTCGCTCCCGCGTTCCTCGTACCGCTCAGCCGGCAGGACTGGCCAACCGCGGCCGTCATCGATCTCTCCCGGGTGCGGTCCCTCGACCCAGCGTCAGTGACCGGACCGGCCGGACAGCTCACCCAGTCAACCCTCACAACCCTGACGACCGCCATCCGCAGCTACCTTGGCGCGGTCGACTGAATTCGGTGACAGCCCAGATTCGAGGCGGCCGGCTGTCGTCGTTCACTGTCGTCGCCCGGCGCGCCGTCGCCCGGCGTTGTCGAACCCGCACCCATAGCTGGTCGACCGCCTGAGAGGATCTCCGGGTGAGTTTTCCCGCCGAGCACCCGCACCCAACCGAACCGGGGAACTGGCCCCCAGAGGCGACGCCCGGTCCGCCGTACCCCATGGGTCTGATCCCGCCGGCCGGCGTGCCGGAGTCGCGGCGGTACCCGCTGCTGGCGGGGCTCGCGGTGCTGGTCGGCCTGGTCCTGCTCGGCCTGCCGTTCGGGCTGTTGTGGCGGGCGGTGGCGCCGGGAGTGCCGCTGGTCAAGACGGCGGACGGCGCGGTGGCCGCCGAGCCCGAGCCGGAGGAGTTCATCGCGGCGGACGGCTGGTTCATCCTACTCGGGCTCGGCCTCGGGATCCTGGCGGCGATCGCCGTATGGGTGGCGCTGCGGCGGCTGCGCGGGCCGGTGGCCATGCTGGCGCTCACGTTCGGCGGGGTCGGCGCGGCCCTCGTCGCGTGGCGGGTGGGTCGCCTGATCGGGCTGTCGGACTACCGGCGGCTGCTGGACAGCGCGCCCGAGGGACAGCGGTTCACCAAGCCGCCGGACCTGCGTACCGCCGGTGTCGACTGGGCGCTGGGGGTGCTGCCCGTGCCGCACGGCAGCCTGCTGCTGCCGGCCTTCGGGGCTGTCATCACGTACACCCTGCTGGCCGGTTGGAGCCGGTGGCCCGGCCTACGCCCGGAGCCCGAGCCACCGTTCGGCCCGGAGCCACCTCGCTGATCATGAAGTTGACATGCGTTATCGAGATCGAAATGTCTGCCAACCTCATGATCGGCCGTGGGCGGCCGGGGCGGAGCGGCTAGTTGGGGCTGGACGGTTGGGCCAGTTCGGTCAAGGGGACGGGCACCGCGCGGACCTGCCGGAGCAGCGCCGACTCCCGGTTGAGCAACCGCAACTCCGCCCGCAGCCGTTCGGCCGTGTCCGGAATGGCCAGCAGGCGTTGCCGGTCGGCCAGGGTCAGGGCGGCGGTCGCCGCCACCAGATGGGACAGCACGGTGGGGTTCTCTGGAAGCTGCTCGACCGCCTCTCCGGGATCCTGCCGGATAAGCGCGAGATACTGCCGGAACACCGCCAGGACCCGGGGTGCGAGCAGGTCGGCCCCCTCGGCCGGGTCGGCCGAGTCGGGCAGCCACTCGACCTCCGCCATGAGGTACGGCGCGGAGTGCTCGTCCACCGACCGGATGCGGAACCGCCGTCGGCCCACGGTGACGAGGTCGAACCGGCCGTCCGGTAACTCGGTGACCTGGCGCAGTTCGGCGGTGCAGCCGACGTCGTACAGGCTGACGGCGCCGGTCGGGGTCGTCGGGTTGGTCGCGTTGCCGTCACCGTCGCGGCCGGCGTCGGGGCTCACCTCCCACCCGCTGCGGATGGCGATAACGCCGAACTCGCGCGGCGTCTCCTCGGGTTGGGCGACCAGCCGGCGTACCAGGTCGCGGTAGCGTTCCTCGAAGATGTGCAGCGGCAGGACCAGACCGGGAAAGAGCACGGTCCCCAGCGGAAACAATGGCAACCGGGTACTCACAGTTCGAGCCTAGCCCGCCGGGCACCGCTGGCGGGAAACCCGGCGTTCTGGAGATCCACAAGACACCCCCTAGACTCGAAGGGTGCTGAACCGGATCGACCTGCGCGGCAGCTCCCGTGATCCCCGGGACCTGCTGCCCCGTGCCCAGCTGGACGTGTCGGCGGCCGTGGAGCGGATCCGCCCGCTGGTCGAGGCCGTCCGGGAGCATGGGTTCCCGGCGATCCAGGAGGCGGGCGAACGCTTCGACGCTATCCGGCTGGACCGGCTGCGGGTGCCGGCCGAGGCGATTTCCGCCGCCGAGAGCACGCTGGACCCCGACGTCCGCGCCGCGCTCACCGAGTCGATCGACCGGGCCCGGCGGGTACACGCCGACCAGCGGCGCACCGACCACACCACACGGGTGGTGCCGGGGGGCACGGTTACCGAGCGGTGGGTGCCGGTCGAGCGAGTCGGCCTGTACGTCCCCGGTGGGCTGGCCATGTACCCGTCGACAGTGGTGATGAACGTGGTGCCGGCCCAGGAGGCCGGGGTTCGGTCGCTGGTTGTCACCAGCCCGCCGCAGGCGGAAAACGACGGGCTGCCGGACGCCCGGGTGCTCGCCACCTGCGCGCTGCTCGGGGTCGAGGAGGTGTACGCCGTCGGTGGTGCCCAGGCCATCGCGATGCTCGGCTACGGCGCGGCCGTCGACGCCACCGGGCGGGCGCACTGCGCACCTGTCGATATGATCACCGGGCCGGGCAACATCTGGGTGACCGCCGCCAAGCGCCTGCTACGCGGGGTGGTCGGCATCGACGCGGAGGCCGGCCCCACCGAGATCGCCGTGCTGGCCGACGACACGGCCGACCCGGTGCACGTCGCGGCCGACCTGATCAGCCAGGCTGAGCACGACCCGATGGCCGCCAGTGTGTTGATCACACCGTCGGCAGACCTGGTGGGCGCGGTCGAGTCCGAACTGGCCCGGCAGGTCCCGGCCACCAAGCACACCGAACGGATCACCACGGCGTTGACCGGCCAGCAGAGCGGAGCGGTCCTGGTCGACGACCTCGCCCATGGGCTGCGGGTGGTCGACGCGTACGCCGCCGAGCACCTGGAGATCCACACCCGGGACGCCCGAGACTGGGCGCTCCGGGTCCGCAACGCCGGAGCGATCTTCGTTGGCCCGTACGCCCCGGTGTCGCTTGGCGACTACTGCGCCGGGTCCAACCACGTGTTGCCCACCGCCGGCTGCGCCCGGCACTCCTCGGGGCTGTCCGTGCAGTCGTTCCTGCGCGGCATCCACGTCATCGAGTACGACGAGGCGGCGCTGCGCGCGGTCGCGCCGCACGTGGTGACCCTGGCCACCGTGGAGGACCTGCCGGCGCACGGCCAGGCGGTGACGGCCCGCTTCCCGGACCCCCCGTCGAGGCCGGCATGACGAGCCTCGACGACCTGCCGATCCGGGACGACCTGCGCGGTCGCACCCCGTACGGGGCGCCACAGCTCGCCGTCCCGGTGCGGCTGAACACCAACGAGAACTCCTACCCGGTACCCGAACCGGTGGTGGAGGCGATCGCCAAGGCGGTCACCGCCGAGTTGCGCGACCTCAACCGCTATCCGGACCGGGACGCATTGGCGCTGCGCGCCGATCTGGCCGGGTACCTCGGCCATGGGCTCGACGCCGCCCACGTCTGGGCGGCCAACGGCTCCAACGAGGTGCAGCAGCAACTGCTCCAGGTGTTCGGCGGCCCGGGTCGAACGGCGCTCGGCTTCACTCCGGCGTACTCGATGCACCCGCTGCTGGCGCTCGGCACCGGCACCGGCTGGTGGGACGGCCGGCGCACCGCGGACTTCGACCTGACCGCCGCGGACGCCGCGGCGCAGGTCCGGGAACACCGACCGGACGTGGTGATCCTCTGCTCGCCGAACAATCCCACCGGTACCGCGCTGCATCCGGAGGTGATCAGCGCGGTGCTGGCCGAGGCGCCCGGCATGGTGCTTGTCGACGAGGCGTACGCCGAGTTCGCCCGGCCGGGCACACCGAGCGCGCTGACGCTGCTACCCGGGCACCCGAGACTGGTGGTGACCCGGACGATGAGCAAGGCGTTCGGCTTCGCCGGTGGACGGCTGGGCTACCTGGCCGCCGACCCGGCGGTGGTCGACGCGGTGCAACTCGTCCGGCTGCCGTACCATCTCTCCGCGCTCACCCAGGCCGCCGCCCGCGCGGCGCTGGCGCACCGGGACGCCCTGCTGGCCACGGTGCAGGCGATCAAGGCACAGCGCGACCGGATCGTCGACGAGCTGCGCCGGCGTGGCCACACCGTCGCCGACAGCGACGCCAACTTCGTGCTGTTCCGCACCGGCGGCGACCAGCGAGCGGCCTGGCAGGCGCTGCTCGACCGGGGGGTGCTGGTGCGGGACGTCGGCCTGGCTGGCTGGCTGCGGGTGACCGCCGGCACCGAGCAGGAGACTGACGCCTTTCTCGCCGCGATGGAAGTGGTTGACCCATGAGCAGAACCGCCCGGATCGAACGCACCACAAACGAGACCAAGGTGCTCGTCGACCTCGACCTGGACGGCACCGGCCGGGCCGAGATCAGCACCGGGGTCGGCTTCTACGACCACATGTTGAACCAGATCGCCCGGCACGGCGGGTTCGACCTCACCGTGCGGACCGTCGGCGACCTGGAGATCGACGCGCACCACACGATCGAGGACACCTCGATAGCCCTGGGCACCGCGCTGGCCGAGGCGCTGGGTGACAAGGCCGGCATCCGGCGGTACGGCTCGGCCACGATCCCGATGGACGAGGTGCTGACCCGGGCGTCGGTGGACCTGTCCGGCCGGGCGTACGTGGTGCACGACGAGCCGCTGCTCGCGCCGTACATCGGGTCGGTCTATCCGACAAGCATGACCCGGCACATCTGGGAGTCGTTCGGCCAGGCGGCCCGGATCACCCTGCACGTCGAGGTGCTGCGGGCGGCTCGTCCGGGTGGCCACCCGGACGCCCACCATGTGGTGGAGGCGCAGTTCAAGGCGGTGTCCCGGGCATTGCGCGAGGCGGTCTCGATCGATCCGCGCTCGTCCGGCGCGGTCCCGAGCACCAAGGGCGTCCTGTGAGTACCGTCCTGCCGATCCTCCTGTTCGGGTTGGCCGGTGCGCTGCTCGGCGGGGTCATCTCGCTGCGCCGGCAGGGTGCCGGCACGGGAGCGGTCGTGTTGACGGCCGGGCTCGCCCTGCTGGCCACCGTCGGCGGTCTGCTCTGGTTGCTTGGTGGTGACCGCTGATGGCCCGCGTGGTGGTGCTCGACTACGGCTCGGGCAACCTGCGGTCCGCGGAACGGGCGGTGCGTCGGGCCGGGGCCGACGTTGTGGTGACCGACGATCTGGCTGCCGCGGCCGCCGCCGACGGGCTGGTGGTGCCCGGCGTCGGCGCGTACGCCGCCTGCATGGCCGGGATCAACGAGCTGGGCGCAGGTCCGGTGATCGCGGAACGGGTCGCCGCCGGTCGGCCGGTGCTCGGCATCTGCGTGGGGATGCAGGTGCTCTTCGAGTACGGCGACGAACATGGCGTGGTGACCAAGGGGCTGGGCCTGCTGCCCGGTGGGGTGACCAGGTTGGCCGCGACCCGCGTGCCGCACATGGGGTGGAACACCGTCGAGGTGCCGGTTGGGTCGAGGTTGTTCGCCGAGCTGCCGGCCGGTGGCCGGTTCTACTTCGTCCATTCGTACGCGGTGCCCGATGTCGACCGGTTGACCGGGGCGGGAGCTGTGGTCACCACCGCGACGCACGAGCAGCGGTTCGTGGCGGCGGTGGAGCGGGGGCCGCTGTCCGCCGCCCAGTTCCATCCGGAGAAGTCCGGCGACACCGGGGCCCTGTTGCTGCGTAACTGGCTCGCCGGTTGGCTCGGTGTCGACCGGTCCGGCGGCGGTGACCGGTGAGCAAGGAGCGGGCTCGGCGGCGGGCCGCTCGGGAGGCGGAGCAGGCTCGGCAGCGGAGCGTACGGGCCCGTCGGGCGGCGCGGCGCCGACGGATCCGGGGGATACTGCGGGCGGTGACGCCCCGGCTGCCCCGGCGCCGGACCGCGCGGCTGGGTGGCCGTTCCCGGGTCGAGCGGGCCGGCATCGTGGTGGGCGGGGCCTTCGGGGCCGTGCTCATCTGGTTGCTCGTCGACGACCTGGCGCTCCGGGTCGCCCTGTTCCTCGTCCTGCTGCTGGCCCTCCCGGCGATCGTGGTGATCGCGTTGGGCCGTCGTACCTGATCCCAGATCCGACAGGAGACCGACGTTGAGCCTGATCCTGCTTCCCGCCGTCGACGTGGCCGACGGTCAGGCGGTCCGCCTGGTCCAGGGGGCGGCCGGCAGCGAGACCGCGTACGGCGACCCGCTGGCCGCGGCGCTGGCCTGGCAGCGGGCCGGCGCGAGCTGGATTCATCTCGTGGACCTCGACGCGGCGTTCGGGCGGGGTTCGAACGCCGCCCTGCTGGCCGACGTCGTCGCTCGGTTGGATGTGCACGTCGAGCTGTCCGGCGGCATCCGGGACGACGAGTCGCTGCGAGCGGCCCTGGCCACCGGTGCGGCCCGGGTGAATATCGGCACGGCCGCGCTGGAGGATCCCGAGTGGTGTGACCGGATCGTCGCCGAGTACGGGGATCGGGTGGCGATCGGCCTGGACGTGCGTGGCCGTACCCTCGCCGCTCGGGGCTGGACCAGGGACGGCGGAGACCTCTTCGACGTTCTCGCCCGGTTGGACAAGGCGGGCGCCGCCCGGTATGTGGTGACCGACATCACCAAGGACGGCACGATGCGCGGCCCCAACCTGGATCTGCTGCGCGAGGTGTGCGCCCGCACGGACGCCCCGGTCATCGCCTCCGGTGGCGTCTCCACACTGGACGACCTGCGGGCGCTGGCCACCCTGGAGCCGATCGGGGTGGAAGGGGTGATCGCCGGCAAGGCGCTGTACGCCGGTGCGTTCAGCGTGGAGGAGGCGCTCGCCGCGCTCGCCGAGGGCTGACGTCCACCGCAGGCCGGCGACGAGGTGCCCAGGCGGGTCGCCGCGGCGACCGGACTGACCGAGGACGAGCTGGTGGCGCTCCGGCACACGCTGACCAGGATCACCGCCGCCGTCCATCGACAGCGGGCGGCCGTCCAACCACAGCAGAAGGAGAACTGACAGACATGCAGGTCTTGTACACGGCACAGGCGCTCGCCACCGGTGACGGGCGGGACGGCCACGTCACCACCTCGGACGGCACGATCGACCTGGACCTCGCCGTCCCGAAGGAGATGGGCGGGGCCGGCGGGGCCGCCAACCCCGAGCAGCTCTTCGCGGCCGGGTACGCGGCCTGCTTCCACTCGGCGCTGCGGGCGGTGGCCCGTAAGGCCGGGACCGACGTCACCGGCTCCACCGTCGAGGCGCGGGTCGGCATCGGCGCGACCGGGACGGGCGGTTACGGCCTCACCGTCACGCTCGCCGTGGACCTGCCCGATGTCGACCGGGCCAGCGCGGTGCGCCTCGTCGAGCAGGCTCACCAGGTCTGCCCGTACTCGAACGCGACCCGGGGCAACGTCGACGTCACGCTCACCGTGGGGGAGGCCCGATGACCGACGGACGGGAGATCCAGCTGGCCAGCCGCCCGACCGGGTGGCCCACACCGGAGACCTTCTCGCTTGTCGAGGTGCGGGTGCCGGACCCCGGTCCCGGACAGGTGCTGGTCCGCAACGTGCTCATGTCGGTCGACCCGTACATGCGCGGCCGGATGAACGACGTCAAGTCATACGTCCCGCCGTTCCAGGTCGGCGCGCCGTTGGACGGCGGGGCGATCGGTGAGGTGGTCACCTCCCGGGCCGACGGACTGCGCCCCGGTGACATGGTGCTGCACGGGCTCGGCTGGCGGGACTACGCCGTGCTCGACGCCGCCTCGGCCCGCCGGGTCGACCCCGATCTGGCGCCGCTGTCGACGTACCTCGGCGTGCTCGGGATGACCGGACTCACCGCGTACGCGGGTCTGCTGGACGTGGCGGCGTTCCGTCCCGGCGAGACGGTGTTCGTCTCGGCGGCGGCCGGCGCCGTCGGCAACCTGGTCGGCCAGATCGCCAAGCTCAAGGGCGCCGCCCGGGTGGTGGGTAGCGCCGGCTCGGCGGCCAAGGTGCGGCGGCTCGAAGAGGTCGGCTTCGACGCGGCCTTCGACTACCACGACGGAGCGGTGGCCGGATCGCTGAGGGCGGCCGCGCCGGACGGCATCGATGTCTACTTCGACAACGTGGGCGGCGACCATCTGGAGGCGGCGCTCGGCGTGCTGCGCACCCACGGCCGGGTCGCGGTCTGCGGGATGATCTCCCAGTACAACAGCACCGAGCCGCCGGCCGCCCCGCGGAACCTGGCGCTGCTGATCGGCAAGCGGCTGACCGTCCGCGGGTTCCTGGTGAGCGACCATGGTCACCTGCGGGACCAGTTCGTCGGGGAGATGGCCGGGTGGCTACGGGAGGGCCGGATCCGGTACGACGAGACGGTGGTCGACGGGCTCGAGAACGCCCCGGAGGCCTTCCTCGGCCTGCTGCGCGGCGAGAACCTCGGCAAGATGCTGGTCCGGCTCGGATAACCCCTTGCCGGGCGGCGGACGACCTCCGCGGCTCAGATCAACGATGTGCGGCGCGGGGCCGGCCCGTCCGCCCGCCGGATAGGCTCGGCCCATGACGGTGGCGGTGCGGGTGATCCCGTGTCTGGACGTGAACGCCGGCCGGGTGGTCAAGGGCGTCAACTTCGTCAACCTGCGGGACGCCGGGGATCCGGTGGCGCTTGCGGCGGCGTACGACGCGGCCGGCGCGGACGAACTGACCTTCCTCGACGTCACGGCGTCGTCCGACGACCGGCAGACCACCCTGGACGTGGTACGCCGTACCGCCGAATCGGTGTTCATCCCGCTCACCGTGGGCGGCGGGGTGCGCCGGGTGGCCGACGTCGACATCCTGTTGCGGGCGGGTGCCGACAAGGTGGGGGTGAACACCGCGGCGATCGCCCGTCCCGAACTGGTCGCCGAGATCGCCGACCGGTTCGGCCGGCAGGTGCTGGTGCTCTCGCTGGACGTCCGGCGGTCACCGGGGAACACCGCCAGCGGGTTCGAGGTGACCACGCACGGCGGGCGGCAGGGCACCGGACTGGACGCGGTCGAGTGGGCCCGTCGGGGAGCCGAGCTGGGGGCCGGGGAGATCCTGCTGAACTCGATGGACGCGGACGGCACCAAGACCGGTTTCGATCTCGAACTGATCCGTGCCGTCCGGGCGGTGGTGGACGTGCCCGTGGTGGCCAGCGGCGGGGCCGGCGCGGCCGAGGACTTCCCGCCGGCTGTCACCGCTGGCGCCGACGCGGTACTGGCGGCCAGCGTCTTCCACTTCGGCGAGGTCAGCGTCGGACAGGTGAAGGACGCCCTGCGGTCAGCGGGCCGGCCGGTCCGCTGAGAGAGACCGACGGTGGGACGTCGAGAACCGTTCAAATTGTTCTCAGAATTGTATTCATACTGCCCGGAAGTTCCTCGGCGTGCCTTTGGTTCAGCGTATTTGCGCGACCCTAGGGTTCGGGTATGCCGAGTGCCGAGCATGAATCCCCGGTCGCGTTGGTCAAGCTGGATCCCGGTTTGGTGGCCTGGCTGCTGACCAATGTTTTCGATGTGAAGGTTCCTGATTATCATCATGCCCGGACACGCCCCACCGACGTACGGGTAATGGTCCCGCGCACGTATCATGCCGACGGCATGCTGCTGTTCTGTAACGTGTCCGACCGGCCGCTGCTGGCGGTGGTGCTGGAGGTGCAGCGTGGCTGGGACACCGCGAAACGACGCACCTGGAAGCTGTACGTGGCCCAACTCGAGGCGGAGTTGGACGTCGATGCCGCGCTGCTGGTCTACTGTCCCAACCCCAGGATCGCGCGTCGCTACCGGGACATGTTCGAGTTCGGTGGGTTGAGTCTGACGTTGCGACCGCTGATTTTCACGCCCAGCGATATTCCGTTGGTCGTGGAAATGGATCTGGCTCGGGCCAATCCGGCGCTCGCGGTGCTCTCGGCGATCTGCCACGGCGGTGATACCGAGGTGGAGGCTACGTTTCCGGCATTGGCCGAGGCGTTGCGCGCGCTCGGTCCGAAGAGGGCGATCTTGTATTATGACGTCGTGTTGGCTGGGTTGCCGGTGGCGGCCCGGACTCGTTGGGAGGCTTTCATGACCAGCACCGTTGGTCACGAGTACCACAGCGAACTGTTCCGGACGCTCGCCGCGGAGGCCGAGACCCGAGGCGAGGCCCGTGGCGAGGCGCGGGGCGAGGCCCGTGGTGAGGCGCGGGGAGAGGCGCAGGCGATCCTGACCGTCCTGGACGCCCGGGGCGTACCGGTGCCGGCCGATGCTCGGGAACGGATCCTCGCCTGCACCGACCTGCCTCGGCTCACCGAGTGGCTCCGTCGCTCCGTCACCGCGACCACCCTGGATCAGGTCCTCGACGACTAGCCAGGGCATGTGTCGAAGGCCCGGTCGACCGCCGATACGTGCCTGTCAGCCGCGGTCGTCGTCCGGATGGCGCGGCGCGGGAATCATGAGGCGGGCGGCGTACTCCTGGACCGCGGTAGCGTGCTCCTCCTCGCCGAGCGCCCAGTCCGCGGCCCCCGGGGTGTGCCGCTTGGTCAGGACGCCGTGCACCGACTCGACCGCCTTGCCGAAACCACCGCGCGGCCGGGTGCGCCACAGGTGTTCGCCCGCCGGCGTCACGCGGAACCAACCATCCGTCACCGTGATGAGTCCGGCCCCGGCGAGCCGGCGTACCGCGGCCTCCACCTCGGCCCGTTCCGGGATCGCGTTGTTGAGGTGGTCGGCCGTGTAGAGCACGTCGGCGAGCCGGACACCCTCCGGCCGTCGGCTGCTCGCGGCACGCCGGTGTCGGCCGGCACCGCTCGCGATCACCAGGGCCACGAAGATCCACGCGTCCGCCCAGCGCCACTCCGTTTCCACCATACGGAGATGATGCCGTCCGCGTCCGATGGAGGGAACGGCCGGGTACCACGGAGTTGCCGAGCGGTGTCCACCAATCGACGAATGGCGTCATCAGCTCCGCGTTCAGGTGCTCGTCGACCCCGGCCGGTCCACAAAGGGCGAGAGCGCGGTGTCCTCGTGGCGCGGATCAGAGCGCCGGTCCGTCGGCGGCGGGTCGGCTGATCGGGCTGACGGTCGTGGGCGGCACGGTGAACAGGGGAATGAACACGTGCAGCAACGGTCCAATGGCGACCGCGTACAGCACCGTGCCGACGCCGACCGTGCCGCCGAGCAGGAACCCGGCGGCCAGCACGGTGACCTCGATGGCGGTGCGGACGAGCCGGATGGATCGGCCCGGTCGGCGGGCGACGAAACCGGTCATCAGGCCGTCGCGCGGCCCGGGGCCGAGCCGGGCGCCGATGTACAACCCGCCGGCGACGCCGTTCAACACGATGCCGCCGACCAGGAAGGCGATCCGGGCAAGGAATGGTTCGACCGTCGGCAGCAGCGCCAGGGAGGCGTCCACCGCGAGGCCGATGACCACCACATTGCTCACCGTGCCGATGCCGGGTCGTTGCCGCAGTGGGATCCAGAGCAGCAGGACCAGCGCCCCGACCAGGATGGTCACCGTTCCGAAGGACAAGCCGGTCCGGGTGGCGACGCCCTGGTGGAAGACGTCCCAGGGATCGAGGCCCAGGTGGGACTCGATCATCAGGGCCATGCTGAATCCGTACAGCACGAGGCCGGCGTAGAGCTGGAACAGCCGCCGGGTGATCCGGTCACGGAGATTGCCAATTAAGGTCACACATGCCACTCTGAAGGCCACATCACGGTCCCACAAGGGCCAATTTTCGGAGGTTGGTCGTGACAAGCCTGGTCCGCGGTGGCCAACTGACCCGACTGCTCGGACAGTGGCACGCGCTCCCCGGCCGTCGACGCAGCCCGGACTACCTGGCCCTGGCGGCCGCCGTCCGCGGCCTGCTCGCCGACGGCCGGCTGCCGCTGGGCGTACGCCTGCCGGCCGAGCGGGACCTCGCCGAGGCGCTCGGGGTGAGTCGAACCACAGTCAGCGCGGCGTACCGGGAACTTCGGGACAGCGGGCACCTGGCCAGCCGGCGGGGAGCCGGGAGCTGGACCCGACTGCCGGCAGGCCACCGGGTGGCCAGCTCCGGGCTATGGACGCCGGACGACGACCTCGACATGATCGATCTCGGCTGCGCCGCACTGGCCGCTCCGCACGAACTGGCCGTCGCCGCCCGGGCCGCGTCCGAGGACCTGTACCGCTATCTGGGTGGGGCCGGCTACTACCCGACCGGCATCGGTGAGCTGCGGGAGGCGGTCGCCCGCGGATACACCGACCGGGGGCTGCCCACCAGTGCCGAGCAAATCATGATCACCAGCGGCACCCAGCACGCCCTCGATCTGGTGCTGCGGATGGCCCTGCCGGCCGGTGCCGGGGTGCTCGTCGAGTCGCCCACCTATCCGAACGCGCTGGCGGCCTTCGGCGCCCGGCGCTCCCGGATCGGCACCCATGGATTGGCGACGGATGCCGCCTGGGACGCCGATCTGTTGCTGGCCGCGGTGCGGCAGGGCCGGCCCCGATTGGCCTACCTGATCCCGGAGTTCCACAACCCGACCGGCCACCTGATGACCACCGACCTGCGGGAGCGGCTCGTCGCCACCGCGCACGCCACCGGCACCGACCTGGTGATCGACGAATCGTTCGTGGACCTGGCGCTGGACGCCGAGCCGATGCCGCCGCCGGTGGCGGCCTTCGACCGCCATTCTCGCGTGGTGTCGATCGGCGGGATGAGCAAGGCGTACTGGGGCGGGCTGCGCATCGGCTGGGTGCGCGCCGCGGCCCCGCACGTGCAGCGGCTCGCCGCGGCCCGGGTGGGCGTGGACATGGCCAGCCCCGTCCTCGACCAGCTCGTCGCCGTACACCTGCTCGCCGATGCCGACCGGATCGTCGCCGCCCGGCGTACCCAACTCGTGGCGCAGCGGGACGCGCTTGTCGCCGCCGTGACGGCCGCGTTGCCGGAGTGGCGGTTCACCGTCCCGCGCGGCGGCGTGACGTTGTGGGCCGAGCTGGACGGCCCGGTCTCCAGCGCGTTGTCCCGGGCGGCCGAGGAGGTGGGGGTCCGGCTCGCGCCGGGGCCCCGGTTCGGGCTGGACGGTACGTTGGAACGCTTCCTGCGCCTGCCATTCACGCTGCCGGCGCCCGACCTTGTCGACGCCGTGAACCGCATCGCCGGGGTCCGGTACGGGCTGGATCAGGTGGCCCGTCCGTCCTGGCGGGAGCCGGCCGTCATCGCCTGACGCTGCCCAGCGGCCGCGGGAAGCGGCCTGGTCAGGCGGGCCGGAGGCGCAGGGCGGAGGTGCGGACCGGCCGGGACAACGCGGGCACCCGGAACCGGCGGATGACGGTCATCCGGGGCAGCCGGATCCGCCGGGGCCGCGGCGTGGCCACGCTGGCCCAGACCACCTTGCCCTCCGTTCCGGTCACCATCCCGTACGCGGTGGCGGCGTTGGCCACCAGGCCGAGGCCGCGCCCGCGTTCGGCCAGGGAACGGCTCCCGGGTCGGGACCGGCCCGGGTCCGGCAGCCGGGAACTGCGATCGGCCACCGCGATCCGCAGCTGACCCCGGTGGTGCGACACTGTGACATCGATGTCGGTGCCGGCGTGCTCGGCCGCGTTCGCCACCAGTTCCGAGATGACGAGCTGGCCGGCGTCCATGCTCTCCTCGACGCCCCAGCGCCGGCAGCAGTCGCGGAGCAGCCGGCGGGCCGCGGCCGCCGCCTCCGGGGTGGGGGCCAGCCGCCGGTGTGCCCGACGGACTCCGGTCGGGCAGTGATGTGGACGCAGCGCCCCGAGCGCCTCGTTGACGTCAGGGTAGAGCCGGGATCGACCAGCCCGGACACGCCGCAGCAGCGCCCGCAGCGCGGGTGCCCGGCCGCAGAGCACCACGGACACACCCCGCCGGCGGCCGCACAGCGCCGCCACCGGCAGCAGGGCCGGCAGAATGGTCCGAGCCCGCACCCCGGCGCAGTCCACCACGACGTACGGCGGGTGGTGCACGACACAACGGGCGAGCGCGCGGCGCAGCAGGTGCGCCTCGGTCACGTTCCAGCCGTCGGTCATCGTGATAACCAGGGCGCCGGTCGGTACGTGAGCTGAGACCCTGGCCGCCATCACCGCTTCGCCCCCCTCACCCGGTCGGGCGCCCAGATCTTGCCACTGGTGCGCCGCTGCACCCGCCTTACCCAACCGGGGCTCGTTTGATGCCGGGTGCGGGTGATGCCCGGGTGAGGGGTTCGGAACGGCTGTCAGATCTCGGCGAGTGTTCCCGCGTACATCTTGTCGATCTCGGTGGCGAAGTTGGTCTCCACGGCCCGCCGCTTGATCTTGAGCGAGGGGGTGATCTCGCCGTCGGCGATTGTGAGGTCCCGGGGCAGGACGGTGACCTTCTTGATGGTCTCCCAGCGGTTCAGCTTGGTGTTGAGTTCCGCGACGTACCCCTCGACCATGGCCCGGGTCTCCGGCGCGGCCACCACCTCCGCGTACGGTTTGCCTTCGAGCGGACCGCCCGCGGTCCACCCCGTGATCGCGTCCGGGTCGAGGCTGACCAGCATCGTGCAGTAGTTGCGAGCCTGACCGATCACCACCGCCTGCGAGGTGTACGGGCAGAGGGCCTTGAACATTCCCTCGATGTTCGACGGGGCCACGAACTTGCCGCCGGAGGTCTTGACCAGATCCTTCTTGCGGTCGGTGATCCGCAGGAAGCCGTCGGCATCGAGCTCACCGATGTCACCGGTCCGGAAGAAGCCGTCCTCGGTGAACGCGGCGGCGGTCTCCTCCGGCAGGTTGTGGTAGCCGCGCATCACCGGGGTGCCCCGAAGCAGGATCTCGCCGTCCGAGTCAATCTTGCACTCGAGGTCGCCGAGGTGCTGACCAACGGTACCGATGCGCAGGCTGCCGGGCCGGTTGACGAAGTTGCCCGCGCTGGTCTCGGTGAGCCCGTACCCCTCGGAGATCGGCAGGTTGGCCGCGGCGAAGAAGGCGGCGATCTCCTTGCTCAACGGCGCGGCACCGGAGACCATCACCCGCATCCGACCCCCCAACCGGGCCTGCAGCTTGCTGAACACCAGCTTCTCCGCCAACCCGTAGCGCAGCCGCAGGCCGGCCGGCACCGGCCGGCCGGCCTGCTCGAGCTCCACCTTTCGCAACCCGGTCCGAACGGCCCACGAGAAGATCTTCGCCTTCGCGCCGCCCTCGGCGCGGGCGGACGTGACCACCCGGTTGTAGACCTTCTCGTAGATCCGCGGCGCACCACACATCAGCGTCGGCTTCACCACGCCGAGCATCTCGATGAGCTTCTCCACCCGGCCGTCGACGTACGTCGGCAGACCTACATGGATCACACCGCAGATGAGCGTCTTGCCGAAGGAGTGCGCGAGCGGCAGCCAGAGGTACTGCAGGTCGTCGGAGCGCAACAGGTCGAACGCGGTCTGCGCGACCCCCTCCCAGCACCACCCGGCGTGCAGCAACTCCACCCCCTTGGGGCGACCGGTGGTACCCGAGGTGTAGATCAGGGTGGCGAGGTGGTTCGGCGCGATGTCGGCGACCACCTTCTCGATCATGTCGGGCTCGGCGCGCAGCGCCTCGGCACCCCGCTGTTCCAGCTCGGCCAGAGTCAGCTGCGGTGGCTGCGCCGTCGGATCGGCCGGTCCGTCGATGAGCACCACGTGGGTGAGGGCGGGAAGGTCGGCCCCGGCGAGCTTGGCGGCCTGTGTCGCGTCCTCGGCGATCAGCACCCGGGAGCCGGAGTCGGTGATGATGTATCGGGTGTCCTCGGGCTCCGTTGTGGGATAGACCGTGGTCGTGGCGCCGCCGGCGCACATGATGCCGAGGTCCGCGATGATCCAGTCCAGCCGGGTGTTGGCCAGGATGGCCACCGGATCCTCGTGCTGGACGCCGAGCCCACGTAGTCCGGCCGCGACGGCGGTGGCTCGTTCGGCCACCTGGGTCCAGGTCAGCCAGACCGGCCCCGAGTCGTCAGGCGCCGGGTGGGCGAAGGCGTGCCTGTCGGGGGTGGCCGCCACGCGCTTGAGGAACATGTCCGGAATCGACCGGTAAGGAATATCGAGAGCCATAAGTGCTGCCGCCTTCGGGGGAATGTACCGTGACCGAGGTCACGATGGGTTGCGGTTACCGAAGGGTAGATGCTCGGGCTGCCCAGCGGCTAGTGGGTGGCTCGTGGATCTCTGCCGCCGACCGGTCGGCGTGGGCCCGTTGTGCCCGACGGGCCGCCGCCTCAGTGGTAGCGCGCCGCGCTCAGCGACCAGTCGTAGGTGCCGCGGATCCAGCAACGCCGGGCGTCGACGAAGCGGATGACCTGATGATCACCGTCGGCGAGGACCTCCTGCTCCAGCCGGAGGAACATCTTCAACGCGTCGTTGTACCGGTGCGCCACGTCCGTCAGCGCGGACGCCTCGGCCAACCCGGTCTCGGCGGCGACCGCCGCCGCCAGGTTGTGTCCGTCGGACCCGGTCACCCGCTCCTTGGTGTACGAGAAGACGTCGTTACACCAGCACACGAGGTCCACCGCGACCTGCTCCAGCTTGAGCAGCCGGGAATCGGCGAGCCAGCCGACGCCCGGTTCGGCGCCGTAGGCGGCGTCGGTGAGGGTCAGGCTGGGATAGACGGCGCCGGTGTGCCGACGCATCTGGACGTACTCGGAGACCGCCGGCACGCGCCGTTGCGCCCGGTTGGCCGCCTCCCACAGCAGAGCGAGTAAGTAGTCGCGCAGTTCGCTTGTGAACCGCAGCAGGATGCCCGGGGGGCTCTGGCCGCGCACCCGACGGCCGAGGTCGTGTAGGGCGGCTCCGGTCGGCCCAGCGGCGACCAGCAGGTGGTCGGGTGCTTCGTCGCCGATCAGGTCGACGATGTCCAGCAGGCGGGCAACCACCGGTCCCAACCGACCCGGGTCCGCTCCCAGGCCGTCCTCATCGCATCGGTCGTCGAAGGCGAACAACCACGTGATCAGGTCGGAGAGCAGGGCGAGTCGTTCCGGTTCGGCGTCCGGGCAGGCGCGGCCGGCCAGTTCGGCCGCGTTCGCGCGGGACAGACGGTGGCCGTCGTCCGTGGTCGCCACCAAGCCGAAGTCGGCTGCCCATCCGGCCGAGGCCCGCGCGACCGCTGGCACGTGTTCGTTGATCTGTGCGGGAAATGGGGGTTCGGTGAGTGCTGCTGCGGCGAGGGTCCGCATTCCGCCTCCCGTCGCACGGACCGCGGCGTCCGACGCTGGACGCCAGGGGCTGTCGCAGCGGGAGCTCGGGACCGGCCCACCGGGCTCCAGGAGCGACGCAAGTTCCATGACGGGTTGAGCCTACGGGCATCGCCGTATGGGTCAACCATCGGCTATCTGATCGACCACTCAGTCGGTCGATCGGACCAGGTCGATGGTTCAGATGCCCAGACGGGCCGACCGCAGCCGCTCGGCCAGGGTGGGCGAACCGTCGAACTGGACTCGGGCGACCCGCTGCCGGCCGAAGAAGAGCAGGGCCAGCTCGCTAGGCGGGCCGACCACGCGCAACCGGTCACCGGCCCGCCCGGCACTGGTCTCGCCGATGCCCGGCGCCTGGATCAGGACCGACCCGGGAAACCGACGCAACGCCAGCCGGGCCAGGGACGGCAGCCGGCGCCAGATCGCGGTCTGCATCTCGGCGGGTAGGTGGCGCGGCTGCCAGCCGTCCCGCGCGCGGCGGACGTCCTCGTGATGGATGAAGAACTCCAGCAGGTTGGCGAGTTCGTCGGTAAGCGGGTTGCTCACCGGACTCCAGAACGGTGGCCGCCGGACCTGGTCGACCAGCTCGGGGTACGGCTGTGCGGCGATCGTCCGGCGGACCCGTTCCGAGTAACCCCGGACCGCCCGCACCAGAATTCCCGGCGCGGCGTCCGGGCGACGCTCCCGCACCACGAGGTGGGCCGCTAGATCGCGCGCGGTCCACCCTTCGTTGAGGGTGGGAGCGTCCGGTCCCACGGCGAGCAGAAGGTCTGCGAGGTGATGGCGCTCCGAGCGGGCAAACCGCGACATGCCGCCGATCGTATGCCCAGGCGGGCGGATCGGCTCGTCGAGCGGCGAGCCTGGTCCCACCTGAGGAGGCCAACCTGGCCCCGACCGGGAGTCCGGCCCCGGCCAGGCGGGTCAGCCCGGACCGCGGTGGGTTACCGTAGGCACGGGCAGTGCGCCTGCCCGTGCCCGGTGGGGCGGCCCACGCCAGTGCCCCGCCCAGGTGGCCAAGAGGCTCCGACTCAGCGTGTCAGATCACCGCGCGCGGCGTACGACGCCGCCGTCAGCAGGGGGCGTGGGACCCCGCAGAGGGCGTGATGGGCATGTTCGAGCGGTTCACCGACCGATCCCGTCGAGTTGTCGTCCTGGCCCAGGAAGCGGCCCGGACACTGGACCACAACCACATCGGCACGGAGCACGTCCTGCTGGGCCTGATTCACGAGGGTGAGGGCGTGGCGGCGAAGGCCCTGGAGAGCCTCGGCATCTCCGGCGACGGCGTCCGCGAGCAGGTCGAGGAGATCGTCGGGCCGGGACAGCGGGCGCCGAGCGGGCATATGCCGTTCACGCCGCGGGCCAAGAAGGTCCTGGAGCTGTCGCTGCGCGAGGCGCTGCAACTGGGCCACAACTACATCGGTACGGAGCACATCCTGCTCGGCCTGGTCCGGGAGGGCGAGGGCGCGGCCGTCCGGGTTCTGCTGCGGCTGGGGGTGGACCTCAACCGGGTGCGTCAGCAGGTGATCCAGTTGCTGGCGGGGCATCCCAGCGGAGGATCCATGGCCGGCTCGCCGGCGGCCGGACCGACGCCGGCAAGCTCCGCCGTGCTGGACCAGTTCGGTCGCAATCTGACCCAGGCCGCCCGGGAGGGCAAGCTCGACCCGGTGATCGGGCGGGAGAAGGAGATCGAGCGGGTGATGC
>NZ_JBHTDD010000016.1:0-165938 GCF_042666615.1 Plantactinospora sp. GCM10030261
GGTGGGGGTTCCGTCGGGCTGGGTGTGGTGGTGTCTTGTGCGCCTCGGGGTGTTCACGGTGGGCGCGGGGACGCGGTGGTGCTCGGCGTCGGGGGGGTGTAACCGGTGGGTGGGCCGGGATGTTCCCCGCGCGGGGCCGGGCCGGCTTGACGTGCTGGCCGCTGGCGGGCCGGGTGCTCGACGCGCGTGGGGCTGGGCTGCTGGTGCGCGCGTCTGGGGTGTTCAACGCGGGGGTGGGGTCGGGGATTCCGGCCCGCGGGTGACGCCGGCCACGGCGATCCGGACATCCGACGTAAACGGGTCGATGGGCGAAACCCCGGTCGAAGATCTTGCATGATCGACCCGACGATCGCGTGCCGGACCAGCGAGAGGGGCGGCGCTTCCCCGTGCAGGCGCCGCCCCTCTCGCTGGTGCGGTGGCGGATCCGAGCCGTCGCCGGTGACGGCTCGGGACGGACCGCCGTTATCGGCGGCGATCGCGCACGGCCGCCAGGATCGCCCCGACGGCGGCGAACGCGACGGCCAGGTACACCGGTAGGAACTTGACGCCCGTTGGTCGTTCCGACAGCAGCATGCCGGTGATCGCGATGAATTCGCTCAGCAGCAGCCCGAAGACCAGACCTCCGACGGCGCCGATGACCGCCCAGATCAGGATTTTCATCGCACGCCTCCGACCGGCTCCGGGTGCGGGTCCTCGACCTTCTCCAGCGCCACCCGGGGCAGCATCCGGGCCAGCGGTGCCGGCAGCCACCAGGCGCGGGTGCCGAACAGATGCATGACCGCCGGCAGGATGAGACAGCGGATCACGAGCGCGTCGACCAGGACCGCCACGGCAAGGCCGAGACCGAACTGCTTGAGCATCCTGCCCGGGTCGAGCAGGAACGACCCGAAGACGACCACCATGATGGCCGCCGCGGCGGTGACGATCCGGCCGGTGGTGGCCATGCCCTCGCGGATGGCGGCCGGCGCGTCCCGGTGCCGTTCCCAGTGTTCGTGCATCCGGGCGAGGAGGAATACCTCGTAATCCATGGACAGCCCGAACGCGATCGCGAAAATCATGATCGGTACGAATGCCTCGATCGGCCCCGGCTGGATGCCCAGCGGGCCGCCGAGCCAGCCGTGCTGGAAGACAAGCGTCACGACACCGAGTGAGGCGCCGACGCTGAGCAGGTTCAGCACCGCCGCCTTGATCGGAATCAACACGGAGCGGAACACCAGGAGCAGCAGGAGGCTCGACAGGCCCACCACGACCAGCACGAACAGCGGCATCCGCGCGGAGACGGCGGCGGCGAAGTCCACCGTGGCCGCCGTCGGGCCACCCACCATGAGCTGCGCCCCGGTCGTCCGTTCGACCGGCGGCAGCACGTCCGCTCGCAGCCGGTCCACCAGTTCCTGGGTACGCGCGTCCTGCGGTTTGGCGTCGGACACGACGATCAGCATCGACACGTCGTCACCGAGCGGAACCGGCGGCGGCACCTCCGCGACACCGTCGGTGCCTCGAGCCGCCTCCCGGGCCGCCTCGGCGTCCGCCCGGTCACCCTCCACCACCACGATCAGCGGGCCGTTGAAACCCGGGCCGAATCCCTCGGCCAGCAGGTCGTACGCCTGGCGGCTGGTCTTGGTCTCGGCGTTGTTGCCGGCGTCGGCGATGCCCAGGCGCATACCGAGCACCGGCGCGCTGAGCGCCAGCAGCGCGACCGTGGCGAGCAGCGCGGCCGTCCACGGGCGTCGCTGGATACCAAGGGTCCACCGGCGCCAGCCCTGGCCGTCCCGGCCGGACTTCGCCGACCGCTTGTGGATGGAGCGTTCGATCCGCCCGCCCATCAGCCCGAGCAGCGCGGGCAGCAGGGTGAGCGCCGCAAGCATGGTGGCCAGCACGGTGAGCCCGACGGCCACCGCGACGCCCTGCAACGAACCCAGGCCGAGCACGACCAGGCCGAGCAGGGCCACGATGACCGTCAGACCGGCGAACAGCACGGTACGGCCGGCGGTGTCCACCGCCCGCCGGGTCGCCTCGGCCCGGTCGTAACCCGCCAGGATCTCGGTGCGGAACCGGGAGAACAGCAGCAGTGCGTAGTCGATTCCGACGCCGAGCCCGACCAGGATCATCAGCGGTGTGGTGAACTCGGCGATCGTCGCGACGTTGGAGGCCAGCATGGCCAGGCCGATGGCGGTCGCCACCGCGAAGATCGCGATGACCAGCGGCAGGCTGGCCGCGAGCAGCGAACCGAACAGGAACACCAGGATGACCAGGGCGGCCAGCATGCCGATGCCCTCGGCCGGACCGCCGCCGCCCTCCTCGACGCCCTGCACGGTCTCGCCGCCGAGTTCCACCCGCAACCCGTCGCTCTCGGCACGCTGGGCGGTCTCGACGATCGTCTTGGTGTCCTCCGCCGGCATGTCGGTGGCCTGGACGTCGAGCGTCACCGTGGCGTACCCGATGGTGCCGTCGGCGGACAACGAACCCGGATCCCGGTACGGGTCGCCGACGGCCGCGACGTGCGGCAGGGCGTCGACCTCGGCGAGCATGGCGGTCACCCGCCGCTGGGTGTCCGGCGTGCGCAGCCCGTCCGGGTCTGCCAGCACGATCTGCACGGTGCTGCCGGCGGCGACCGGCGCCTCCGCCCGCAGCGTGTCCAGGGCCCGCTGCGACTCGGTGCCGGGCAGCGAGAAGTCGTTGCGGTACGCGGTGCCCGCGGCCTGCGCTCCGACGCTCACCCCCACGACCGCCACCAGCCAGACCAGCAGGGCCAGCCAGCGATGCCGGTACGACCAGCCGGCGAGCCGGGCGAACCGACTCGCGGGCGGACCGTCCGCCGGTGCCCGGGTATTGTCGACCATGGGAAACGACCTCCTGATACGCGTGACTGAGCGTGATCGACGGTAGGAATCGGGATCGCCGGCCGGAAACCTCCCGCTGGGCGAACCCGCCGTACCCCCGTCGGGGGAGGCGGGATGCTCCTGTCGGGCGACTCGGCCGCCGGCCGCTGCCGGTTACGCTCGGCTCGTGACCCGCCGTGCCATCGCCATCGACGCGGGCGTCGCCCTGCTGGTGTTCGCCGCGTCTGTCCTGGTGCTCGCCCTGCACGGGTTCGGTACGCCGTCACCCGAGGCGGTGCGGCTGGACGACCGGGGCGTGCTGCTCGCCATGGCCGGTTCGCTTCCGTTGGCGCTGCGCCGGCGCGCACCGTTCACCGTCTACCTGGTGGTCGCCGCCGCCACCGCGCTGCTGCTGGTGCTGCGGTTTCCGCTGGACTTCCCGTTCGGCCCGGTGGTGGCCGTGCACTCGTTGGCGTTCGCGTACGGCGGGGATCCCCGTCGTACGTACCGCTGGGGGGCCCGGGTGGCGGCGGCGATCTTCGTGCCGATCGCGGCCAGCCCCTACATCGCCGGGGTCGGCTGGGGCGAGGGCCTGGTCTCCGGCACGATTTTCTGGGCCTTCGCGGTCGCCGGCACCTGGGTGTTCGGCGAGCTGAGCCGGATCCGTCGCGAGCGGCTGGTCGAGCTGGAGGAACGGGCGACGCGTACGGCCCGGGACGCCGAGCGGGAGCGCCGGTTGGCGGTCGCCGAGGAGCGCACCCGGATCGCGCGCGAACTGCACGACTCGGCGGGGCACGCGATCAATGTGATCCTCGTGCAGGCCGGCGCCGCCCGGCTGCTGCATGACCGTGACCCGGAGCGGTCCAAGCGGGCCATCGCCACGATCGAGGAGGTGGCGCGCGGGACCATCGGTGACATCGACCGGTTGGTGCACGTGCTGCGCGACGACGGCACCGAGGCGCCGCTGGCGCCGGCCACCCCCGAGGCGGTGGAGCACCTGCTGGAGCGGTACCGGGCCGACGGCTTGCGGCTCGTGACCGAGCTGACCGGGCCCCGCGACGGGCTGCCGAACGGGGTGGCCTGGGCGGCGTACCGGATCCTGCAGGAGTCCCTGACGAACGCCGCCCGGCACGGCGCTGGCAGCGCCACGGTGCGGGTGGCTCACGGGCCGGGGCGAGTGGAGATCGACGTCACGAATCCGGTGGTGGCCGACCGGCGACAGGGGACCGGCAACGGGCGGGTGGCGGCCTCGGGCGGGATCGCCGGTGCGGTCGCCCAGCGCAGCGGGCACGGCATCGTGGGGATGCGGGAGCGCGCCTTGATGCTGGGCGGCAGCCTGGAGACCGGCACCGAGGGCGGCGCCTTCCGGCTCCGGGCCGTCCTGCCGCACGAGGCTCCCGGGTGAGCCGCCCGCCGCGATACGTGAGGTGGACCGGATGAGTGCGCTGCGGGTGTTGCTGGTGGACGACGACGACCTGATGCGCGCCGGGCTCCGGGCGGTGCTGTCGGTGGACGAGTCGATCGATGTGGTGGGCGAGGCGGGGGACGGTCGCCGGGCGGTGGAGCTGAGCCGTGAGTTGCGGCCCGACGTGGTGCTCATGGACATCCGGATGCCGGTGCTGGACGGGGTGGCCGCCACCCGCGAGATCGTCTCCGCCGGTTCACCCACCAGGGTGCTCATCCTCACCACGTTCTCGGACGACGACTACGTCTTCGGGGCGCTGCGCGCCGGGGCCTCAGGCTTCGTCCTCAAACGCACCCGCCCGGAGCAGTTGATGGCCGCTATCCACACGATCGCCGAGGGCGACTCGCTGCTGTCGCCGTCGGTGACCCGTACGGTGATCGACCGGGTGGCCCGGGAGTCGGGGCCGCTGGATCCGGCGGCCGGTCGCCGGCTGCTGGGGTTGACGCCGCGCGAGCGCGACGTGCTGGAGCTGATCGGCCGTGGCCTGTCCAACGGGGAGATCGCGACGGCACTGGTGGTGGAGGAGTCGACGGTCAAGACCCACGTGAAGCGGATCCTCGCCAAGCTGAACCTGCGCGACCGGGTGCAGGCCGTCGTGCTGGCGTACGAGACCGGCCTGGTCCGACCGGGCGAGCAGCCGGCCGCCCGGTGACCCGGCTGTCGGCTATCCGCCCGTTGTTTTGGCAGCTCAGCGCCGTGTCGTAACCGGCGGGAGGGGGTCCTGAGGGCCTACCTTGGCGGCCATGCCGCCGCGTCCAGCTGCCCGCGCCGCACGGCTGCCCAGCCAACCGCGATCGTGGTGGTCGCGGCGTGGCCGCCCCCCGCCCCCGACCGTCGGCCCCGTCCGGCGGGTGTCGGCGCTGGACGGGTTGCGCGGCGTGGCGGCGTTCGTCGTCCTGCTCCACCACACCCTGTTGATCCGGCCGGAGCTGGCCGCCGGGTACGTCGCCGACCCGCGGCCGGCCGGCGGCTGGGTGGACTGGCTGCTCACGTACACACCGCTGCACCTGGCCTGGGCGGGCGCCGAGGCCGTGGTGTTGTTCTTCGTGCTCAGCGGCTACGTGCTGGCGCTGCCGGCGGCGCGTGGTCGGCCGACGCGGTGGCGCCGCTACTATCCGCGCCGGCTGTTGCGGCTCTATCCCCCGGTGTGGGGAGCGGTGCTGCTGGCGCTGGTCTGGGCATTGCTGGTGCCGCGCGGCGACCGGCCGGGCGCGAGTTGGTGGCTGAACCTGCACGCGCCGATGTCCGACACCGGGCGGGTGCTGCACGACCTGGTGTTGCTCCGTCGACCGGGCTTCACCAACACGGCGCTCTGGTCGCTCAAGTGGGAGGTGTTGTTCTCCCTGCTGCTGCCGGCGTATCTGGTCGTCGGCCGGTGGTTGCGGCGGTGGCCGCTGGCGGTGGGGGCGACAGGTCTGGCGGCGCTGGTCTTTCTCGGCGCGTCGTTCGGTGGGTTCGCTGGCCGGTATCTGCCGATCTTCGTCTGCGGGGTGTTCCTCGCGTTCAACGAGGACCGGTTGCGCCGGTTGTTCGACGGGTTGGACGCGGTTCGTCGGCCGGTGCTGTGCTGGTGGACGGTGGTCGCCGGCTGCGTGGTCGCCCTGACGGCGCACTGGCTGCTGCTGGCGGTGCTGCCGGCCCCCGGTACGGCGCTGGTGCTGGCGGCGTGGACGGTGCAGGTCGCGGGCGCCACGCTGGCGGTGCTGCTGGTGATCCGGTGGCCGGCGGCCGGCGCCGCGCTGGATCGTCCGGTGCCACGCTGGTTGGGTTCGCGGTCGTTCAGCCTGTATCTGGTACACGAGCCGATCGTCGTGTCGACGGCGTTGGTGCTGGGTGGTACGCCGCCCGTCCCGGTGGCCCTGGCCGTGGCGGTGCCGGTGTCGCTGGTGGTGGCCGAGGTGTTCCACCGGGCGGTCGAGCGGCCGAGCCTGCGGTTGTCGCATGCCGTCGGTGGCCGGGCGGCGGCACCGTCGGGTGGCGAGGCGCTGTCACCGTCGCCTGGCGGTCGGGCGGCGTCACCGTCGTCCGGCGGAGCGGCGTCGCCGTCGCCTGACGGTCGGGCGGCGTTGCCAGCCCCCGGCGGGGGGCCGATCGATGATCAGTCGTAGTGTCGGAACTCCGGCCACAGTTCGACCCACGGCCGCCGCGGGTCGCGGCAGACCCGGACATCCAGCTCCTGTTCCTCGTTCGGGATGTCGACACCGTTGTCCAGGTCGCGGGCGACGACGCAGGAGGCGAACGCCCGGGACAGCCGGGGGCCGCCGTCGAAACCGACAATGACGGCGACATCCGCGTCGTCGGCCGGCCGGCCGCGGTACCAGAGTTCGTTGTGCCCGCTGCGCACCGGTGGCAGGTCGTACCGGTCGCCGTACCGGTCGAGTGCCCCGGCCTCGCCGTAGTTGGCCGTGATGATGACGGCCCTTTCCCGCTCCGCCGCCGGCAGGCCGTCCACCACCGAGGCGATCTGCGCGACGTACTCGGGCCAGCCGATCTGGTCGCTGGTGGCCTGGTTGATGTGCGGGACGAAGGTGTCGGCAAGGGTTTTGACCGGCAGCACCGGCAACGCCACCACCGCCGACATGACGGCGTTTACCACAAGCGCGCCGGCGAGCAGGGCCCGCCGGCCGCGTCCCGCCGCCCACCGGAGCGTCGGTTCGCAGCCCGCGGCGAACAGGAGCAGGACCAGACCGAGCGAGTAGTACGGCTGCCCGCCCTGGACCAGCACAAGCACGCAGATGACCGGGTACGCCACGCCGAGCGCCCGCGCCGACCGAAGCGCCGGGTCCCGCAGCAGCCGCACCAGGCCGGCGATCCAGATCGGCACGGCGAACATGCCGAGCAGCGCCAGTTGCAGCGGTACGAACAGGACGCGGGACTCGTCGCCCTTGTTCTCCTCGATCGCCTGGGCCATCGCGAACTGCGGCCACTCGTGCGTCGCCTGGTAGGTCAGGTTGGGCGCGCCGAGCATCAGCGCCAGCACCACCCCGGCCCACAGCCAGCGGGACGCCAGCACCCGACGCGGACCGACGAGCAGCAGCCCGGCGCCGATCGCCAGCAGCGGCAGCACGATCAGGAACTTGTTGTAGAGCCCCAGGCCGGTCAGCCAACCGACGGCCACCCACCAGCGGTCGTCGCGCAGCAGCGCGCGGGCCACGCAGAGCAACACGGCGGCCGTGACCACCATGTCCAACGAGGCCGTGAACAACGCGTGCCCGAAGATCAGCGGGAAGGTGGTGCCGGTGCCGATGGCGGCGAGCGTCTGCGCACCCCGGCCGCCGCCGAACTCGCGGGCGAGCAGCGCGGTGAGCACGGTCGTACCGGCCAGGATCAGGGCGCCCGGCAGCCGCAGCGCCCACAGGTGGTCGCCGAACAGCTCGGTGGTCAGCCGGGCCAGCAGCGGGGTGGCGGGCGGCTGGTCCACGTACCCCCAGGCGGGCTGCTGGCCGAGTAGTCGGAAATACAACTCGTCCCGGTGATAGCCGTAGGCGCCGCTGGTGGCGACCATGACCACGGCGAGCAGGCCGGCGACGGCGGTGACGGGGGCGACGGCCAGCGGCGGGCGAGTCACGCCTTGGTCGGACGGCACGCCACCGACCATAGTTCAACCGTGCGACGGCCGGTGCCCCCCAAAACGTCGCCGCTCAGCCGCCGACGACGTTCACCAGTTTGGGTTCCCGCACCACGACCCGGCGGACGGCCCGGCCCGCCAGCGCCCGCGTAACGGCGGGATCGGCAAGCGCCCGCGCCTCCAGGTCGGCGGCGCCGATCGACGGCGGCACCGCGAGCTTCGCCCGCACCCTGCCGTCCACCTGGACGATCGCCGTCACCGTCGACTCGACAAGCAGCGACTCGTCGGCGTCCGGCCACGCCACGGCGGCGACGCTGGGCCGGTGTCCAAGCCGTTCCCACATCTCCTCGGCGGTGTACGGGGCGACCAGTCCGAGCAGGATCGCGATCGTCTCGGCGGCCTCCCGGACCGCCGGGTCCGCCGCGCCACAGCCGGAGTCGACCGCCCGACGGGTGGCGTTCACCAACTCCATGAGCCGCGCGACCATGACGTTGAACCGCTGGCTCTCGATCAGCTGCGCCGCCTCGTGCCGGGTCCGGTGGGTGCTCCGGCGCAACCCGGCGTCCCCGGTCGTGACGTCGACGCCGGGTGGTGAGGCGACGTCGCCGGCCAGCCGCCAGGCGCGGTGCAGGAACCGTACCGAGCCGGCGGGGGAGACGTCGGCCCAGTCGATGTCCTCCGCCGGCGGGCCGGCGAAGACCATTGTCAGCCGGACGGCGTCCACGCCGTACTTGTCGATCATGTCGCCCAGGTCGACGCCGTTGCCCAGCGACTTGCTCATCGACCGACCCTGGTTGACCACCTGGCCCTGGCAGAGCAGCGCCGAGAACGGCTCGACGAAGTCGACCATCCCCAGGTCGTACAGCACCTTGGTGAAGAACCGGACGTAGAGCAGGTGCAGGATCGCGTGCTCCGCCCCGCCCACGTACTGCCGGGCGGGCATCCACCGGCGTACCGCCTCCGGATCGAACGGGCCGTCGGTGTGGTTCGGGGAGCAGTACCGCAGGAAGTACCAGGACGAGTCCACGAACGTGTCCATGGTGTCGGTGTCCCGGCGGGCCGGCACGCCGCACGTCGGGCAGTCGACACGCACCCAGTCGGTGGCCGCGGCGAGCGGCGACGCCCCCTTCGGCTTCAGGTCCGCGCCGCGCAGGTCCGGCAGGACGACGGGCAACTGGTCGTCGGGGACCGGCACCTCGCCACAGTGGGCACAGTGGACGATGGGGATCGGACAGCCCCAGAACCGCTGCCGGGACAGCAGCCAGTCGCGCAGCCGATAGGTCACCGCGGCCCGTCCCCGGCCGTCCGCCGTCAACCGCTCGACGATCCGCCTGATGCCGCCCTCCTTGTCGGTCAGGCCGGTCAGTTCACCGGAGTCGACGTAGACCCCGTCACCCGTGGTGGCGACGCCGGACACCGCCGGGTCCGGCTCCCCGGTGTCGACGACCAGGCGCACCGGCAGCCCGCAGGCGCGGGCGAAGTCGAGGTCACGCTGGTCGTGCGCGGGCACCCCCATAACCGCGCCGGTGCCGTAGTCGGCCAGCACGTAGTCGGCCGCCCAGATCGGGATCCGGTCCCCGGTCACCGGGTTCACCGCGTGCCGGCCCAGGAAGACGCCGGTCCTGGCCCGGTCGGTCGACAACCGGTCGATGTCGGACGCCTTGCGCACCTCGGCGAGGTACGCCTCGAATTCCGCCCGCCGCTCGGGCGGGCAGATCTCGTCGGCCAGCGGCGCGTCGGCGGCGACCACGAAGAAGGTCGCGCCGTACACCGTGTCGGGACGGGTGGTGAACACGGTGACCGGCTCGGTCCGGCCCTCGATCTCGAAGTCGACGTGGGCGCCCTCGCTGCGGCCGATCCAGTTGCGCTGCATGGTCAGCACCGGATCGTGCCAGGATCCTTCCAACAGCCGCATGTCGTCGAGCAGCCGCTGGGCGTACGCCGTGGTCCGGAAGTACCACTGGGCGAGTTCGCGCCGGGTCACCTCGGCGCCGCACCGCTCGCACCGGCCACCCACGACCTGCTCGTTGGCGAGCACCGTCTGATCGGCCGGACACCAGTTGACCGGGCTGTGCCTGCGGTAGGCCAGCCCACGCTCCCAAAAGCGCAGGAACAGCCACTGGGTCCACCGGTAGTACTCGGGGTCGCTGGTGTGCAGCCGGCGCGACCAGTCGAAGGAAACCGCGTACCGGCGGAACGACTCGGCCTGGGTCTCGATGTTCGTGTAGGTGTACGTCGCCGGATGCTCGTCGCGCCGGATCGCGGCGTTCTCCGCCGGCAGCCCGAACGAGTCCCAGCCGATCGGGTTGAGCACGTCGAACCCGCGCAGCCGCCAGTACCGGGCGATCACGTCGTGCAGCGCCATCACCTCGGCGTGCCCCATGTGCAGGTCACCGCTGGGATACGGGAACATGGTGAGGGCGTAGCGCCGGTCCCGTTGGCCGTCGTCGGCCGCCCGGAAGAGGTCGAGTTCGTCCCAGACCGCCCGCCACTTGTGCTGGACGGCGGAGACGTCGTACACCGCCGGCTGGGTGGTGTCCGCCCGTGGCGGTTCGGTCCGCTGCTCGTTCATCTGCCTCTCGCGTTCCTCGCTTGTCGGTCGACGCCGTCGTCGATGCTCGTAGAACCTTTTCTGGGCAACAAAAAACCCTCCCGATGGGGAGGGTGGCCGCTCCGAGGCGATCGTCGATCGCTCAGAGCGGCGGGCCAAGAAGGAGGCTGGTGCGCATGCCGTGAGGGTAGCGCAATGGGTCGATCGGCGGCGGCCTCACCCCGCCGAGGAACCACCGGGGTCCGCGGGCACCCGGCAGGTCAGCTCGCGGGGTCGTTGGCGACGAGCCCGCCGAGGTGGGCGAGTGGGCTGTGCGGTGGCCGCCATTCGAGCAACAGCGCGGAGGCGTCGTCGCCGAGTTGGTTGTCCTGGTGGGCGAGGACGGCGCGGACCAGGCGACGCATCGTCTCGGGAGTGGGTAGCTGGTCGTTCAGGGCCCGGTCCACGCAGTCGACGAGCCGGTCCACGCCGAACACGCTGCCGTCGGCGCTGCGCGCGTCGGTGATGCCGTCGGTGTACGCGAGCAGGCGGTCGCCGGGGTGCAGTTCCTCCTCGTACACCCGCGGTCCGTCGGCGGCGAAGTGGCCGATGCCCAGCGGCAGGGCGGTGGGACCGGGCAACTCCCGGATAGCCCGGTGGCCACGGAGCAGGATGGCACCCGGATGACCGGCGTTGATCATCCGTAACCGGCCGGTGGCGCGGTCCAGTTCGACCAGGAGGCCGGTCGCGAAGAGATTCGGATGCTCGGACCGGATCCACCGGTCGATGCTGATCGCCGTGGCCGCCAGGTCGAGGCCGCACCGGCGGGCGTTGCGGTAGGCGCCGATTGTCAGGGAGGCGAGCGTGCTCGCCTTGATCCCGTGCCCGCAGGTGTCGAAGAGTCCGACACTGAGCACGTCGCCGTTGAGGGCGTAGTCGAACACGTCCCCGCCGACGTCGTAGCACGGTTCGAGGATGGCGGTGACGATGAGGTCGTCGGTGGCGAAGGTCAGTGGCGGCAGCAGGCCCCACACGATCTCGGCGGCGACCTGCATGGGTAGCCGCCGCCGGAGCCGTTCGACCAGGTCGCCGTACGAGCGGCGGTTGCTCAGCAGCTGGGCGATGTTTGCCGCGAGTTCGCGTACCGGCTGGTCCAGTTCCGGATTCCCGGCCGTTGGCGAGACGACCTCCAGGACGCCCATCCGCTCGCAGCCGACGAGCAGCGGCGCCCAGACCCGCTCACCGGCGTCGACGGCGCGCTGGAGGTCGAGGGTGGTGAACGCGCGGCCGGGCAGCGTCGTCTCGATGGGCAGGACGTCCCGTCCGGGGCCACCGGGCATCGGTACGAGTTCGGCCTGCGCGTAGTCCGCGAGGTAGATCACGATTTCGGTGGCGCCGATCGCCGGCGCCGCGCGGCTCACCAGCGCGGACAGCTCGTCCGGCCCACTACCTGGTGCGCTCAGGTGCAGCCAGCGCACGGCATCGCCCGCATCGGCCACACCCACCTCCCCCTTGTCCACCCCAACCTGGGACCTGCGTCCCCGCCCTCACCTGCGACGGCCGTGCTGTTCAGTCTCCTCGCCCCGGCCACTCGTCGGCGAGCAGTGACCATACCTCGGTGTCATGACGCTTTCCCTGGTAGTCGAACTCCTGGCGGAGCGTGCCGTCCAGGGTCATGCCGAGGCGTCGGGCGATGTTGCTGCTGGCCACGTTCTCCGGCCGGCACTTCCACTCGACGCGGTGCAGGCCGCGCACCCGGAACGCCCAGTCGATGAGCAACCGCGCCGCCAGGGTCGCCAAGCCGCGGCCCTGACCCGCCGGTTCCACGGCGGTTCCCAGCTCGCAGACCCCGCCGGCGGCGTCGAAGCCGACGAACATGGTCGTGCCGACCAGGGTGCCGTCCAGCCAGATGCCGTACAACCTGCCGGTGTCGGCCGCCTGCCGGTCGGCGAAGCGCTGGAGCATGGCGCGGGCCGAGTCGAGGTCGGTGCTGCGGCTGGCCCACGGTACCCACGGGTCCACCACGTCGCGGGACCGGTCGATGTGTGCGAGGAACTCTTCGGCCTGCCACGGTTCGAGTGGCCGGAGCTGGGCGTCGTCGGTGAGCTGGACCGCGAACATGAGCCTCCCGTCGGGTTATGGCGTGAGCGTAGCCGAGCGGATGGGCGGGGCCCGCCGCGGTGCCTCGGGAGGCTCCGGGCCCTCGCCATTTAATTACTTGCGTCATATATACGCCGTGAGGTATGTTCGATGGCATGAGGACGTCACGCCTGCAGGAGCGGCTCGCGGCCATCGCCGAGCCGACCCGCTTCCAGATCGTCGAACTGCTGCGGGCACACCCCCGGGCGGTCGGTGACCTGGTCGCGGAACTCGACGTCATACAGCCCAAGGTCTCCCGCCATCTGCGGGTCCTGGCGGACGCCGGAATCGTCGAGGCGCGCAAGGACGCGCAGCGGCGCATCTACGGCCTCCGGTCCGAGCCGTTCAAGGAGATCACCATGTGGCTCGACACGTTCGCCCACATCTGGGCCGACCGCCTCGACGCACTGGACGAGCACCTCGCGGTGCTCGAAAGCCAGGGCGCGACAACCCCCGAGACCGACGCCCGTACCGACGCCGAGGAGACCCGCGATGAGCGGTAGGACCACCGTCACCAAGATCCCCGAGACGCGGCAGCTCATCATCGAGCGCACCCTGTCGGCCGCGGTGTCGACAGTCTGGCTGAGCTGGACCAGGCCGGAGCACGTGGCGCGGTGGTGGGGTCCGCGTGGCTGGACCACCACGGTGCACGAGATGGACGTCCGGCCGGGCGGTCGCTGGCGGTTCAGCATGGCGCCCACCGGCGGCGGATCCGCGCTGGTGCGCTGCGTCGCCGTCTATCGCGAGGTGCAGGAGAACCGGCGGCTCACCTACGTCGACGCCTTCGCCGACGAGATGTGGCGGACCGCCGGTGAGGACGCCGGCACCGAGAACTTCGTGACCTTCGACCCGGCCGGGGCCGCGACCCGGCTGACCATCACCACCCATTTCAACTCGCTGGACGAGCTGACCCAGGCCGAGGCCATGGGCATGGTGGAGGGCTACCTCGAGGCCCTCGACCGACTCGCCGCACACCTCACCACCGTCGCCTGACCACGAATCCCAGGGAGCGCAACCATGAACACCGTCAACTCCGCCGACGGCACCGCCATCGCGTACGAGACCACCGGCGCCGGACCCGCACTCGTCCTGATCGGCACCACCGCGAGCGACCGGCACGGCCTCGACACGCTGGCCGGCGAGCTGAGCCGGCACTACACCGTGCACAACTACGACCGCCGGGGCCGCGGCGACAGCGGGGACACCCAGCCGTACGAGCCGCGCCGGGAGGTGGCGGACATCGAAGCCCTGATCGACGCGGTCGGCGGCAGCGCGTACCTGGCCAGTGGCTCGGCCGGCACGGTGCTGGCGCTCGACGCGGCCACCGCACTCGGCGCGAAGGTCACCGGGCTCTACCTGTACGAGGTGCCGTTCATCGTCGACGACAGCCGCCCGCCGGTCCCCGCCGACTACGTCGCGCACCTCGACGAACTGGTCCGGGCCGGCAGGCGCAGCGAGGCCGTCGAGTACCTGATGGTCGAGGCGGTGGGGGTGCCGCCCGAGTACATCGACGCGATGAAGGCAGACCCGTCGTGGGAGGTCATGACCCGGTACGCCCACACGATCAGCTATGACGGTCGCATCCTGGCGGGTACGCAGGACGGCCGGCCGCTGCCCGCCGACCGGTGGACGCACGCGACCCGGACCGTGGCCGTGGTCGGCGCGAACAGCCCGGAGTTCTTCCACGCCGGCGCCAAGCAACTCGTCGACCTGCTGCCGAACGCCGAGTTCCTCGTGCTGCCCGACCAGGACCACAGCGCCTTCTGGATGGCGCCCCAGGTGATCGCCGACCACATTCATCAGGTTCTGTGACATGGAACGGCTCCTTATGCCGCATAGCGTCGATAAGGGGCCGTGGGGTGTCCATCCGCCCGGCGACCGGCGCGCCGCGTGGGCGACCGGCGAGGTCCGAACCGCGTTGCTGATCCTGATCTCCGGCCGGTTTCCGGGTCGAGCTGCCGGACCGGACCGTGGTGCTCTCCGTGCCGGGCGATTATGTCGTCTGGGGTCGCGGCATCGACCGTTCCTGGTACGCCGAGGAGGCATCCGTGGTGCTCACCGTGCGCTGGCCGTCGATACCCGGCTACGCCCTGCCCGCCGGCTGACCATCGTCGCCGAATGATCCGCCGGCCAGCAGGATCCGCTCGGTAGCCGGTCGTCCGAGGTCGCCGGCGGCCAGGATGGCGGCGAACCGGACCCACCGGCCGGTGCGGTGGCGCGGCGGGATCCGGTGTTCCGGCGGTCCGTCGAGAGGCTGTCGTCGCATGTCATCCACCGTGGTTGCTCAACCGCGGTTCAGGTCAAGGCGAGGTGACCAGTCCGTTCGCGCCTGCCCCGGACGACCGCGCGAGGCGGTTTCGTTCCGGTGCGCCGGGGAAGGAGATCGCCATGGCGCCCTTCCCCACCGTCGACAGCAGTCTGCCGCTGGCCATCGAGGGATACGGCTGGTTGCCGAACCGGCGTCGCCGGGCGGACGGCGACATGGTCCGGACCCGTCTGCTCGGCCAACCCGCCGTCGGGATCTGCGGGCCCGAGGCGGCCCGGTTCTTCTACGACGAGAACCACATCCGGCGGCACGGCGCCATCCCGGAACCGGTCCAGGGGACGCTTTTCGGCAAGCGCGCCGTGCACACGATGGACGGATCGGCACACCGGCGGCGCAAGGAACTGTTCGGACTGCTGATGGACCCCGCCGGCATCACCCGGCTGGTCGACCTCACGACCGCGGCCTGGGACGTCGCGGTGTCGAGTTGGGCTGGTCGGGACGAGGTGGTGCTCTTCGACGACGTACCTCGGGTGCTCACCCGGGGGGTCTGCCAGTGGACCGGGGTGCCGCTGGAGGAGGGCGAGGTCGGACCGCTGGCGGCCGACCTGATGGCCCTGGTCGACGGCTTTGCGACCGCCGGTCCCCGGCACTGGCGGGCGCGCCGGGCCCGTGGCCGGCTGCAGGACCGTCTCGGCGCGCTCGTCGAGGCGGTGCGCGACGGCCAGACCGAGGCGCCGGCCGACTCCGCGCTGGCCGCGGTCGCCGCGCACCGGGACCTCGACGGTTCGCCGCTGGACCGGGAACTGGCGGCAGTCGAACTGCTGAACGTGCTGCGACCCACGGTGGCGGTGACCTGGTTCGTCACGTTCGCCGGTCACGCGCTGCACCGGTGGCCGGAGCACCGGGCCCGGCTGCGCTCGGGCGACAGCCGCTTCGTCGAGGCATTCACCCACGAGGTACGTCGGTTCTATCCGTTCGCGCCGTTCGTGGGCGGCACGGCCGTGCGGGACCTGACCTTTCACGGCGCCCCGATCCCGGAGGGCGCGATGGTCCTGCTCGACCTGTACGGCCAGAACCACGACCCGGACCTGTGGCCCGACCCGTACGCCTTCCACCCGGATCGGTTCGTCGACCGGGCGGTCGGGGAGTTCGACCTGGTGCCGCAGGGTGGCGGCGATCCCCGTACCGGACATCGCTGCCCCGGCGAGAAGATCACGGTGGCGCTCCTGTCGGCGCTTGTCGTCCGCCTCGCCCGGCTCGACTACACGGTGCCGGAACAGGATCTGTCGATCCCGCTGCACCGGATCCCGACGCTGCCCCGCAGCGGCGTCCGGATCACCGATGTCCGGCCGGCCGACCGACCCGGCCCCGCAGGCCACTCGGTGATCGGATCCCCCATCTGAGTGCCGTACCGGGCCACCGTTCGACCCGGAAGGTGCGACCGGTCTTGTTCCTCGGTCGGCGAGGCGATACCTTCCGAACGCTTCGGGCGGGACATGCCTGGAGACCCGGCTGAACGACGTCGGGTAACGGGGGAGGAACACTCATGACCGTCGCGCTGCGCGCGGCCATCTCGGTCGCCATGCTTGCCGGCTTCTACCTTCTGGCGCTGGGGCAACTGGCCGCCGGAATCGCCTTGGCCATCTGGATCGGGTCGGTCACCACCGGGGCGCTCGCCGCCAAGGTCGGCATCGCCGTCTTCCTGGCCACCGTCTGGGCCGTCGGCTACGGGACCTGGAAGGCGGTACGCGCCAAGATCGAACCGCCCCGCGGACTGCCGTTGCGGCGCGACGTCGCGCCGCAGCTGTGGGGGATGGTGGACGACATCGCCCGGGTGGTGGGTACCCGGGCACCGGACGAGATCTACCTGGTTCCGGACGTCAACGCCGCCGTGTCGGAACACGCCAAGCTCATGGGGCTCGTCGCCGGCAAGCGCTACATGCTCATCGGCATGCCGCTGCTGCAGGCGTTCAACGTGGCCCAACTGCGCTCGGTGCTGGCGCACGAGTTGGGCCACTACTCCGGGCGGCACACCAGGTGGGCGGGCATCTCGTACCGGGGCCGGGAGGCGATGGGCCGCACCATCGGTTACATCGGGTCGGGCAATCTGGCCGGCTGGATCTTCAAGCAGTACGGGAAGCTCTTCGTCGTCGTACACAACGCCGTGGGACGCCAGCAGGAGATCGAGGCGGACCAGGCGTCGGTCCGGGTCGCCGGCCGGGAGGCCGCCGCCAGCGCCCTGCGCGAGATCCGCGTGCTCGGCGCCGCCTTCGCCTTCTACCTGCGGCGGTACGTTGGTCCCGGACTGGAGTTCGGGTACGCCCCGGACGACCTGTTCGGCGGCTTCCGTGAGCTGTTGCGCGCCCGGGGTGACGAGATCGCGGAACTGCGGAGCCAGCAGCCCGAGGAGACGCGGTCCCGCTGGGACACCCACCCGCCGCTGTCCGTCCGGCTCGCCGCGATCGCCGCGTCCCCGGCGGTGCCCGCGTTCGTGGACGACCGGCCCGCCTGGACGTTGATCCCCGCGCCCGATCGGGCCGGTCGAGCCCTCCAGGAGCGGATCCTCACCGGGGGGCAGCACACCGTCCTGCCGTGGGACACGTTCCTGCCCGCCACCGCCACCGCCGACCTGCAGTCGAACGTGGACGACCTGCTGCGGACCCTGTCCCGGGCGGTCGACCAGCCGGTGCCGCACGTGGGGGCGGTGCTCGACCTGATCGGGGCCGGCCGGCTAAACGACCTGGCCCGGCCGGTCTTCCCGCAGGCCACCAGGGAGGAGGCGGGCAAGCTCTTCGCCGAGCCGCTCGCCGCGCTGCTCAGCCTCGCCGCGCTGCGCTCCTCGGCCGCCTACTGGCAACCGTCGTGGAGCGGGCCGATCCGGCTGCTCGGCCGGGACGGGGCAGACCTCGACCTCACCGGCACCGCCACGCTGGCGCTCGATCCGGTCACCCAACCGGAAGCCCGGCGCCGGCTCGCCGCGCTGGGCATCGACCCCACCGCGGCCCGGCACGTCCAGCAGCGGGTGGGGACCGAGAAGTCGGAGGTGCACGGCGCCGTCGTCACCATGATCGTCGGTGGGAAGCGCACCGACGTGTTGATCCTCAGCCACGGGCTCCTGCTGATTCCGGGCATCGCCAGGTACAAGACCGGCATGGCCAAGCGTCGGGTGGCCAAGCTGATCGAGTCCGGACAGTGGCGGCAGCAGCTCACCGCCGAGGGCAGCCGCTTCATCCCGTACGAGGAGATCGTCGCGGCGCCGCTGGTGCGCAAGTTCCCTCCGAAGTACGAGCTGACCCTGCACGGCGGAGAGCGGCTCGAGATCCGGTGGGGTGGCCAGACCGACCAGCTCGGCGACAGCGGCACCCTGCTGGCCCAGGCGCTGGCCCCCGCCGCCGCGGGCTGAGCGGGCCCTCGGCGCGGGACGCGTGAACCGGCCCGACCGGTGGCACCGGCGTGGGACGCTTCCGACATGGTCGACACACCGCGGGTGGACTACGCGCTCGACACGTACGAGTGCATCGTGTTCTATCCCGGTCCGGCCGGACGGGCGCTGCGTACCGAGACCGCCCGCCGGCTCCAGGCCGAGCATTCCCGGTACCTGGACGCGCTGCGTGACCGGGGAGTGCTCCTGGTGGCCGGGGCGGTCGACGGGCGGGCCAGGCACCCCGACCCGCCGTGCGGTTTCGGGCTGAGCCGCACGGGTTCGGTGGATGACGTACGGATGTTGGTGGAGGCAGATCCGGCGGTGCGGGCCGGGCTGTACCGGGTGGACGTGTTGACCTTTCTGGCGCCGGCCGGTTCGCTTGTGTTTCCGGCCGCCCCGGAGGGTTGACCGATGGCGCGGTCAGGCGGATCCGGCGGGGTCCGCGGGACCGTCCGGCCGGACGGCGGGCGGATGGTTCGCGGCGGTACGCTTCCGGGTGCGGTCAGCGCTGCCCGCGCAACGTTCCCGGCGTGCCTGCCGACGGCCATCCAGTCGCCGTCGGACGTTGGACAAACGTTCCCATTTCCGACGGGGGTCGGCCAGTGGGTCGATCTGGGGGAGAGACTAGCCTGATGGGCGTGACACGCCGCGCGAAGATCGTCTGCACACTCGGTCCGGCCACCTCGTCACCGGAGCGGATCCGGGGCCTGGTCGAGGCGGGTATGGACGTGGCCCGGCTCAACTTCAGCCACGGCAGCCACGCCGACCACGAGCAGGTTTACCACCTGGTACGCAAGGCGGCCGAGGTCACCGGGCACGCGGTCGCCGTCCTCGCCGACCTGCAGGGGCCGAAGATCCGGCTGGGCCGGTTCGCCGACGGCCCGCACGAGTGGCGGACCGGTGACTCGGTCGTGATCACCAGCGACGACATTCTCGGCACCCGGGACCGGGTCTCCTGCACGTACCGGAAGCTGCCGCAGGAGGTCAAGCCGGGTGACCGGTTGCTCATCGACGACGGCAAGGTTGCGGTCGAGGTCAGCGCGGTCAGCGAGAACGACATCCGCTGTCTGGTCACCGAGGGCGGGCCGGTCTCCAACAACAAGGGTGTCTCGCTGCCGAACGTCGCGGTCAGCGTGCCGGCCATGTCGGAGAAGGACACCGAGGACCTGCGCTTCGCGTTGCGACTCGGCGTCGACCTGGTGGCGCTGTCGTTCGTCCGATCCGCCGAGGACGTCAAACTGGTCCACGGGATCATGAGCGAGGTGAACATTCACCGTCCGGTGCTGGCCAAGGTGGAGAAGCCGGAGGCGGTCGACAACCTGGAGGCCATCGTCGCGGCGTTCGACGGGATCATGGTGGCCCGCGGCGACCTGGGCGTCGAGCTTCCGCTCGACCAGGTGCCGCTGGTGCAGAAGCGGGCCGTGCAGCTGTGCCGGGAGAACGCCAAGCCGGTAATCGTCGCCACCCAGATGCTGGACTCGATGATCGAGAATTCCCGCCCCACCCGCGCCGAGGCGTCCGACGTGGCGAACGCGGTCCTCGACGGCGCGGACGCGGTGATGCTGTCCGGCGAGACCAGCGTGGGGAAGTACCCGATCCTCACTGTCAGCACGATGGGCAAGATCGTGGCGACCACCGAGTCGGGTTCGATCGGGGTGCCCCGACTGCAACACGACCCCCGGACCCACGGTGGCGCGCTCACCTCGGCGGCCTCGGCGATCGCGCGGAACATCGGCGCGAAGGCGCTTGTCGCCTTCTCCCAGACCGGCGACACCGTGCGCAGGCTGTCCCGGCTGCACTGCGATCTGCCGCTGCTGGCCTTCACCCCGGTGCCCGAGGTCCGGGCCCAGCTCGCCCTCTCCTGGGGGGTGGAGACGTTCCTCATGCCGTTCGTGGAACACACCGACGACATGTTCCGCCAGGTTGACCAGGCACTGCTCGGCCTGGGCCGGGGCAACCCGGGTGACCTCGTGGTCATCGTGGCGGGCAGCCCGCCGGGCACCCCGGGCTCCACCAACACCCTGCGCGTCCACCAGCTCGGTTCGCTTGTGGACGCGGCGGCGGCCCGGGCGCGACGATGACCGGTGCCGTTCTCGTCGGCCAGGCCGCGGTCGACCAACTGCTCGACGTGCTCGACCTGGCGCCGGTCGACGAGACGACGTTCCGCGGGATGAGCCCGCCCGTCGGGCCGCAACGGGTGTACGGGGGCCAGGTCGCCGGCCAGGCCCTGGTGGCGGCCGGGCGGACCGTCGAGCCGGACCGGTTCGTCCACTCACTGCACGGCTACTTCGTCCGACCCGGCGACCCGGCCGAACCGATCACATACCAGGTCGAGATCATCCGCGACGGCCGGTCCTTCTCGGTCCGGCGGTCCGTGGCGCTCCAGCACGAGAAGCCGATCTTCTTCATGTCCGCCTCGTTTCAGCGGCAGGAGGAAGGGCTCGACCACCACGCTCCCACGCCGCCCGACGTGCCGCCGCCGGACGAGGTGCCGACGATGGCCGACCGGCTGGCCCGGTACCCGGAGCGGCTGGGCATCTGGGGGCAGATCCCGCGCCCCATCGACGTGCGCTACGTCGGCGAACCGGGCTGGGTGCGTCCCGGCAGCCGGCCGGCTGACCCGCACCAACGGGTCTGGATGCGCATCGACGGCAAGCTGCCCGACGACCCGCTGCTGCACGCCTGCGCGCTGACGTACGCCTCCGACCTGACCCTGCTCGACTCGGTTCTGTCGGTGCACGGCGAGGTGTGGGGGCCCGGTGGTGTGGTGGGGGCGAGCCTGGACCACGCGCTGTGGTTCCACCGACCGTTCCGGGCCGACGAGTGGTTCCTGTACGACTGTTGGAGCCCGTCGGCGTCCGGCGCCCGGGGCCTGGCCACCGGCCGGATGTTCACGCTCGACGGTCGGCAGATCGCCAGCGCTGTCCAGGAAGGGCTGCTGCGCCGGGTCGGTGGCTGACGTCACGACTAGACGATCATGTTGACGGCCCCGGGACCGGTGGCCCGGGTCCGTGGGGCTAGCCTTGCGCTATGCGCCTTTCCGCCCGGGTCGACTATGCGTTGCGTGCCGTCGCGGAACTCGCCGCGCAGTCCAGCGCCCTGGTCGGCGACGCCGGTCCCGACACCGGCCGGGGCCGGGCGGGTGCGCTGCGCACCGGGGCACGGCGGCTGGTCACGGCCGAACAGATCGCCCGGGCACAGGAGATCCCGCCGAAGTTCCTGGAGAGCATCCTGCTCCAGTTGCGGCGGGGTGGGGTGGTCCAGGCGCAGCGCGGGCCGGAGGGTGGCTACTGGTTGGCCCGGCCCGCCGAGCAGATCTCTCTCGCCGACGTGATCCGGGTGATCGACGGGCCGCTGGCGAACGTGCGCGGCCAGCGTCCCGAGGAACTCGGCTATCGCGGTGCGGCCCGGTCCCTACGGGACGTGTGGATCGCGCTGCGAGCCAACGAACGGCAGATCCTGGAGCTGGTCACGGTGGCCGACGTGGCGGCCGGGACGCTGCCGTCGCGGGTCACCGAGCTGACCGCCGATCCCGAAGCCTGGGTCTGACCCCGCCGATTCATTCGCCCTCCAGCGTCTGGTGTCCGGCGTTTCGGTGTCCGGCGTTCCGGTGTCCCGCTGCCCATGTCGCGCCGGCCCCTGTCGAAGCGGTCCGGACCAACGGGATGGCGCGCACACACGGTTGGGGGTGGCCGGAGGCGGTCATGGTGCCGTGGCCGTGGCGGGGTTGGCGATGGGTCGGCGGACGCGCTACGCCGCCGCCTTACCGTCGAGCAGATCCGTGGCGGTGTCCCGGATCCGCCGCCAGGCATCTTCGACGGTCTCCCGGGTGGTGGCGGGCGCGCCGACGGCCAGCCGCAGCGTGTACCGGTCGCGCACCCTGGTGTGCGTGAGATAGATCCGGCCGGTGGCGTTCACCCTGGCCAACAGCTCGGCGTTGACCCGGTCGGTGTCGGTGTCGGTGTCGGTGTCGGCCGCCCCGGTGGACGGCGAGCCGTCCCGCAGTCGGAAGCAGACCAACGAGAAGGGGTGCGGGGTGACGATCTCGAACCGGTCGTCGGCGCGCACCAGGTCGGCGAACTCCGCGGCGAGGCCGACGCCGGAGCGGATGTGGTCCCGCAGCCCCTCGACGCCGTACCAGCGCAGCACGAACCACAGCTTCAGCGCGCGGAACCGCCGGCCCAGCGGCACCTGCCAGTCCCGGTAGTCGACGACCGCGCCCGAGTCGCTTGCCGCGTTGCGGAGGTACTCGGGGAGTACGGTCAGCGCGGCCACCAACTCGGCGCGGTCGGCCACCCAGAACGCGTCGCAGTCGAACCCGGTGAGCAGCCACTTGTGCGGATCGAAGCAGTACGAATCGGCGTACTCCAATCCGGCGTGTGACCAGCGCAGCTCCGGGCAGACCGCCGCCGAACCGGCGTACGCGGCGTCCACGTGCAGCCAGATCCCGTACTCCCGGCACAGCTCGCCGATGGCCGGCAGCGGGTCGATCGCGGTGGTGGAGGTGGTGCCGATTGTCGCCACCACGATCGCCGGCAGGACCCCGGCCGCCCGGTCGGCCTCGATCGCGGCGCGCAGCGCGGCGGGATCCATCGCCAGGGTGGCCGGCTCCACCGCCACCGGATGGACCCCGTCGGCGCCGAGCCCGGCGATCCGGGCCGCCTTCTCGATCGACGAGTGGCCCTGGGTGGACGCGTAAACCCGGTAGCGACGGTCGACGCCGGCCTCCCGCCACCGACCACCGCTGGCCCGGTGCAGGGCGGCCAGCACGGCCACCAGCGTCGCCGAGGACGCGGAGTCCTGGATCACGCCGCCACCGGCGGAGGTGGACCGGAACCGCGCCGGCAGGTCGAGCGCATCGGCCAGCCAGTCGAGCATCACGATCTCCACCTCGGTGGCGGCCGGGCTGGTCGCCCAGAGCATGCCCTGGACGCCCAGGCCGGCGCTGGCCAGGTCGCCCAGCACGCTCGGCCCGGAGGTGTTGGCCGGGAAGTAGCCGAAGAACCCGGGATGCTGCCAGTGCGTCACTCCGGGCAGGACGACCCGGTTGAGATCGTCCAGCAGGCCGGTCAGGCCGTCGCCACGCTCCGGCGGACCGGCCGGCAGCCGGGCCGCCACGGCACCCGGCGCCTCGCTCGGCGTCACCGGGCGGCCGGGCAGCCCGGCCCAGTAGTCGGCGATCCAGTCCACAAGCGCGTGTCCGTGCCGGCGGAACTCCTCGGGATCCATGTGCGTGGCCATGGCACCAGTTGATCAATGGAGGTGGGGTCCGGGCAAGCGGACACGTCACCTCCGTGGTCAGCGGGGCAGGCCGCCGGCCACCGTCTCGGCGATCAGCTCGAAGGACCGGATCCGGTCGTCGATGTCGTACACCATGGTGGTGAGCATCAGCTCGTCGGCGCGGGTGGCGGCCAGCAGGTCGGTGAGCTGCCGCCGGACGGTGTCGGGCGAGCCGTACGCCTGGCCTTCCCGGCGCTGCGCGCCGAACTCCCGCTCGGCCGCGCTGTACGGGTACGCCGCCGCCTCCTCCGGGGTGGGCAGCGGCTGCGGCCGGCCGGAGCGCAGCCGCAGGAACGACAGCATCCCGGGACCGGCCAGCCAGTCCGCCCGCCCGTCGGTGTCCGCGCAGATCGCGTTCACCGCCACCATCGCGTACGGGGCGTCGAGCCAGCGGGACGGGCGGAACGACTCCCGGTACAGCGCGAGCGCGGGCAGCGTGTTCGCGGCGCTGAAGTGGTGGGCGAACGAGAACGGCAGGCCGAGCAGCCCGGCGAGGCGGGCACTGAACCCGCTGGAGCCGAGCAGCCAGATGTCCGGGCGTTGGCCGCGGCCGGGGGTGGCGGTGATCGGCCCCGGGTCGTCGCCGGTGAAGTAGTTGATCAAATCGGCCAGCTCGGTGGGGAACCCCTCGGCGGACAGCCCCTCCATGGTGCGGCGCAGCGCCAGCGCCGTCATCTGGTCGGTCCCCGGTGCTCGGCCGATACCCAGGTCGATCCGTCCCGGGTGCAGGGCCTCCAGGGTGCCGAACTGCTCGGCGACCACAAGCGGCGGGTGGTTGGGCAGCATCACCCCGCCCGAACCGACCCGGATCCGGGTGGTGGCGGCGGCGAGGTGGGCCAGCAGTACGGCCGGCGCGGAGCTGGCGATGCCGGGCATGTTGTGGTGCTCGGCGACCCAGAAGCGCCGGTAACCGAGCTGTTCGGTGCGCCTGGCCAGCTCGGTGGTGTGCCGCAGGGCGTCACCGGCGGTGGCGCCGGTGGCGACGGGGGCGAGGTCGAGGACGGAGAGCGGTACGTCGATCACACCTGGGATCAACTCAGCGGGTGGGGTTTTGTTCCACCCGGGGCATCATGCGGTAAGCGACTGCTGAGGTCCTCGTCCGACCGGGACCGGGTCCGGACCGCATGGTGTTCCCGGATCCGCGCCAGCAGCGCGACAAGCTGTCCGCGCTCCGCCGGGTCGAGGGGGGCAAGCAGCTCGTCCTGGATCCGGCTCACCTGCTTCTCCAGCTCGTCGAGCTGCCGGTGACCGGCCGGGGTGATGGTAATGATGTTGCGCCGTCGGTCGGCCGGGTCGGGGGACCGGACCACGAACTTCCGGTCGGCGAGTTCGTTGATCGCGGCCACCACGTCGCTGAGGTGGATGGCGCTGCGCCGGCCGAGCTGGGCCTGGCTGAGCGGCCCGACCTCGGCGAGGGTGGCCAGCAGCCGGTAGTGGTACGGGCGGGCGTCGACGGTGGCCATCGCCTCGGTGAGTAGCCGGTATCCGTACGCCGCGGACTGCGACATCAGCCAACTCGGCAGGCCCCTCATCCGGGCCGGGGGCGCGGCGTCCGGCGACTCCATGTGATCAGCCTAACAACGTCATTGGCGCGACTAGCGATTGACTCAATCATTAGTAGGACTAACGTTAGTGATATAAACATTAGGTCATCGAACGATTGGAGTTCGACCCATGAGCGGGACCGGCCACCGGCTCGACATGACGATGATGTACACCTTCCACGACGCCCTGCGGCGCGACCTCGACCGGCTCGCCCGGATCACCGCCCGCGCCGACGACGATCCCCGGCAGCTCCTGCGCTCCGCGCTCGGCTGGCAGCTGTTCACCACGTACCTGCGGGTGCATCACACCGCCGAAGACATCGCGGTGTGGCCCGCGATGACCCGCGCGCTCGCCGGACGACCCGACGATCTCGCCCTGCTCGACGCCATGGAAGCCGAGCACGCCGCGATCGACCCGCTGCTCGCCGCCGTCGACGCGGCGCTGGCCGACCCGGAAGCCGGTCCCGAGCGCCTCGCCGCCGCCGTCGACGCCCTCCGCACCGAACTCACCGGACACCTGCGGCACGAGGAGACCGAGGCGCTGGCCCTGATCGACGCCACCCTCACCGACCAGCAGTGGGCTGACTTCGGCGCCGAACACCGCGCCCGGATCGGCGACGACCTCCCCCGCTATCTGCCCTGGGTGCTCGACGAGGTGGATCCCGCCACCGTCGAGAAGGTCCTCGACGGAATGCCCGCGCCGATCCGCGAGGCGTACCGAACCCAGTGGCGCCCGGCCTACGCCGACCTGCGCGCCTGGTCCACCACCGCGTCCACCGGCCACTGAGGAGCCCCGGATGTCGTCATCCACCCCGACCACCACCACCGCCACCACCACCGCCCCACCCGAGCGCAGGCTGGGCGCCGCCCTGGCCGTCATCGCCACGGCACAACTCATGCTCGTGCTGGACGGCACCATCACCAACGTCGCCCTGCCGCGCATCCAGCGGTCCCTCGACCTCGCCCCCGCCGACCTGAACTGGGTGATCACCGCGTACGCCCTGGCCTTCGGCGGGCTGCTGTTGGTCGGGGGGCGCGCTGGCGACCTGTTCGGCCGGCGGCGGGTCTTCCGGCTCGGCCTGGTCGTCTTCACCGTCGCCTCGCTGCTCGGCGGACTCGCGCCGAACGGGACGGTGCTGATCGCCGCGCGGGCGCTGCAGGGCGTCGGTGCCGCCATCGCCGCGCCGACCGCGCTGTCCCTGCTGACGACGACGTTTCCCGCCGGACCCGGCCGGGTCCGGGCCCTTGGCGTGTACGGCGCCATGGGCGGGTTGGGGTCGGTGGTGGGACTGCTCCTCGGCGGTGCGCTCACCGAGTACCTGAGCTGGCGCTGGGTGCTCTTCGTGAACGTGCCCATCGCCCTCGCCGTGCTGGCCGGCACCTCGGTGCTCGTCGAGGGCGAACGGGACCGGGGGTCCGTCGACCTGCCCGGTGCGATCACCGCCACGCTCGGTCTCGGCACGCTCGTCTACGCCATCACCCGGACCAGCACCTCCGGCTGGGCCGATCCGGTGACCCTGCTGCTGCTCGCCCTCGCCGCCGCCGTCCTGCTCGGCTTCCTGGCCATCCAACGGCGAACCCGCGCGCCCATGCTGCCCGCCCGGGTGCTGCGCGACGCCGGTCGCGCCGGTGCCAACCTGGTCTTCGTCCTCACCGGTGCCGGTATGTTTGCCACCTTCTATTTCCTCACCCTCTACATGCAGGTCGTCGAGGGCTACGGCGCGATGCGGGCCGGACTGACGTACCTGCCGTTCGCGCTCGGCATCGGCCTCGCCGCCGGTGTCATCGGGCCGCGGCTGCTCGCTGCCACCTCACCTCGGGCGGTGACCGTCGGGGGGTTGGTGCTCGCCTCCGTCGGCATGGGATGGTTCAGTCTGCTCGCCCCGGGCAGCCACCCGATGACAGTCCTGCTGCCGGCGCAACTCGTCGCTGGCGTGGGTCTCGGGCTCACCTTCGTCACCGCGACCGTCGTCGGTATCCACGGCGTCCCGTCAGGCGACGCCGGAATCGCCTCTGGGCTGCTCAACACCAGCCAGCAGATCGGCGGCGCGGTCGGCCTGGCGGCCCTTGCCGCGCTCGCCGCCGCCCGGACCGGCAGCACCGCCGCCCCCGAGGCGCTCACCTCCGGGTACGCCGCCGCGTACCTCGCCGGCGCGGCGTTGTACCTGATCGCGGCGCTCGTGGCGGCGACCACCTTCGGCGGCGGGCCGGCGCGACGGCCGGCCTGACGGCGGCCTGACGGCGGCGCGGCGCCACGGCGGGCGACATGGCGCGGGCCGTCCCGGATCAGGTCTTCGGACCGACGTACCGGTCCAGGGCGGCCACCGCCCCCCGGCGGGCCACCGAGAGCGAGGTGGGTCGGTTCATCCGCCAGGCGATGCCGAGCGCGTCCAGGGACTCCTGGCACAGCCGCATGATGTCCGTCGACAGGTTCACGAACATGTACCGCGGATAGACGTAACTCTTACCTCGAACCGTCACGGTGTTTGCGAACCGGGCGCCGTCGGAGTGGAACAACCCGCGCAGGAAGTCGCCCGCATGGCGATCGACGATGGGTTGCTGCCAGTCGGTCAGCGCGATGGCCCGCTCGTGCTTCTTGCCGGGGCCGTGCTGGGGCAGCAGACATGGCCAGTGCTTGCCGTAACTCTGCACCGACACGCAGCCCACCTGCGGGACCCGCTGGACCGACCCCGCCAGCACCGCGCGCATCGCGGACTCGCATGCGTCAATGAGACCCGGCCACCGCTCCGCGCAGGATATCCGTAGCACCGGCACCCGGACCCGGGTGACCAGATGGCCGTCACCCAGATAGAGCCCGAGCAGGTAGGCGTAGGTTGCCGCGTCAGGCGGCGGTGCGGTGCCCGGATGACACCGGAAGCAACGCGCGGCCGTGCCACGGACAGCGGGGGCGACGCGCCCGTGGCACCAGTCCCACACCGTGCGGTAGGGAAGCCCGACCGACCTGGCGGTGGCGGAGACGGTCCGGCCGGACAGGTACAGCCGGCGCGCCCGGTCCCTGACTTCGGGGGAGTGCACCAAGCAATCATCGAACGGCCGTACGACAAGAATCGTCCAGACCCGGGTCAGGTCTTGGGGCCGACGTACCGGTTTAGGGCGGCGACCGCCTCCCGGCGGGCCACCGACAGCGAGGTGGGTCGGTTCATCCGCCAGGCGATGCCGAGCGCGTCCAGCGACTCCTGGGGCAGCAAACACGGCCAGTGCTTGCTGTAGCTCTGCACCGCCACTCAGCCGACCTTCGTGACTCGCTGCACGGCCGTTGCCAGCACCGCCCGCATGGCAAGATCGCACTCTCGGTAATGCCGGGCCAGGAACTCGCGCAGTAGATCCGTAACACGGGAACCCGAGCCGACGTGACGAGATGGCCGTCGCCGAGGTAGAGACCGAGCAGGTACGCATACTTGGCTGAATCGATCGGCCCGGCCGGCGAGGGATGGCACCGGAAGCATCGGCTGACGCGGTGCCGGGCAGCCGCCTCCGGGCGATCGTGGCACCAGTGCCGGACAGTTGTGTATGGCAGCCCGAACTCATTGGCGACCTGTGCCACCGTGTGACCGGCGAGAAACCGGGCCCTGGCTCGACGCCCGAGCCTGGGTACGACGATTCGTCACCCTCGACACGCCGAGCGGATGCGCATCGCCGCTGGTGGTGCCCCCGGTGGGATTCGAACCCACACTGTCGGAGGTTTGAGCTCCGTCTCTCTACCGTTGGAGTACGGGGACATTCGTGCCGGAACGGCGGTCCGGCCGGGTCAAGACTACCTACTAGGCTAAGGTCGGCGACACCCGGTTCGGGTTCGCGGTGGTGGCGATTGTGTGGGGGTACGGGCTCGTGGCCGAGACGCAGGCGGGAGCGGAGCGCCGACGGGTGCTCATCGCCGAGGACGAGGCGCTGATCCGGCTGGATCTGGCTGAGATGCTCGTCGAAGAGGGCTACGACGTCGTGGGTGAGGCTGGCGATGGGGAGACCGCCGTCCGGCTGGCCGAGGATATCAAGCCGGACCTGGTGATTCTCGACATCAAGATGCCGATCATGGACGGCCTGGCCGCCGCCGAGCGGATCGCCGCCGCCCAGATCGCTCCCGTGATCATTCTTACCGCGTTCAGCCAGCGCGACCTGGTGGAGCGGGCCCGGGCCGCGGGCGCGATGGCGTACCTGGTGAAGCCGTTCCAGAAGAGCGACCTGGTGCCGGCGATCGAGATCGCGTTGTCCCGGTACGCCGAGGTCGCGGCGCTGGAGGCCGAGGTGGCCAGCCTGACCGACCGGCTGGAGGTCCGCAAGACGGTCGAGCGGGCCAAGGGCGCGTTGATGACGGCGTACGGCATGACCGAGCCGCAGGCGTTCAAGTGGATCCAGCGGACGGCGATGGACCACCGGATGACCATGCGGGACGTGGCGGACCGGATCCTGGCCGAGGACCTCGCGGCCGGCTCCGCCAGCACCGCCGACGGCGCCCCCACGGTGGGTTGAAGCCCGCGTCATCCCGCTCTGTACGGCTCAAGTGGACGGGGCCGTCCGCGTTCTGCGACGGCCGTTCGTACGACCGTCGTACCCCCGTCCGGTCATGCCGCCGCCGGGGGGCTGGTCGGCGGCCCTGCTCAAGCCGGTAAGGTCAAGTCCGCGCGGCGGGGTTCCTGCCGCGCCAACGGTGGGGTTCCCACCGTTCCCCCCGGCGGGGTTCCGCCGTGCGGTGGCTGGCCGGCGTCCGGGAGACGCCGCGATGACGCGTGGCCGCCCTGTGCACGTGGTGCGAGGCGTTGCCGGCGTTGAGCGTCGTCGTGGTTTCGCTGTGTAGCGATCCGGTTGGGGTGGGCGTCCAGTAATCGACTGAAATCCCATCGCTGTTCACCTATTAACGCTGGTCAAGAGCAACTTGACCCAGCCTCGACCGGTGGTCTTCGGCCGCGCGCCTGCGAGTGCGGAGAGTGATAAAGGTCCGATCACAATAGGCGAGCATTTTTTAGTTTTTACCGGTCTTGTGACTATCGTCGGGCACCCGGACCCCCGGCGAAATACCTGGAAAGGGAATAGCTGTGGCACTCAACCGAGGAACATCTCGACGAGATCTTTTTCGACTCGCTGCCGCGGCCGGTGTGGCGGCGACCTCCACCGCTCTGCTGGGCTGCTCGCGCACCGAGCCGAGCGGTACCGGCGGCGACGCCGGCGGTGCCGGCAACCTGTTGGAGCAGGCGAAGGAGCGCGGATATCTCACGGTCGGATTCGCCGGCGAGGCGCCCTACGCGTACCAGGACGGTGGTGAACTCACCGGTCAGGCGCCGGCCGTGCATCGGGAGATCTGGAAGGCGCTCGGCATCGACGAACTGCGCGGCGTGCAGGTCGAGTTCGGCCAGCTGATCCCGGGTCTGAACGCGAAGCGGTTCGACGTGGTCGCGGCCGGCATGTTCATCCTGCCCGAGCGGTGTGCCCAGGCGCAGTTCTCCGAGCCGGTGTACGTGGCCCCGCAGGCGTTCCTGGTGCCGAACGGCAACCCGCAGCAGATCACCGACTACAAGTCGGTAGCCAGTTCCGGGATCACGCTGGGCGTGATGCCGGGCGCCGTGGAGGGCATCCACGCCAAGAAGCAGGGCGTCACCAAGCTGGTCGAGGTGGCCAGCCAGCGGGACGCGCTGTCGGCGCTGAAGGCGAATCGCGTCCAGGCCTTCGCCCTGACCTCCATCTCGCTGCGCAACATGCTGGAGCAGGAGCAGGACTCCGGCCTGACGCTTACCGAGCCGTTCACGCCGGTGATCGACGGCAAGGAGCAGCTCGGCGCTGGCGCGGCGGTGTTCCGCAAGGAGAACAACGCCATGCGCGAGGCGTTCAACGGGGAACTGGCCAAGCTGAAGGAGTCGGGCAAGCTGCTGGAGCTGATCCAGCCGTTCGGCTTCGGCCCGGAGACGATCCCACCGGCCGACCTGACCACCGAGAAGCTCTGCCAGGGCTGACCCGGGACAGTCGTGGACTTCGTCGCCGATTTCACCCCCTGGGTCGACGACCTCCTCGGCGGCGTCTGGATCACCGTGTTGGTCACGGTGCTGGGCGCCGCCGGGGCACTGGTCGTCTCATTCGTCTTCGGTCTGCTGGCGCAGGCCAAGGGCCGGCTTCCGCGCTTCGTGGCGCGGGTCTTCATCGAGTTCTTCCGCGGCACCTCGGTGCTGGTCCAGCTGTGGTGGCTGTTCTTCGTGCTACCGGCCTTCGGCTGGACCCTGCAACCGCTGGCCGTCGGCGTGGTGGCGTTCTCCCTCAACTTCGGCGCGTACGGCGCGGAGGTGGTCCGTGGGGCGATAAACGCGGTGCCCCGTGCCCAGGTGGAGGCGACCGTGGCCGTGAACATGTCGGCGTACCAGCGGATGCGGCTGGTCATCCTGCCGCAGGCCGTGGTCGGCATGATCCCACCGTTCGGCAACCTGCTGATCCAGTTGCTCAAGTCGACGCCGTTGGTCTACACGGTCACGGTGGTCGACGTGACCGCGGTGACCCAGCAGTTCCGGGCCGCCGAGGGATATGAGGCCTACATCTTCGGGTTGGCGTTGCTTGTCTACCTGGGGCTGGCCTACCTGTTCACCCTCGGCGTGCGGGTCCTGGAGCGACGGGCGAAGGCGGCGATCGGCCAGGTCGAGCCGGCGCGGCGTGGCCTCTGGGCGCGGTTCCGTCCGGCGAAGGCGGGTGTCCCCGGATGACCTGGGACTGGGACTACGCGTTCGACATCCTGCCGGACCTGCTGTCCGCGTTCGTCCGGTACACGCTGGTGGCGACGGTGCTGGGTACCCTGCTCGGCGCCACGCTGGGTCTGGTGTTCGCGGTCATCCGGCGGCTCCGGGTGCCCGTGCTCGCCCAACTCGTCGGCGCGTTCGTCGAGTTTGTCCGCAGCACGCCGCTGCTGGTGCAGCTGTTCTTCCTCTTCTACGTGCTGCCGCTGGCCGGCATCACGTTGCCCGCGCTGACCACCGGCGTGATCGGTCTGGGCGTGCACTACGCCTGCTACTACGCCGAGATCTACCGGGCGGGCATCGAGGGCGTCCCGAAGGGGCAGTGGGAGGCCAGCACCGCACTGTCGTTGCCGCCACGCTATACCTGGCAGCACGTGGTGCTGCCGCAGGCGATCCGGCGGGTGCTGCCGGCGCTGGGCAACAACGTGATCTCCATGTTCAAGGAGACGCCGTTCCTGGCGTTGATCACGGTGCCGGAGATGGTGCAGCAGGCCCAGTCCATCGGCGGTTACAGCTTCCGGTACGTCGAGCCGATCACCCTCGTCGGTCTGATCTTCCTGGCCGCGAGCTATCCCACGGCCATCGCGCTGCGACGATTGGAGATTCGCCTTGGTAGCTGAACCTGTCATCGAGACCACCGAGCCACTACCGTCGACCGAACCGATCGTCCGGTTCGACAAGGTGGTGAAGAAGTTCGGCGACAACGTGGTGCTCCGGGAGCTCGACTTCGAGGTGGCGCCGGGCGAGCGGGTCACCCTGATCGGGCCGAGCGGCTCGGGGAAGACCACCATCCTGCGGCTGCTCATGACGCTGGAGAAGCCGGACGGTGGCCACATCTGGGTGGACGGGGAGCCGCTGTGGCACATGCGTCACGGGGACGGACTGCGGCCCGCCGACGAGAAGCACCTGCGGCGGGCCCGCCGGTCCATCGGCATGGTGTTCCAGCAGTTCAACCTGTTCCCGAACATGAGCGTGCTGCGCAACGTGACGGAACCGCCGGTCCGGGTGCTGGGCGTGTCCAAGGACGAGGCCGAGCACCGGGCCCGTGACCTGCTGGACCGGGTAGGGCTGAGCGAGAAGGCGGACGCCCGGCCGGGTCAGTTGTCCGGTGGCCAGCAGCAGCGGGTGGCGATCGCCCGGGCACTGGCCATGGAGCCGAAGGTGCTGCTGCTGGACGAGGTGACCTCGGCGCTGGACCCGGAGTTGGTGGCCGGCGTGTTGGACGTACTGCGGGAGATCGCCGACAGCACCGACATCACGATGCTCATCGTCACGCACGAGATGAACTTCGCCCGGGACGTCTCGCATCGGGTGATGGTGTTCGACGAGGGCCAGGTGATCGAGCAGGGTCCGCCGGATCAGATCTTCACGGATCCGCAGAACGAGCGTAGTCAGGAGTTCCTGCGCGCTGTCCTCGACGCCCGCTGATCCGCTCGTCGCCTTCCCCCGGGCGACGGGCCCGGGCGTCGATAGGCTGCCGGCATGCGACGGCGGCCTCGGCGGTGGGTGGCGGCGGTGTTGGTGGGTGCGCTCGTGACGACCGGCTGCCAGGTCCGGTCCGTGGTCCACGATGGACCGGTACGGCTGGCCTGGCGGCCGGCGGCGCTGCCGATCCCGGCCGGCGCGTCACGGGCGGTCCTGCGCGACCTGGTGAGCTGTGCCGGGCGGTGGTTCCTGGTGGGTGGGCTGGTGGACGCGGCCGGCGGCACCAGCCCGGCGGCGTGGGACAGCCCGGACGGGCGGTCGTGGCACCCGGTGCCGATCGACGTGGTCAGCTTCTACGGCCGGCAGAGCGTGCTCTACGCGGTGGGCTGCCGTGCCGGCCGACCGGCGGCGGTGGCGGCGAAGACCGGCGGGTCGCACGGCAACCCGCGGATCGTCGGCTTCCGCCCGGTGGGCGGCGACCCGGCCGGCGGACCGGCGGGCGGCGCCACGGCGGGTGACCGGTTGGTTGAGGTGACCACGCCGGTACGGGGCGGGGACGCGCCGGGGGAGGCCGACCTGACCCGGATCGCGGGCGGTCCGGGTGGCTGGGTGATCGCCGGAAGCCGTACCGCCGGGGCCACGACCTGGTGGTCGGCGGACGCCACCGCGTTCGACGGCGCGGTACTGCCGGAGAAGGTGCTGCCGCCCGACGGCGCGGAGGTTTCCGGGGGCGCGACCGTCTCCGGTGGCGCGGACGCACCGGTCGGCGGGCGGAGCCGGGCGTTCGACGTGGTCGCCACGGCGGCCGGTTGGTTGGCTGTCGGCGTCGGCCACCGGCGGGGGGACATCGACCCGGTGCCGGCGGCCTGGACCTCGGTCGACGGGCGCGGGTGGCGACCGGCACCGGTACCGGTCGGCGGTGACAGCGGCCAGCTGGAGCGGGTGGCGCTGGTGCGCGGCCGTCCGGTCGCGGTCGGACCCCGGGACGACGGGTTCGGCGTCTGGCGGGGCGGCCCGCCCGGCGCGGATTGGGTGCCGTCGGCCGGGTTTCCGGTGACGGCCGGGGGCGGCGTGCCGACGGTACGCGGGCTGGCCGTCGTGGCGGGCCGGCTCGTGGCGGCCACCTCGGACGGTGGCGGCCACGCGTTGTGGATCTCTGATGGGGACGGTGCGAACTGGCGTCCGGTGGCCGGACCGGCGGGCCCGTTGCCCGCCGGCGGTGGCGATCGGCGGGTGGTGCTGGCCGGCGCCGGTGACGCCCTGGTCGCGGCGATCGACGACGGCGCGCGCGCGGATCTCTGGTGGTCCCCGGTGCCCGACCACGATCCGTGAGGATCGGACCGGTGGTGGTCCGTTATCGAGTCGTCGATGGGTGGAAACGGCCCGTCCCTGCCGTGATGTCTTACAGCGACAGGGCCGATCTCATGACCCCGTGTAACGGTTTAGTCAACCCCTGATGCAGAGGGCTACCCGGCCGCTCCCCGGTGGGATAACGTCCCGGCGCAGATCGGCTTTGTGGTTAGGTTCCTCACGCCCGCGGGCGGATACGCCGGGACGTCTGGACGCCGGAATAGAAGGGGTTCGTGCCTTGAGGCAGAAGCTCGTACGTGTGGTCGGCGGGCTCGCGCTCGCCAGTGCTCTGGTGGTCGGAGCCGCAGGCTGCGGAGGCGGTGATGAGGGCGGCTCCGCGTCGGGTGACAAGTGCGGCCTGAAGCTCGCGTTCTTCGGTGCGCTGACGGGTGACGCCGCCAACCTGGGCATCAACATCAAGAACGGCGCCAAGCTCGCGGTCGAGGAGTACAACGAGAAGAACGCCGACTGCAAGGTCGAGCTGCTGGAGAAGGACTCCCAGGGCGACGAGAAGCAGGCGGTCGGTCTGGCCCGTGAGATCGTCAAGGACACCAAGATCATTGGTGTGATCGGCCCCGCCTTCTCCGGCGAGACCGAGGCCGCCGCCCCGGTGTGGGAGGAGGCCCAGCTGCCGATGATCTCCCCGTCGGCCACCCGGACCGACTTGAGCACCAAGGGCTGGAAGATGTTCCACCGGGGCCTGGGCAACGACGCCTCGCAGGGTCCGGCCGCCGCGGCGTACATCAAGGACACGCTCAAGGCGCAGAAGGTCTACGTCATCGACGACCAGAGCGCGTACGGCGCCGGCCTGTCGAAGAACGTCGTCGACTCGCTCGGCCCGCTCAAGGTCGGCGAGGACAAGGTCGAGCGGAACGTCACCAAGGACTTCAACCCGGTGATCACCAAGATCAAGTCCTCCGGGGCCGACGCGGTCTTCTACGGCGGCTACTACCAGGAGGCCAGCATCCTGGTGAAGCAGATGCGCGCCGCCGGGGTCACCGCCACCATGGTCGCCGCGGACGGTGTGAAGGACCCGGGGTACGTCGAGGCCGCGGGCAACGAGAACGCCGAGGGCACCATCCTGACCTGCCCGTGCGCCCCCACCACCGAGGCCAAGGGCAACTTCGCCGAGAACTACAAGAAGAAGTGGGGCCAGGACTCCGGCACCTACAGCGACATCGCGTACGACATCGCGGGCATCTTCCTCAAGGGCCTCGACGAGGGCAACACCAGCAAGGACAAGATGCTCGAGTTCATCAACGGGGTGACCTACGAGGGCGTGGCGAACACCTACAAGTTCACCGACGTCGGTGAGTTGGACCCGCAGTACCTGAAGATCTGGGCGTACAAGGTCGCCAACGGCGAGATCGCGTCCGACCAGGAGATCAAGACGCAGTGATGTGGGGCCGGATCGTCACCTGAGGGCGGTCCGCCAACCGACGGTGGCGCGGCCGGGGGCATCCTCCCGGCCGCGTCCGCTGTCCGATCTCGTTCGGAGACCGTTGTGAATTTCGACCAGTTGTTCTCCAACTTCGGAGACCTGAGCGTCCAGGGCCTGGCCCAGGGCGCGATCTACGCGCTGTTCGCCCTGGGCTACACCCTGGTGTACGGCGTGCTTCGCCTGCTCAACTTCGCCCACTCTGAGGTCTTCATGGTCGGCACGTTCGGGTCGATCGTCGCCCTGAACATGCTGGGTCTGGACCAGAACTCGCCGGTTCCGGCGTTCGGCGCCATGCTGTTCTACCTGCTGGTGGCGCTGCTGGCCGCCTGCCTCACGTCAGGTGTGACGGCCGTGCTGTTGGAGCGGGTGGCCTACCGCCCGCTGCGCAAGCGGAACGCGCCGGTGCTCACCTTCCTGATCACCGCGATCGGTGCCTCGGTGGTGATCTCCGAGGCGGTCGGCATCGCGACCCGGAGGAAGCCGTGGGGAGCGCCACCGCTGATCCGGCAGAAGGAACTGTTCACCATCGCCGGCACCACGATCACCAACCTCCAGGTGTTCCTCGTCCTGCTGGCGATCGGGCTGATGATCGTCCTCGACGTGTTCATCAACCGCACCCGGCTCGGCCGGGGTGTCCGGGCCATCGCCCAGGACCCGAACACCGCGGCCCTGATGGGGGTCAACAAGGACCGGGTCATCGCGCTTGTCTTCCTGCTCGGTGGGATCATGGCCGGCGCCGCGGCGCTGATGTACAACCTGAAGATCACCGGTACGCACTTCTTCGCCGGGTTCGACCTGGGCATCAAGGCCTTCGCGGCGGCGGTCCTCGGCGGCATCGGCAACCTGCGCGGGGCGCTGCTCGGCGGTCTGCTGCTCGGCGTGCTGGAAGGCTGGGGCTCCGGCCTGTTCGGGACGAACTGGACGCCGGTCGTCGCGTTCGTGATTCTCATCCTGGTCCTGCTGTTCCGGCCCACCGGCCTGCTCGGCGAGTCGCTGGGGAGGGCCCGCGCGTGACCACCTTCCTCGAACGAATGCGAACCGGTACCGGATCCGTGGTCGACAGGTGGCACACGCTGCCCCGGCCGGCCCGCTGGGTGGCCCTGGTCCTGATCGCGGTCTTCTTCTACGCGCTGCCGGACATCGCCATCCCGTTCATCGTGACCACCGAGACGGACTGGGCCACCACCCTGTTCACCGTCTCCTACTACGTGCTGCTCGCGCTCGGCCTCAACGTGGTGGTCGGCAAGGCCGGCCTGCTCGACCTGGGCTACGTGGGTTTCTTCGCGCTCGGCGCGTACACCACCGCACTGCTGGCCTCGCCCGACAGCGACCTGGGGACGAACTGGAGCTGGCTGGCCACGGTGCCGATCGCCGTGGTGGTCGTGATGATCTCCGGGGTGCTGCTCGGCTGGCCGACGCTCCGGCTGCGCGGCGACTACCTGGCGATCGTCACCCTCGGCTTCGCCGAGATCATCCGGGTCGCCGCCACCGCGTGGCCCACGCTGCGTGGTCAGCGCGGCTTCGGCAGCATCCCGCACCCGCCCGGCGAGAAGGCCGGCGGTCTGCCGCTGTTCGGCGTGATCGACGCTCGACCGTACTACTGGCTCGGACTGACCGTCATCATCGTCGTCATCTTCGGCGTGCGGAACCTGGACCGCAGCCGGGTCGGCCGGGCCTGGGTCGCCGTCCGGGAGGACGAGGAGGCGGCCGAGGCGATGGGCGTGCCGACGTTCCGGTTCAAGCTCTGGGCGTTCGCCATCGGTGCCGCCATCGGATCGCTGTCCGGCGTGATGTTCGCCGGGCAGCAGGGCTTCATCAACTCACGGAACTTCGACCTGTTCTTCTCCATCCTGGTGCTGGCGGGGGTGGTCATGGGCGGCTCGGGCAACATCGCCGGGGCGATCCTCGGCGGCGCGCTCATCGCGTACCTGCCGGAGCGGCTGCGCGGCCTCACCATCGCCGGGCAGGACGCGTTCGAATACCGCTTCCTGTTCTTCGGACTGATCCTGGTCCTCGTGATGATCTTCCGACCGCAGGGCCTCATCCCGAGCCGCAGACGGGCGCAGGAACTCAAGGATCGCGAGAAGGAGGTGGTTGTCGGTGAGTGACACGGGTACGCCGGCCACCGGGCCGGAGACCACCGGCCACGCCACCCCGGCACAGCGGGCCGGTGACGGATCCACCGCCGCCGATCCGGGCGCCGGCGGCACCGTCGGGACGAGCGCGACGCCCGGGACGACCACCGCGGTGGCGGACCGGCCGCCGTTGCTCCAGGTCGACAACCTGGGTCTGCGGTTCGGCGGCGTGGTCGCCCTCGACGGGGTGTCGTTCGACATCCGGGAGGGCGAGATCCTCGGGCTCATCGGCCCGAACGGCGCGGGCAAGACCACCTGCTTCAACGCCATCACCGGGGTCTTCCGGCCCACCTCCGGCGACATCCGGTTCCAGGGGGAGTCCCTGGTGGGCCGCAAGAAATTCGCCATCACCAGGGCCGGCATCGCGCGGACCTTCCAGAACGTCCGGCTCTTCCCGGAGATGACGGCCCTGGAGAACGTCCAGGTGGGCGCGGACGCCAACCACAAGACGAGCGTGCCCTCCGCGTTGTTCCGGCTGCCCCGGCACTGGCGGGAGGAACGCGACGGCCGGGACCTCGGCTACGAACTGTTGGAGTTCGTGGGCATCCGGCGACGCGCCGACGACCTGGCCCGCAACCTCCCGTACGGCGAGCAGCGCCGGCTGGAGATCGCTCGGGCGCTGGCCACCCGGCCGACCCTGATCTGCCTCGACGAGCCGGCCGCCGGCTTCAACCCGGCGGAGAAGGAGGATCTGCTCGGCCTGATCCGGCGGATCCGCGACACCGGGGTGACGGTGTTGCTCATCGAGCACGACATGCGGCTCGTCATGGGTGTCACGGACCGGATCGTGGTGCTGGAGTTCGGCAAGAAGATCGCCGATGGGGTGCCCGCCGAGGTGCGGAACGACCCCCGGGTGATCGCGGCGTACCTGGGGGTACCGGACGATGCTGCTTGAGTTGGAAGACATAAGCCTGCTGTACGGGCGGATCCAGGCACTGCACGGCATCTCGCTGAGCGTCGCCGAGGGCGAGGTGGTCGCGCTGATCGGTGGCAACGGCGCCGGTAAGACGACCACCATGCGAGCCATCTCCGGCATCCGTCCGGTCTCCGCCGGCCGGATCCGGTTCGACGGCCAGGACATCACCAAGCTGCGCGCCGACCTGCGGGTCGTCCGCGGGGTCAGTCAGTCACCCGAGGGCCGGGGAATCTTCCCCGGCATGACGGTGCTGGAGAACCTGGAGATGGGCGCCTACACCCGCCGGGACAAGGCGGGCATCGCCGCCGACCTGCGGCGGGTGTTCGAGCTGTTCCCCCGGCTGGAGGAACGTCGCAGGCAGTCCGGCGGCACGTTGTCCGGGGGCGAGCAGCAGATGCTGGCGGTCGGCCGGGCGCTTATGAGCCGGCCGAAGCTGATGCTGCTCGACGAGCCCTCGATGGGACTGGCTCCGATGCTGATCCAGCAGATCTTCCAGATCATCACGGAGATCAACGAGCAGGGCACCACGATCCTGCTGGTCGAGCAGAACGCACAGCAGGCACTCTCCCGGGCTCACCGGGCGTACGTCCTGGAAACCGGCCGGATCGTCAAGGCTGGCACCGGCGAGGAACTGCTGCACGACGCCGCGGTGCAAGAGGCATATCTCGGCGTGGCATGACCCCCTCCTCGTACCGCTCTCGAAGGAGCACCCCTCATGAGCAAGAACAGTTCGTGGCGTCGGGCCGTCATCGGTGTAGCCGGCGCCGCCCTGCTGACCCTGCCGCTCGCCGCCTGCGGTGAGAAGGAGGACTCCGCTCCTCCCGCTGGCAGTCCGTCGGCCGCCGCCTCGGCCGCGGCCGACCCGGCGCTGGCCGGAAGGGTGCCGGACGCCGTCAAGTCGGACGGTGTGCTCAAGGTCGGCACCGACTCGACGTACGCGCCGGCCGAGTTCCTCGACTCCGACGGCCAGACCGTGATCGGCTTCGACGTCGACCTGTTCAACGCCGTCGCCGCCAAGCTCGGCCTGAAGGCCCAGTTCGAGTCGGCGCCGTTCGACGCGATCCTGCCCGGCGTCGACTCCGGCAAGTACGAGGTCGGCGTCTCCTCGTTCACCATCAACGACGAGCGCAAGCAGAGCGTCACCATGGTGAGCTACTTCTCCGCCGGTACCCAGTGGGCCACCAAGGCGGGTAATCCCAACAAGATCAACATTGACGACGCGTGCGGTAAGAAGATCGCCGTGCAGACCGGCACCGTGCAGTTCGACGACATCACCGCGCGGTCGAAGAAGTGCACCGACGCCGGCAAGCCGGCCATCACGATCGACCAGTACCAGGCGCAGAGCGACGCGACCGCCGCCGTGGTCAGCGGCAAGAACGATGCCATGCTCGCCGACTCCCCGGTTGGCGCGTACGCGGTGAAGCAGACAAACGGACAGCTGGAACTGCTCGGCGACATCTACGAGTCGGCGCCGTACGGCTACGTCGTCAAGAAGGACCAGACCGAACTGGCCGAGGTGCTCCGGGACGCCGTCGTGGCCATCATCGACGATGGCTCGTACGAGGCATCGTTGAAGAAGTGGGGCGTCGAGGCCGGCGGCATCGACGAACCCGCCGTCAACCCGTGACCGTGTCCGGTCCGACAACCTATTCCGAACGGGCACGGCCGGAGCCGATCCAGGCCGTGCCCGTCCGGCATCCCGGCCGGTGGGTCGCCATCGCCGTGATCGGCGTGCTGGTCGCCATGTTCGTCAACATGCTGGTCACGAACAAGGCGTTCAACTGGGCGTTCATGGTCGACGAGATGTTCCGGCCGCCCATCGTCAACGGGCTGCGCGGCACCATCCTGCTGACCGTCCTGTCGATGGTCATCGGCGTGGTACTCGGTGTGTTCATCGCGATCATGCGACTGTCGGAGAACCCGATCCTGCGCGGCGTCTCCTGGGTGTACACCTGGTTCTTCCGGGCCGTACCCCGGCTGGTGCTGGCGATCCTGTTCGGCAACCTGGGCATCCTCTGGGCCCGGATCGAGTTCGGCCTGCCGTTCGACCGGCAGATCGGCGCGCTGTTCGGCGTCGAGAACTTCGAGGCGCGACTGTTCGGCTTCAGCTCGGTCGAGATCCTGACCGGGTTTGTCGCCGGCATGTTGGCGCTGGGCCTGTCCGAGGCCGCGTACATGGCGGAGATCGTCCGGGCCGGCATCCAATCGGTGGACGAGGGGCAGACCGAGGCGGCCCAGGCGCTCGGCATGCGACGTGGCCAGATCCTGCGCCGGGTGGTGCTGCCCCAGGCCATGCGAGTGATCATCCCGCCCACCGGAAACGAGACGATCGCGATGCTCAAGGACACCGCTCTGGTCGCCTTCGTACCTGTGTCCTGGGAGCTGTTCTTCCAGCTCAAAGCGGTCGGGAACCGTACCTTCCAGGTGTTCCCGATGCTCGTGGCGGCCTGCCTGTGGTACCTCTTCCTGACCAGCATCCTGCTGGTCGGGCAGTACTACCTGGAGCGGCACTTCAGCAAGGGACGCGGACGGAGTGAGCAGGCCAAGGCGAAGCTGCGCGGCCTGAGCGTCGAGGCCGGCGGCGCAGGAGGTGTCGAGCCGTGACCGTTCCCGCTCAGCCCGGTTCCCCGGGTTCCCCGGCTTCCCTGGGGGACGTTCCGATGGTGCAGGCCGAGAACGTGCACAAGGCGTTCGGCTCGGTCGAGGTCCTCAAGGGCATCGACCTGACCGTCAAGGCCGGCGAGGTGTGCTGCGTGCTCGGCCCGTCCGGCTCCGGAAAGTCGACGTTCCTACGCTGCGTCAATCACCTTGAGAAGATCAACGCCGGCTGGATCCGGGTGGACGGCGACCTGATCGGCTACCGGGAGTACGGCGGCAAGCTGCACGAGATGCGGGAGAAGGAGGTGGCCGCGCAACGCCGGGCGATCGGCATGGTGTTCCAGCGGTTCAACCTCTTCCCGCACATGACCGCGCTGGACAACGTGGTGGAGGCGCCGGTCCGGGTGCTGCGGGAACGGCGCGCGACCGTCCGCGAGCGGGCCGCCGCGCTGCTCGACCGGGTCGGCCTCGGCGACAAGCTGGGCAGCTACCCGGGGCAGCTGTCCGGGGGGCAGCAGCAGCGGGTGGCGATCGCCCGGGCGCTCGCCATGCAGCCCAAGCTGATGCTCTTCGACGAGCCGACCAGCGCACTCGACCCGGAGCTGGTGGGCGAGGTGCTGGACGTGATGAAGGACCTGGCCCGGGACGGCATGACGATGATCGTGGTGACGCACGAGATCGGCTTCGCCCGCGAGGTTGGTGACTCGCTGGTCTTCATGGACGACGGGGTGGTGGTCGAGTCCGGCGAGCCCCGGGAGATGATCGCCAACCCGCGCCACGAGCGCACCAGGGCCTTCCTGGACAAGGTGCTCTGACGCCGGGTGAGGGGCGCGAACCTCCGGATTGGTCGAACATCGCCCCTCAGCTCGCCTCCTGCCGGACACGCCCGGCCGGTTCGACCCGGCGTTCCGGGCGCATGGTCAGAACCAGTACGGTCAGGCCGACGAAGATGACCGCCGCGACCGCCCCGGTGACGTGCAGGCTGGCGGTGAACGCCTCGCGCGCGTCGTGCAGGACCACCGGGTGCTGACCCTCGGAACGATGCTGGCCGGCGGCGATCACGTCGGCCAGTGAGTCGGACGTGCCGTCCATCCGGCTGCGGTAGACCACCGCCGCCACCACGCCGATCAGCGCCAAGCCGAGCGAACCACCGAAGTAGTTGCCGGTCTCGGACATCGACGCGGCCGAACCGGCGCGCTCGGGTGGTACCGATCCGACGACAAGGCTGGTGCCGAGCGCGAACAGCGGCCCGGTGCCCAGGGCCAGCACGGCGATGCCGGCCATCACCAACGGCAGGCCGCTCGCCCGGCTGGTACCGACGGTGACCAGCAGCAGGCTGCCCACCGCCGAGATGACCAGACCCCCGGCGATCACCGTCGTCTGCTGCATGCGCCGGGCCAATGTGGGGGCGGCCATGGTGCCGACCGCCACACCCACGCCCATGGGGGCGAACAGCACCGCCGAGGCGATCGGCGAGAAGCCGAGGACCCCCTGCAGGTACTGGGTCACCAGTAGACCCGTGCCGGCCATGGCGATCCCGGCGAAGACCAGACCGACGAGGACGGCGGTGAACGGCCGGCTGCGCAGCAGCCGCAGGTCCAGCAGGGGCAGGTCCAGGCGCAACTGCCGGCGTACGAACAGCACACCGATGGCCGCGCCGACGACGAGGGCGACCGTGGGCATGGTGGTCTCGCTCTCGATGGTCAACTGCTTGATGCCGTAGACCGTCAGGACCACCGCTGCCAGCGACAGGCCGACACTTGTCGGGTCCAGCCGACCGGCCTGGTCACTGCGGAACTCCGGCAGCAGGAACGGCCCGGCGAGCAGCAGGACCACCATCGCCGGCACCGCCACCAGGAACACCGATCCCCACCAGAAGTGTTGGAGCAGGAGTCCGGCGAGTACGGGTCCCAGCGCGCCGCCGGTGAACTGGCAGGTCGCCCAGACGGCGATGGCCTGCCCGCGCTGCCGATCGTCGCGGAACATGTTGGTTATCAGGGCAAGGGTGGACGGCATCAGGGTCGCACCGGCGAGGCCGAGCAGTCCGCGAGCGACGATGACCATCAGCGGACTGACCGCGAAGGCGGCCACGATCGACAGTACGGCGAAGGCCGCCCCACCGATCATCAGCAGCCGTCGACGGCCGATCCGATCGCCGAGCGTGCCCATCGTGATGACCAGGCCAGCCATCACGAAGCCGTAGCTGTCACTGATCCATAGCTGCTGGACATTGGTGGCGCCCAGGTCAGCGCTCAGTTGTGGGAGCGCGAGGAGCAACGCCGTCATGTCCATCGCGACGAGTAGCGTCGGCAACATGAGGACGGCCAGCCCCAGCCAGGCACGGTTGACTCGCATATCCGATACTTCCTGTTCTCTCGACGGGTCGTTGTCTGGTCGGAGCCGTCGAGAGCTTCTTGACATCGGCTCGGGCAGCAGATCTGTCGTGCTGCCGCAGCGGGAAGGTGGCTGTCCCAGGTCGGGTGGTGCGGTGCGGTCTGGTGCGGAAAATCAGGCCGGGGTGTCAAGACTCCGGCTCCGGCTCCGACTACCCACCGAAGGCCCACCTGGGGCTCGTGGACGAGGAGTACCGATGCAGTTCCTGATCAGCATGTACATCAACCCGGCCGTTCTTGACGCGCTGACCGAGTCGGAGACGGCGGCGTTGGGCGAGGGGCACGGCAGGTTCATCGAGACGCTCAAGGCATCCGGGGAGTTCATTACCACGCAGGCGCTTGTCGACCCGTCGCAGGCCGCTGTGGTTTCGGTGCGCAATGGTCAGCCGGTGGTGTCGGATGGGCCTTTCCTGGAGGCAAAGGAGTTCGTGGGCGGGTTCTACCTGATCGACTGCGAGAACAAGGAGCGGGCGATCGAGCTGGCGGCACAGGTTCCGGACGCCGCGATCGAGGGTCTGGGGATCGAGGTGCGGCAGGTGATGTTCGCCAGCGGGCGGCTGGAGGCATGACAGCACTGGCCGAGAACCTGCTGCGGGAACTCACGCCGCAGGTTCTCGGCGTGTTGATACGTCGCCACGGCCAGTTCGAAGGGTGCGAGGACGCCGTACAGGAGGCGGTCCTCGCCGCGGCTGTGCGGTGGCCGGCCGAGGGCGTGCCGAGTAACCCGCGCGGCTGGTTGGTGACCGTCGCGTCCCGGCGGTTCATCGACGAGATGCGCCGTGACCACGCCCGCCGTGAGCGGGAGGCGGTGACGGCCGCCGAGGTGGTGCCCGACGAGGTGCCGGATACCGACGATTCGCTGGTCCTGCTGTTCCTGTGCTGCCATCCGACGCTGACCCCGGCCTCCCAGACCGCCCTGACGCTGCGCGCGGTCGGTGGCCTGACCACCGCCGAGATCGCCCGAGCGTTCCTGGTGCCGGAGGCGACGATGGCGGCCAGGATCAGCCGGGCCAAGCAGCGCGTCAAGGCCGCCGGCAGCTCGTTTAGCCTCCCGGAAGGCCCCGAGCGCGACGAGCGGCTCCGGGTCGTGCTGCACGTGCTCTACCTGATCTTCAACGAGGGTTACACCGCGTCCTCGGGTCGCCGGCTCTACCGTGCCGACCTCGCACACGAGGCGATCCGGCTGGTCAGGATGGTGCACGCGCAGCTGCCCGAGGACGGTGAGGTGACCGGGCTACTCGCCCTGATGTTGCTGACACACGCCCGCCGATCTGCCCGGATGACGGCGAGCGGTGACCTGGTGCCGCTGACCGAGCAGGACCGTAGCCGGTGGGATCGCGAACTGATCGACGAGGGCATTGACCTGGTCAAGATGGCGCTGGCCGGGCCGGAGTTGGGGCCCTATCAGCTCCAGGCGGCCATTACCGCCACGCACGCCAGCGCCGTCACCGCGGAGGAGACCAACTGGTCGCAGGTGCACGCCCTCTATCTGATCCTGGAACGGATCGCGCCGAACCCGGTGGTCACCCTCAACCGGGCGATCGCGCTCGCCGAGGCCACGGGTCCGCTGGCCGGGCTCGCCCTGCTCGCCACCTTGGACGGCGACGAGCGGATGGCCGGGCATCATCGGTTGCTGTCCGTGCGGGCGCATCTACTCGAAAAGATCGGCGACAGGGCCGGGGCGTACGCGGACTACCGACGCGCCGCGAAGCGCACCGCCAGCATCGCCGAGCAACGTTACCTGGAGTCCCGGGCCAGCCGGCTGAGAACATAGCCGGCACCAAGGGTCCTTCCTTCGTACCGGGTTGTCACAGGGGCGGACTAGAGTCGCTGCCGTGACCGCAACGACCCCGCCGCGCCTGCTGCTGTTGGATGGCCACTCGCTGGCCTACCGGGCGTTCTTCGCCCTGCCCGTGGAGAATTTCAGCACCACCACCGGGCAGCCCACCAATGCGGTCTACGGCTTCACCTCGATGTTGATAAATGTGCTCCGCGACGAGCAGCCCACCCACATCGTGGTGGCGTTCGACGTCTCCCGCCGGTCGTTCCGCACCGAGAAGTACGCGGAATACAAGGCTGGCCGCAGCGAGACGCCTACCGACTTCAAGGGCCAGGTCAGCCTGATCAAGGAGGTCCTCGCCGCGCTGCGCGTGCCGGTGGTGGAGAAGGAGGGCTACGAGGCGGACGACGTGATCGCCACGCTGGCCTGCCAGGGACGCGACGCGGGCATGTCGGTGCTGATCTGCACCGGGGACCGGGACGCGTTCCAGCTCGTGGGTGATCAGGTCACCGTGCTCTACCCGCGCAAGGGCGTCTCCGACCTGGCCCGAATGGATCCGGCGGCGGTGACCGAGAAGTACGGCGTCGGTCCCGAGCGCTACCGCGACCTCGCCGCGTTGGTCGGCGAGACCAGTGACAACCTGCCTGGCATCCCCGGCGTGGGGCCGAAGACAGCGGCCAAGTGGATCAACGCGTACGGCGGGGTGGAGGGCGTCATCGCCCGGGCCGACGAGATCAAGGGCAAGGCCGGCGACAGCCTGCGCGAGCGGCTCGCCGACGTGATCCGCAACTACGACATCAACTGCCTGGTCGCGGACCTGGAACTGCCGCTGGGCCCGGCCGACGTCCAATGGGCCGGCTGGGACCGCGAGGCGGTGCACCAGGTATTCGACACCCTGGAGTTCCGCATTCTGCGGGACCGGCTCTACCAGTACCTGGAGGCCGTCGAGCCGGAGGCCGAGGCGGGCTTCGACCTGACCGGCGAGCGGCTCGGCGCGGGCGCGGTCGCCGGGTGGCTGGAGGCGCACCTGCCCGTCGGTACCCGCTGCGGGGTGGCGGTGAGCGGCAGCTTCGGCCGGGGGAGCGGCACCCTCACCGGGATGGCGCTCGCCACCGCGGAGGGCGCCGCGGCCTGGTTCGACCCGGCCACGCTGGAGCCGGGCGACGACGCGGCGCTGGGCGCCTGGCTCGCCGACCCCGAGCGACCCAAGGTGCTGCACGACAGCAAGCCCGCCCTGCTCGCCTTCGCCGCCCACGGCTGGACTCTCGCCGGGGTGGTGCGGGACACCGCGCTGGCGGCCTACCTGGCCCGGCCGGACCAGCGCTCCTATGACCTGACCGACCTGGCGCTGCGCTACCTGCACCGGGAGCTGCGGGTGGACGCCCCCGACGACGGTCAGCTCACCCTGGCCGGGTTCGGCGATGACGGCGAGGTCGAACAGAACCTCATGCTCCGCGCCCGGGCCACCCTCGACCTGGCCGAAGCCATCGAGGGGGAGCTGTCCCGCGACGGCGAGTTGTCCACCCGGCTGCTGGCCGAGGTCGAGCTGCCGCTGGTCACGGTGCTGGCCGGAATGGAACGGGTGGGAATCGCCGCCGACACGGACTACCTGTCCGACCTGGAGGCGCAGTTCGCCGGCGGGGTCAAGGAGGCCGCCCAGGCCGCGTACGCGGTGGTGGGCCGGGAGTTCAACCTGGGGTCGCCCAAGCAGCTCCAGGAGATCCTCTTCACCGAGCTGGGGCTGCCCAAGACCAAGCGAATCAAGACCGGCTACACCACCGACGCCGACGCCCTGCAGTGGCTGTTCGTGCAGACCGAGCATCCGTTGCTGGCCCACCTGTTGCGGCACCGCGACGTGTCCCGGCTGAAGTCGACGGTGGACGGGCTGCTCAAGTCGGTCTCGGACGACGGCCGTATCCACACCACCTTCAACCAGACGGTGGCGGCCACCGGCCGGCTCTCCTCCACCGACCCCAACCTCCAGAACATCCCCATCCGGACCGAGGAGGGCCGGCGGATCCGCCGGGCCTTCGTGGTCGGTCAGGGGTACGACTGCCTGCTTACCGCCGACTACAGCCAGATCGAGATGCGGATCATGGCGCACCTGTCGGCGGACGCCGCGCTTATCGACGCGTTCAACTCGGGCGAGGACTTTCACGCCGCCACCGCCTCGTCGGTGTTCGCGGTGCCGGTGACCGAGGTGACCGCCGACCAGCGGCGCAAGATCAAGGCGATGAACTACGGGCTGGCGTACGGGCTGAGTGCCTTCGGGTTGTCCCAGCAGCTCGGCATCTCCGCCGAGGAGGCCCGCGGCCTCATGGAGGAGTACTTCAGCCGGTTTGGCGGGGTGCGCGACTACCTGCAGACGGTCGTTGCCAAGGCCCGGCAGGACGGCTACACCGAAACCATCCTCGGCCGCCGCCGCTACCTGCCCGACCTGGTGAGCGACAACCGGCAGCGCCGGGAGATGGCCGAGCGGATGGCGCTCAACGCCCCGATCCAGGGCTCGGCCGCCGATATCATCAAGAAGGCGATGCTGGAGGTCGACCGCGCGCTGCGCGAGTCCGGCCTCGGCTCCCGAATGCTGCTCCAGGTGCACGACGAGCTGGTGTTCGAGGTGGCGGCGGGTGAGCACGACGCGATGGTCGACCTGGTCCGGCGGGAGATGGGCGGCGCCTACCCGCTCACCGTGCCGCTGGAGGTGTCGGTCGGCTCCGGCAGAGATTGGCACACCGCCGAGCACTGAGTTTGGTCCGGACCCGCCGGGTGGGGATCACTTGAGCGGGTCGTGGCCCCAGTTCATCAACGAGTACCGCCACTTGGTGTCGCGGATGTCCCCGCTGGGCCGCTGCGCCATGTGCCGGCGGACGTAACCCACCACCTTGCGCATGTGCGAGTAGTCGGCGTCGGTGAGTTCCGCCTTCTTCCGGCGCAGCAGGTTGACAATTTTGCGGCCGGAGTCGTGCCCCACCGACTCGCCGCCGCCCTTGTGCCAGCCGACCGCCTTGGACTCCTCGGTCTCCAGCCAGGTCTGCAACTCACCGGGCTTCATGTTCACCGCCTCGGTGAACTCCCGGTAGGTGTCGCGGCCCTCGTCACGCGGACTCATGGCGCAGCGCCTCCGGTCGGTGGGCGACGTCCTTGCCGGAGTCTTCGTTGCGGATCCGGTACTGCGGCGCCTCCGGGGAGGCGTTCACCGTCCGGCCGCGAATCCGGGTCCGTTCGGTGATCTCCTCCTGCACGACCCCGTGTCCCCGGCCGCTGTGGCTGGCCCAGGAGACGTGATCTCCCCGGTGGAACTTCTGCTCGGCCATGCCGCCCGGGTACCCGGACCGGAGCGCCGGAAACGGACCCGGTCACAGCGGGGAGCTACGGGATGATCTCGCGGATCGGCAGTTTGAGGTCGAACGGCTCGGTCAACTCGATCACCTCGGCGCTCTCGGTGATCAGTTCGTATTGTCGCTCGACCGCCGCGTTCGGCAGGTCGCTGAGCCGGTACGCGTACACGTGCACCGGGTCCTGCTCGACCCGCCAGTAACAGGGGATGCCCGCGGCGGCGTACGGTTGTCAGCGTTCCCAGGAAATGGCGTCCACTCGGGCAGGATAGGTGCGGAGGGCCGCCATCGCGCGTACCGGCGGGGTGGCGAACGGGTCAGGTCGCCGGCTTGTCGGCCACGAAGATGGCGGTGCCGGGGAAGAGCCGGCCGCGCAGCGGGCTCCACTGGCCCCAGATCCCGTCGTGCCCCTCGGGCCATTCAGGTTCGACGATGTCGCGCAGGGCGAAGCCGGCGCCGACGATCTCGCGTACCCGGTCGCCCAGGGTGCGGTGCTGCTCGACGTACGTCGGCACGCCGGTGGCGTCCTGCTCCACGTACGGGCGGCGGTCGAAGTACGAGTGCACCGCGAGCAGCCCACCCTCACCCGGGTCGTCAAGGAAGATCCAGCGCATCGGGTGGGTGACCGAGAAGACCCACCGGCCGCCGGGCCGCAGCACCCGGAACACCTCGCGGTGCGCGGCCGCCGAGTCGGCGACGAACGGGATCGCGCCGAACGCCGTACACACGATGTCGAAGGCGGTGTCGGCGAACGGCAGCGCGAGCGCGTCGGCCTGCACGAGCGGCACTCGTACGCCGGAGGTCTCGGCGTCGTGGACCGCGTGCCGCAGCATGCCGGCGGACAGATCCATGGCGGCCACCCTGGCCCCCTGGCTGGCCAGCCATCGGGCGGCGGCCGCGGCGCCGCAGCCCAGCTCCAGTACCCGGGCGTCGCGCACCGGACCGAGCAGGCGGGCATCGGCCTCCCGCAGCCCTTCCGGGCACCAGACGAAGTCGACCTCGCCCAGGAAGGCGCCGTGTTCGGCCTGGTAGTTGTCGGCGTCCGCGTCCCACCAGGCGCGGTTGGCCAGCCGGCTCTCCGCGTCCGTCACTGGGCGCCGGAGCACGCCGGGCCCACCATCGTCCGGCTGGTCGTCGGTCACTGCGGCAGTCTAGGCCCGCGTCCGAGCCGCTGGCCGGCTCGCGGCGGGCCAGCCGACGACCGACGATGGCGGCGTCGGCGTACCGCATGTCGAGTGGGTGGATCCCCGTCCATGGTCGTCCGAGTCGCCAAGAGCGATCCCATCCTGTTATGTCCGGGTATCCTCGGGACTCCCGGAAAGCGGGCTGGATCACGTACCCCCGGCCCTTGCACGCTGTGGTAATGCACACGGTAGGCTGTTCGATGCGCTTGCGGATCGTGTGCCTCGGCAGGGAGCAGGTCCGCGGTCGTCGGATACGCCCAAATGATCTCCGACAGGTGATCGTTCGGCCGTGCCCGACGACGGGTCCGTTGGCGCGAACAGGTCACCGCGACACACGTTTGTAGTGACAACCATCCGACCGGAGCAACCGCCCACATGACGAGCAGCATCGAGGCCACCTCGAGCGCCAACCGGGTCACCGTCGACGATATCGGCACGGAAGAAGCGTTCCTCGCCGCGATCGACGAGACCATCAAGTATTTCAACGACGGCGACATTGTCGAAGGCACCGTCGTCAAGGTCGATCGGGACGAGGTCCTACTCGACATCGGCTACAAGACCGAGGGCGTGATCCCCTCGCGTGAGTTGTCGATCAAGCACGACGTCGATCCCGCCGAGGTGGTGTCGGTCGGCGACCACATCGAGGCTCTTGTCCTCCAGAAGGAGGACAAGGAAGGCCGGCTGATCCTGTCCAAGAAGCGCGCCCAGTACGAGCGCGCCTGGGGCACGATCGAGCGGATCAAGGACGAGGACGGCGTCGTTCGCGGCTCTGTCATCGAGGTGGTCAAGGGCGGTCTCATCCTCGACATCGGGCTGCGGGGCTTCCTGCCCGCGTCCCTGGTCGAGATGCGTCGGGTGCGCGACCTGCAGCCGTACGTCGGTCGCGAGCTCGAGGCGAAGATCATCGAGCTGGACAAGAACCGCAACAACGTGGTCCTGTCCCGCCGGGCGTGGCTGGAGCAGACGCAGTCCGAGGTGCGCACCGAGTTCCTCAACAAGCTGCAGAAGGGCCAGGTCCGCAAGGGCGTCGTCTCCTCGATCGTCAACTTCGGCGCCTTCGTCGACCTCGGCGGCGTGGACGGCCTCGTGCACGTCTCCGAGCTGTCCTGGAAGCACATCGACCACCCGTCCGAGGTCGTCGAGGTCGGCCAGGAGGTGGAGGTCGAGGTCCTCGACGTCGACCTGGACCGCGAGCGCGTCTCGCTGTCGCTCAAGGCCACCCAGGAAGACCCGTGGCGCCAGTTCGCCCGGACCCACGCGATCCAGCAGATCGTGCCGGGTAAGGTCACCAAGCTTGTTCCGTTCGGCGCCTTCGTCCGGGTGGACGACGGCATCGAGGGCCTGGTCCACATCTCCGAACTGGCCGAGCGGCACGTGGAGATCCCCGAGCAGGTCGTCCAGGTGGGCTCGGACGTCATGGTGAAGGTCATCGACATCGACCTGGAGCGGCGGCGGATCTCCCTGTCGCTCAAGCAGGCGAACGAGGGCTTCGTCGAGGGCGAGGAGAACTTCGACCCGACCCTCTACGGCATGACCGCCACCTACGACACCGAGGGCAACTACATCTACCCGGAGGGCTTCGACCCGGAGACCGGCGAGTGGCTCGAGGGGTACGACAAGCAGCGCGAGACGTGGGAGACGCAGTACGCCGAGGCGCGTCAGCGGTGGGAGGCGCACACCAAGCAGGTGCAGACCTCCCGCGCCGCCGACGCCGAGGCGGCCGCCAACCCGCCGGCTCCGGCTGCCACCACCGGCGGTGGTGGTGGCGGCGGTGGAGGCGGAGCCTCCACCAGCACCCCGGCTCCGTCCCGGCAGGGCGAGGAGCCGGCCGGCACCCTCGCCACCGACGAGGCGCTCGCCGCGCTGCGGGAGAAGCTCGCTGGCGGCAAGTAACAGGCACGGCACCATGGAGGTCCCGTCAGCCGGGCCCGGACATCCGGGCACCGGCGGCGGGACCTCCGTCGTGCGCGACGTGATTCACGTCTGCACGCACCGCGTTCGCTCGCCTGAACCGGTGTGTCGCGCTCGTCGGTAGACCGGTGGGTCGCGCTTGCCGCCGATCCGGTCAACGGGTTGACTGGGCGCCGTGCTGCGGGTGGGACTGACCGGCGGGATCGGAGCCGGCAAGAGTGCCGTCGCCGACCGGCTGGCCGAGCTGGGTGCGGTGATCGTCGACTCCGACCGGATCGCGCGGGAGGTGGTGGCGCCGGGCACCGACGGCCTGCGGGATGTGGTGGCCGCCTTCGGTGAACGGGTGCTCGACGCCGACGGCGCGTTGGACCGCGCCGCGCTGGCCGGGATCGTGTTCGCCGATCCCGCCGCTCGGATCCAACTCGAAGGGATCACCCATCCCCGGGTCCGGGCCCGGTCGGCGGCACTCGTCGCGGCGGCGCCGGCGGACGCGGTGGTCGTCAACGACGTGCCGCTGCTGGTCGAGGTGGGCCTCACCCCGACGTACCACTTGGTGCTGGTGGTGACAGCGGCGCCGGAGGTCCGGGTGGGCCGGCTGGTCCGGACCCGGGGTATGACCTCGGGCCAGGCCCGGGAGCGGATCGCGGCGCAGGCCGACGATGCTCGCCGACGGGCCGCCGCCGATGTGCTGCTGACCAACGAGGGCGAGCTGGCCGACCTGCGTCGCGAGATCGACATCGTGTGGCGGGATCGGCTGGTGCCGTACGAGGAGAACCTGCGGCACCGACGACCGGCCGGCACCGTACCGCGGGTGCTGGACCAGCCCGACCCGTCCTGGCCGGAACAGTACGAGCGGCTCGCCGCGCGGATACGACACGCCGTTGGCTCCCTGGCCATGCGGGTGGACCACGTCGGACCGACCGCCGTGCCCGAGGCGCCCGCACACGATGTGATTGCCATCGAGGTCACCGTGGCCGTTCGGGCCGACCTGGACGGCATCGCGGGACCGCTGACCGAGGCCGGCTTCCCCCGCTGCGCCGCCGGGGGTGCCGGGCCGGACAGCGCCGACGGGCCGGTTCGCCGGCATGCCAGCGCCGACCCGGGGCGGCCAGCCGAGGTCCAGGTGCGGGTAGCCGGCGCGGTCTCCCGACCCGGACCCGCGGATCATCGCACCGGCACCGGGGCCAGGTAGGGAACCCGCTCCGGGGTCAGGTCGAGTTGGGCGAAGGCGCCGGTACGGGTACGCAGTTCCAGCCGGCGGAGCAGTCCCGACCCGTCAACCCAGTACCGCAGCCGGGCGTGGCCGGGCGGCACACCCGCCTCCGCTGCCTTGGGCATCTCGAACACGGTCACCGGCCGTCCGTCCAGGGTGTCCGATCGCAGCCACACGCCGGCGGAGCGGACCTCCCTGGTCGCGTCGGTCGTCCGGCGGCCCGCCGCCAGCCCCTCGCTGATCAGCAGGTCCAGGTCCATGGCGCCGCCGTCGATCCCGTGCCGGTCCCAGCCGTCGAGCGCCCATCGTCGGTCGACCGGCGGCGGAAGCGGCGGTACGGGGTCCGTGTCGGGCCCATCCGCGGGCAGGTCCGGCGCCATGGTGCCCGGGTCCGGGCGGGTCGTCCGGTCCGCGGTGGCGGTCGCCGGGGGGTCCGGGGTCAGCCCGGCCGCGCGGTCCGGGGTCGCCACGGACGTGCGGTCCGGGCTGCGGCCGGCCGTGGGACTGCCGGTCCCCTCGGTGGTGGGACCGGCCGTCACCCCACCCGCGCGGGCCGGGACCACGTTCGCCATGCCGTTGGGGACCGCGTTGGCCCATCGGCCTGGGACCGGGATGGCGTTGGCCACCCGATCCGGGGTGGTCGTGTGGTCGGTGGTGGTGTCCGCCGTGCGATCCGGGGTGGCGCCCGCTGAGTGGCCCGGGGTGGTCGTGCGGCCCGGGGTGGCGCCCGCTGTGTGACCCTGGGCCGACCCCACCGGGGTCTCGGTGGCGGTCCCGGCCGCCGGGCGGCTGGCGATCCCCCTCCGGTCCGCCCGGACCAACACGGTCGTCGGCCCGTCAACGTCCCGGATGGCCAGGTAGGCCACGCCGGCACGCCAGTCGAGCCAACCGCCCCCGCGCAGGTTGACGGCCGGCCAGGTGGACAGTCGCAGGGTGACGCGGGCGCCGCCACGGGCTCGGTTGACCGACCTCATCCGGGCCAATCGCTCGGCCTCCTCGTCGGTCACGGCGCGGGGAGTCACCGGGCCGCCGCCCAGCGCGTCGACCGCGATCAGTGACGGCCGGGCCACCCGGTCGAGGTCCGCCACGACCGGAACGTCGCCGGGCAGGGTCGTCGCCAGCCGGTGCAGCCGGGCTCGCTCGTCCAGCCAGTACCGGACGGCCAGCTGGCCACCGCCGCCCGGAGGTGGCCGGCGGGCCTGGTCGTCGGTCGGTGCCGGCGGCGCGACCGCTACCGGTACCGCCAGTACGTCGACGTCGACCGGGCCCACGCGCTCCCGGCCCACCCAGCGGGACGGTCCGCGCGCCACCGTCTCGGCCTCGTCGGGCCGGTCGGCGACCAGACCGAACAGCAGTGCCAGGAACGCGTCAAGCGGTCGCGTGGCGGGATCCGCCGGCCGGACCCGCCACCCGTCCCGCGGTGGTACGCCGGGTGGCGCATCGACGGTGGGCGGCAGGTCGTTGCTGGCCGAGGGCTCGTTGCTGGCCGAGTGTTCGGAGGTGGCCGAGGGTTCGGAGGTGGGCGGCGGCCGGCGTACCAGGACTCCGGGCATGGCCTGCACCAGCCCCCGGTCGGCACCGGCGCCGGGTCCCTGGACGGTCAGATAGGCGAGTCCCTGTCGCCAGTCGAGCCAACCGGCGAGATCGACCCGATCGGCGGACCGGCCCAGCGTGGCCCGGATCCCGGTGCCGCCGTCACGATGGTTCGTCACGCGCATGGATGCCAGCCGGCGGGCCTCGGGGGCGGTCAGCGACCGCGCGGTGTCCGGATCCTCGTGGCCTACCGGTGCCGAGAGGACGACGGTGAGTCCGATCCCGGAGGCGACCGCCAGACTGGTCAGCAGGGCCAGCGTGGCCGGGCGGCGGCGGGCCACGGTGGGGGTACTGGTCCTCACGGGTGTGCAACGGTGAGATCGGGACGGAGGTGACGTCCGCGTGGCCGGACCGGGAGTTCGGCGGCCGGACGTGGATCTCCTCGCGAAGGCGGACCGGAGACGGTGCGGACGGGGGGTGGTTCCGTGCGGACGGAGGGGTGGCCAAGGGCGCTCGCGGCGGCCGGTCCGCGCCTCGGCGCGACCCGTGTCGGTGCGCTCGCCGAACGGTGCCGGGGCTGCAACCAACGCGTCCGGGCGCGACGGACACCGTTGCGGATCCGGTCGTTCGCCCGGTCGGCCGCCGCGAGCGGCCTACCCTCAGACGGTATCGCGGTGATCTGACGCACACAATGGCGTTATCGGCGTCGATCGGCCACCGATCGTCGTGGCCGACGGCCGCTCGGTCGCCCAGCATGTCGGACCCGCGGCGTACCGTTGCTGGCATGGCGCTCGACATCCCGCGACTCGACGGCCGCTTCCAGGTCATCAGCGAGTTCCAGCCCTCCGGCGACCAGCCGGCGGCGATCGACGATCTCGAACGGCGGGTCCGCCGTGGCGATCGGCACGCGGTGCTGCTGGGCGCCACCGGCACCGGCAAGAGCGCGACCACCGCCTGGCTGGTCGAGCGGCTTCAGCGACCCACCCTGGTGCTGGCGCCCAACAAGACACTCTGCGCGCAGTTGGCCAAGGAGTTCAGCGAACTCCTGCCGGACAACGCGGTCGAATACTTCGTTTCCTACTACGACTACTACCAACCTGAGGCATACATCCCGCAGACGGACACCTACATCGAGAAGGACTCCTCGATCAACGAGGAGGTGGAGCGGCTGCGGCACTCGGCGACGATGTCGCTGCTGACCCGGCGGGACGTGGTGGTGGTGGCCACCGTCTCGGCGATCTATGGGCTGGGCACTCCTGAGGAATACCTGGATCGGGCCGTGCGGCTGGCCGTCGGTCAGGAGATCGAGCGGGACAAGCTGCTACGCCGGCTGGTCGACATCCAGTACACCCGCAACGACATGGCCTTCCAGCGGGGGACCTTCCGGGTCCGCGGTGACACGCTGGAGATCATCCCGGCGTACGAGGAGCTGGCCGTCCGGATCGAGTTCTTCGGCGACGAGGTGGAGAAGCTCTACTACCTGCATCCGCTGACCGGCGAGGTGGTCCGTGAGGCGAGCGGTCTGATGATCTTCCCGGCCACGCACTACGCCGCCGGGCCGGAGCGGATGGAGCGGGCGATCCAGGGCATCGAGGCCGAGCTGGCCGAGCGGCTCGCGGAGCTGGAGCAGCAGGGCAAGCTGCTGGAGGCGCAGCGGTTGCGGATGCGAACCACATACGACGTCGAGATGATGCGGCAGGTCGGGTTCTGCTCCGGCATCGAGAACTACTCCATGCACATCGACGGCCGGTTGCCCGGCAGCCCGCCGCACTGCCTGCTCGACTACTTCCCGGACGACTTCCTCACCGTGGTCGACGAGTCCCATGTGACCATCCCGCAGATCGGTGGCATGTACGAGGGTGACGCCTCCCGCAAGCGGATGCTGATCGAGCACGGTTTCCGGTTGCCCAGCGCGGCTGACAACCGGCCGCTGCGGTTCGACGAGTTCCTCGAGCGGGTCGGCCAGCTGGTGTTCCTCTCCGCCACGCCAGGCGACTGGGAACTCGATCAGGCCGGCGGGGAGTTCGTCGAGCAGGTCATCCGACCCACCGGACTGGTGGACCCCGAAGTGGTGGTCAAGCCGACCAAGGGCCAGATCGACGACCTGATGCACGAGATCAAGGAGCGTACCGAGCGGGACGAGCGGGTGCTGGTCACCACGCTGACCAAGAAGATGGCCGAGGACCTGTCCGACTATCTGCTGGAGCACGGCATCCGGGTGCGCTACCTGCACTCCGAGGTCGACACCCTGCGCAGGGTCGAGTTGCTGCGGGAGTTGCGCAAGGGCGACTACGACGTGCTCGTCGGCATCAACCTGCTCCGGGAGGGTCTCGACCTGCCCGAGGTGTCTCTGGTGGCGATCTTGGACGCGGACAAGGAGGGCTTCCTGCGCAGTGGCCGGTCGCTGATCCAGACCATCGGTCGCGCGGCGCGCAACGTCTCCGGTCAGGTGCACATGTATGCCGACAAGATCACCCCGTCGATGGCCAACGCCATCGAGGAGACCAACCGGCGGCGGGCCAAGCAGCTTGCCCACAACGAGGCGACCGGGACCAGTCCGCAACCCCTGCGGAAGAAGATCCACGACATCCTGGACGACATCTACCGGGAGGCCGAGGACACCGAGCGGACCCAGGTCGGCGGTGCGGCCCGACAACTGTCCCGCGGTAAGGCTCCGGTCAAGGAGACGCGCAGCCGTGCGGCGGCCTCGAAGCCGTCCCGCGAGGGGATGGCCCGCGCCGACCTGGCCCAGCTCATCCAGGAGCTCAACGACCAGATGCTGGCCGCCGCCCGCGAGTTGCAGTTCGAACTGGCGGCCCGGATCCGGGACGAGGTGGCGGAACTGAAGAAGGAGTTGCGCGGCATGGACGTAGCCGGCGTCAAATGAGCCGATGACCGACCTCGCGCCACCACCCTGGTCCATCGTCTCCGGGCAACCGACGGAGCCGCTGCGGCAGCACGTCGACCGGTACGACGGCTACGTTGAGCGGGCGGATGACGTGCTGATCCGCCGCGAGTCGGCCGGCGCGTTCGCGGTGCTGATACTCGGCTGGGGAGCGCCGCTGGATGTCACGGACCCACGGGCGCCCGGCCGGGGTGTCACCGGCGTGAACTCCTTCGTGGCCGGGACGTTCGATTCGTACGCGGTGACCCGTACCGTCGGTGTTGGCCAGGGTGTGGAACTGATCCTGGATCCGTTGGTCGCCGGTCGGCTGTTCGGCGTACCGATGCGGGACCTGGCCAACCGGGCGGTCACGCTCGGGGACCTGTCCGTTCCCTGGCTCACCGACGTGCCCGACCGGTTGGCGTCCGCTGATGGTTGGCAGCAGCGGTTCGCCCTGCTCGACGCCGTTCTGTCTGCCCGGCTGGCGGCCACCGCGCCGCCCGACCCGCGCGTCGCGTGGGCGTGGCGGCGACTCGTGACGGCACACGGCCGGGTCGCGGTCGGCGCGCTCGCCGCCGAGCTTGGCTGGAGTCGGCGACACTTCGCCGCGACCTTCCGCCGGTCGGTGGGCATGCCACCCAAGACAGCCGCCCGGCTGTTGCGTTTCCAGCGGACGGTGGACCTGCTGAGCCGCCCCGGCCGCGTGGACGGTTGGGCGGGCATCGCCGCCACCGCCGGATACTTCGACCAGGCGCACCTGATCCGCGAGGTGCGCGAGTTCACCGGTGGCACGCCAACCGAGGTCTGGCCGTCCGGACCGGCATGAGGCCCCGACCGCAGGCCGGCCGCGGGCTCTGCCACCCGCGGGCCGGGGCTTTGCCGCCGGCCTCAGGTCACATTCGTCCAATCTCCGCCCCGCCGGCCGGCGCAGACTGACGGCATGCGAACGCTCTATCCGATCTTCAAGTACGCCGACGCCAAGTCCGCCATCGACTGGTTGGAAACGGCGTTCGGCTTCGTCCGTCACCAGGTGTACGACGGGCCGGACGGCTCTGTCGCGCACGCCGAACTCGCCTTCGGCGATGGCATGATAATGGTCGGCCAGACCAGTGGTCCGCTCAGCCGGCCGGCTGACGACGCCTGGTCCGTCTACGTGGCAGTCGACGACATCGATGCCCATCATGAACGGGCTCGTGCGGCCGGTGCCGAGATCACCATCGGACTGCGGGACACCGACTACGGTTCCCGCGAGTATGCGGCCCGAGATGTCGAGGGGTACGTCTGGTCGTTCGGGACGTACCGGCCCTGACTCCGGGACTCGGGACGTCCGCGACCTCGCCAAGCACCCCTCGTCACTGGCCGTCGGGTGGCCGTCGCCGAGGCTCCCAGGGGATCGCCGTCGTGTGAAGACGCGACCGCCGTCATGTCGTTCGCGGCCGGTGTCGTCCCCGACCGGTCAGGAACCGGTCGGGGACGGTACGTCGGTGAAGTGCTCGACGACGGGCGGTCCGGCGAAGTGCGGCCCGATCAGCGACCGCCACCTGACGAACCGCTCGGTCGCCCGGAAGTTCTCCTCGTGCGCGCTTACTGAATCCCACTCCACAAGCAGCACGAACCGCGAGGGCGACTCGATCCCCCGCGTCATCCGGACCGAACGGCAGCCGGGCGTGGTGACCAACGCCTCGCGCGCTTTCGCGTAAGCGGCGGCGAACTCCTCCCCGTGATCGGGGAGTACATCGATGAGCGCGACCTCAAGCACCATGCGTCAAGCCTGACATGTGGCGGTTCCGCGACCCGCCCCGGGAGCCGGCCTCCCGGAGGCTAGGACGGCGTTGTCCGGGCTCCGTTCCGCTCGGTAGTGCTGATCCCCGGCGAAACCGAGCGCCAGCGATCGGACGGGCAGGCACGGCCAGGCCGGCACGGCGATGCCACCATGATCGGTGAAGAGCACGCCAGGGGAGAGCCGTGAACATGTCGCACAGCCGGTGAACCTCGCTATCCGGGTTTCCGCGCGGCCACCGGCACCCTCGAAGTAGGCTGCCGACACCCGCGTGGCTCGTGCGCGGCCAACAGTGTTGAGGCCGGGCTCGTCGAGCCGCCTCAACAGGAAGTCGAGCAGCTCCTCCACCAGCCGGTCGAAGCGGGGCACACACAAGATTTCCCACGGGAACAACGCGGCGTCATGCCCGTCAATACACCTAGCCTCCTAGGCAGCATTGGGCGGAGTGTCGTGCTCCGTTATCACTGCCTTACACAACGCGACACGCAACCCGGCACAGTACGTGATCTCACAGACGCCAGGGCCGCGCCAGGATGCGCTCAGGCCGGTCGATGGGCAAGAATGGGCGGGTAGGAGGGGAGTATTCCTCGCGACGGTTGTCGTCAGCACGGTTCGACCGGGTGAACCCGGCTCGGACCCGGCACCGTCGGTCGTTCTGAAGGGCGGCGGAAGAGACCTCCGACAGCCACTGCTGCCCGCATCGCGCCCGGTACCTGAGAATGAAGGCCGACAACGCGATGCCACGTGTCTGCCGGAGGAAGAGCGTTGGACGTGTCTGCCTGGGTTTGGGTCGCGACGCTTGTCGCACTCACGGCGATCCTGCTCGTCGATCTTTTGATCATCGGGCGACGTCCCCATGAGCCATCGATTCGCGAGTCAAGCCTCTGGGTGACCTTCTACGTCGCCCTGGCGCTGATCTTCGGCGGCGTCATCTGGCTGGCCGGCGGGGCGACGCCGGCGGTCGAGTTCTACACGGGCTGGCTCACCGAGTACAGCCTCTCGGTGGACAACCTCTTCGTCTTCATCATCATCATGGGTCGGTTCGCCGTACCCCGGCAGTACCAGCAGAAGGTACTGCTCATCGGCATCGTGCTGGCGCTTGTGATGCGCGGCGGGTTCATCGCCGCCGGAGCTGCCCTGATATCGCAGTTCTCCTGGGTCTTCTACATCTTCGGTGCCTTCCTGATCTACACCGCGATCAACTTCTTCCGGCAGGGTGAGCCGGACGAGGAGGAGTTCCAGGAGAACGTGCTGATCCGGTGGAGCCGGCGGGCACTGCCACTGTCGAAGTCCTTCGACAGTGCCAAGCTCACCACAAGCGAGAACGGGCGCCGGGTGTTCACCCCCATGCTGATCGTGATGATCGCGATCGGTACCACCGACCTGATTTTCGCGCTGGACTCGATCCCGGCGATCTTCGGCATCACCCAGGAGCCGTACCTGGTCTTCACCGCAAACGTCTTCGCCCTGATGGGCCTCCGGCAGCTGTACTTCCTGCTCGGAGGGCTGCTGGACCGGCTGCTCTACCTGAACTTCGGGCTTGCTTTCGTGCTCGGCTTCATCGGGGTGAAGCTGATCCTGGAGGCGCTCGCCGATAATCACCTGCCGTTCATCAACGGCGGTCGGCCGGTCGAGTGGGCACCGCACGTGCCGATCTGGCTGTCCCTGTCGGTCATTCTGGGTGCGTTGGCCGTGGCGACCGTTGCGAGCCTCGTGAAGTCCAATCGGGACCGCCGCCGGGAGTTGGCCGAGGCGCGAGCGGCGCGGTAGTCGGCGACGATCCGGCGCCGAAGTCCATCAGCGCGCGGACCGGAACTGCCGGCACCCGGCTTTTCGGGCCGGCGACCGTCCGGGAACTGTTACACCCGGTGTACGCCGACCAGTGTCGCCGCACGCTCCGGCGGCATCGACTCCTCGACGACCCGCCGATGGACGTAGCACGCGTGCAGCATCCGGGGTGCCTCGCCCCGCCCGGCCCGGGCCGACACCATGCCGATGTGATGGATGCGGCGGCCCGGACGGGCGAAGAAGAACAGGTCACCCGGGCGTTCCTCGCCAGCCGGCACGGGTGTCGTGGCGGCGGCCTGGTCGCTGGCGTCGCGGGGCAACCGAACGCCCAGCCGACGCCAGGCCAGGTGCACCAATCCCGAACAGTCGATCCCGTACGCGGAGACGCCGCCCCAGACATACCGGACATCGCGGAGCCGGGCGGCGACGTCGAGGGCCTCGGCGGCCGACGCCGGTCGGTCGGGTTCGGGTGCCAGGTGAGCGGCGATCGCCCACAGGGGCCGCTCGTGTCCGGGCGCCCAGACCGGGCGCCAACCGTCCCGACTGGCACCGGCCGCGACGAGGCGGGTGCCCAGCACGATTCCGGGCAGCACCGGCTCGTCGTCCGGTTCGGCGTGCAGAGCGGTGGCTGTCGCGTCGACCACCTGCCGGTCGGCGGAGTGGTCGTCGGCGTCCGGATTGCCGGCGACGAGTTGGTCGGCGGGCAGCCAGCCGGGGTATCCCCGGGGGTCGAGGCGGGCGGCGGGCTGTTCGAGGGCCAGGACATGCACCCAGCCGTCCGGGCGTACCTGCTGGACCAGCACCCGCTCGCCGAGCAGCAGTTGGCTCAGCACACAGTCGCCCACCTGCTGGTCTGAGTTCATGGCGGCGATCCAGCCGGGAATGTCGGTCCGGCGGGCGAGGGCCGGCCCGTCGACCGGGCGGACCGCCTCCGGACGGGTCCACAACGTGGCCACAGCGACCCGGACGACGGCCTCCATGCCGGGTTCCAGTGTCATCGTCTGCGTACCGCCTTCCGCTCGTCCCGGCCGCCGAGGCTACCTGGACCGCCGACGCGCCGGTAACGTTCTCATCCGATGCCGTCGACTCCGAGACCAGGGGCGTCGGGCAGGACGAGGGTGGCGCCGTCGTAGCGGATGCCGCCTCGCACCGGTGACCCGGCCAGCCACCAGGCGGCGTCCAGATCCGAGACGCTGCTGGTGCCGTACGCGGCCACCAGGCTTGCCGCGGCACCCAGGCCGATCGGCCCTTCCATCATGGACCCGACGATGGTCCCGAGACCATGGGTGGCGGACAGGTCGAGCAGCGTCCGTGCCGTCGACAAGCCGCCGCATTTCGCCAGCTTGACATTGATCATGTCGGCGGCCCGGTGCCGGATGACCTCGACGAGGTCGCGGGCGTCGAACACCGATTCGTCGGCCAGGATGGGGGTACGGACCCGATCGCTGACCCAGGCCAGTCCTGCCAGGTCCCGCCGGTGCACCGGCTGTTCCACCAGCTCGATGTCCAGCCCGGCGTCCTCGATGGCCGTGATCACCCGGACCGCCTCCCGCGGGGTCCAGCCCTGGTTGGCGTCGAGTCGGAGCCGGGGTTTGGGCCCGACGGCCTCCCGAACCGCGCGTACCCGGGCCAGGTCGCCGGCGGCGTCGGTGCCCACCTTGAGCTTGAGCACGGTGAATCCGTCGGTGACCCGGCGGGTGGCGGTGGCCGCCAGGTCGCCGGCGGCGCCGGCGGAGAGCGTCACGTCGGTGGGCACCCGGAGCGTCGTACCACCGAGCAGCCGGACCAGCGGCACACCGAGCCGTCGGGCGGCGAGATCGTGCAGCGCGGTGTCCACCGCCGCCTTGGCGGCCTCGTTGCCGACCACGGCCCGGCGGACTTCGGCGCAGCGCGCCACCAGGTCATCCGGGTCGCGGCCCACCAGCAGCGGGCCGAGCATCTGCTCCACGCAGTCCCGGGAACCGCCGATCGACGCCCCGGTCACCTGCCAGACCTGGGGCGCCTCGCCGAAGCCCGACCGGCCGTCCGTGTCGACCACCTCGACGACCAGGGTCTCCACCGTGGTCGCCCGGCGCAGCGCGGTGACGAAGGGGGTGTGCAGGTCGGCGGAGAGCCGGTGGGTGCGGACCGCGCTGATCGACATGCCGGGCAGCCTATCCATGGCACCGGCCCACCCGGACCGTCGACCCGTGGGCTGACTGGCTGCGAGCGGCCGTTCGGCCGTTCGGCCGTTCGGCCGTTCGACGCTTACGCTCGCCCGTATGTCCGCGCATCCCGCCCGTAGGCCGGTGCCCCCCGCCGCGCCCCTGCCGGCTCGGCGGCCGGCGCTGGTGGGGGCGCCGAACGCCCGGGACCTGGGCGGATTCACCGGGTACGACGGGCGTCGGGTGCGCTCCGGCGTACTGTTCCGGACGCCGGCGCTGGGCCGGCTCACCGATGAGGACGTCGCGGTGCTGGGCGGGCTCGGTGTCGCCTGTGTGCTGGACCTGCGCGGCCGCCCGGAGATCGACGCGGCGCCGCCGGACCGCCTGGCCGGTACGCCGCGGATGGTGCACGTGCCGGTTCACGATCCACGGCACCCGGTGGTCACGTACGTCTCGGCCGTGTTGCTCGGGCATGACCTGGACGCGTACGCGGCGCTGGCCGCGGAGGGTACGCCGCGGGCGATGGGGGCGATCTACCGGTGGTTCGTCGCCGACGAACGGGTTCGGGCGGGCTTCGCCACCGCGGCCCGGCTGGCCGTGGACCCCGCGAACCTGCCGTTGCTGTTCCACTGCACCGCTGGAAAGGACCGGACCGGCTGGCTGGCCGCGATCCTGCTGACCATTCTCGGGGTGGACCGGACCGCGATCGAGGCGGACTACCTGCGCACCAACGAGCTGACCGAGAGCCTGCGCGAGGTCATCCTGGCCGCGCTGCGGCGTCGCCAGCCGGATCTGGACGAGGGTGCGGTGCGGGCGGTGCTGGAGGTGCGACCGGAGTACCTGGCGGCCGGCTACTCCGAGGTGGATCGGGTGTTCGGCTCGTTCGACGCCTACCTGCGGCGGGGCCTGGGCCTGACCGACGACGAACTGGTGGCGGTGCGGAAGAACCTGCTGGACTGAGTGGCGGGGTCCCTTGTCGACGCACCGCGCATGACCGAGGCGCCCGTCCGCGCAGAGACGGTGGCGGGTCGGCCGGATACGCCTCAGAGCCGGATACGCCTCAGAGGTGGTGGCGGGCCGCCCAGATCGTCGCCGAGGCGGCGGCGATCAGTCGGCAGGCGTCGTCGTCCGGATCCGCGCCGCTCGCCCCGCCGTCCGCGAGGTCCGTCGTGGTGCAGAAGGCGACCGTGTACGCGGGCGCGTCGGCCGGGAACACCACGCCCGCTCCGTGCCGGACGCCCTGGACCCAGCCGTTCTTGTGCGCGATGCGGGTGCCCACGGGCAGCCCGGCGGCCAGATCCTCGCGGTGTTCCTGGGCGGCGAGCACGTCCAGCATCGCGGCGCAGCTCGCCGGGGAGGCAAGCGGGCCGGGGGATTCGGCTCCCAGCGTCAGCGTGCCCAGCAGGGTGGCCAGGTCGGCGGCGGTGACCAGGTTGGTGATGCCGGCCTCGCGGGCGGCGAAGTCCTCGATGCCCCGGCCGGTGACGCTGTTCCGGGCCCCGCCGAGCCGCCACGCCTGCGCGACCGCCTCGCGGCCGACGTGTTCGAGGACGATGTTGGTGGCCAGGTTGCTGGACCGGACGATCATCCGGTGCGCCAGCCAGCGCAGCGACGCGGTCCGGTCGAGCCGCTCCCAGACGGCGTCGTCGTTGTCGTACCCGTGGTTGCAGGCGAACCGCGGCGCCCCGGGCTGGGCGGAGGTGAAGTCGTTGCGTACCGGCACCGGGGCGTCCAGGTCCAGCGTGCCGGCCTCCGCCGCCCGGTAGAGCGCGGCCAGGACGGCGACCTTCATGGTGCTGGCCGCGTAGTGCGGGACGTCGGCCAGCCGGCTGTACGCGGGCGGTCGCCCGGGCCGGCTCACGTACCCGGAGACGGTGCCGGGCGCGGCGGCCAACCGCGCGTCAAGTTCCTGCCAGCTCATCCCGGCACGGTAACCCCCGCCCCCCGGTGATCCGACCCCACCCTCCCCACGACCCCACCCTCCCCACGACCCCACTCCCCGCGACCCCGCGACCCGCCCCTCGATCTTGGAGTTTGGGTTACCGATACGCGGGATTTGTGCCGCTTCGTCGGGGCCAGAAGTGCAAGATCGCGGGGAAGAAAGGTGGGGGCGGGGGGTCAGTTGGCGTGTTTGCGGCGGGCGGTGGCTCGGGCGCGGGCGGTCTGGTCGAGCACCACCTTGCGCAGCCGGACGGCCGCCGGGGTGACTTCCACGCACTCGTCCTCGCGGCAGAACTCCAGGGCCTGCTCCAGGGAGAGCTTGCGCGGCGGGATCACCTTCTCGGTCTCCTCGGACGTCGAGGACCGCATGTTGGTGAGCTTCTTCTCCTTGGTGATGTTGACGTCCATGTCGTCGGAGCGGGAGTTCTCCCCGACGATCATGCCCTCGTACACCTCGGTGGACGGCTCGACGAACAGCGTGCCCCGCTCCTGCAGGTTCAGCATCGCGAACGAGGTCACCGCACCGGCCCGGTCGGCGACCAGCGAGCCGTTGTTGCGGGTGCGCAGCTCGCCGAACCACGGCTCGTACGACTCGAAGACGTGGTGCAGGATGCCGGTGCCCCGGGTGTCGGTGAGGAACTCGGTGCGGAACCCGATCAGTCCTCGGGCCGGCACCAGCCACTCCATCCGGATCCATCCGGTGCCGTGGTTGACCAGTTGCTCCATCCGGCCCTTCCGGGTGGCCAGCAGTTGGGTGATGGCGCCGAGGTACTCCTCGGGGGCGTCGATGGTGAGCCGTTCCACCGGCTCGCACACCTTGCCGTCGATCTCCCGGGTGACCACCTGCGGCTTGCCGACGGTCAGCTCGTACGACTCCCGGCGCATCTGCTCGACCAGGATGGCCAGCGCCAGCTCGCCCCGGCCCTGCACCTCCCAGGCGTCCGGCCGCTCGGTCGGCAGCACCCGCAGCGACACGTTGCCGACCAGCTCCTTGTCGAGGCGGTCCTTCACCATCCGGGCGGTCACCTTGGCGCCCTTGACCCGACCGACCAGGGGTGAGGTGTTGGTGCCGATGGTCATCGAGATCGCCGGCTCGTCGACGGTGATCAGCGGCAGCGGCCGGGGATCGTTCACGTCGGTGAGCGTCTCGCCGATCATGATGTCGGGAATGCCGGCAACGGCGATGATGTCTCCGGGTCCGGCCTGCTCGGCCGGTTTGCGCTCCAGGCCCTCGGTCATCAACAGCTCGGAGATGCGGACCTTTCCGATCTCACCGTCGGTGCGGCACCAGGCGACCGTCTCTCCCTTGCGGATGGTGCCCTGGCGGACCCGGCACAGCGCCAGCCGACCGAGGAACGGCGACGCGTCCAGGTTGGTGACGTGGGCCTGGAGCGGCGCGTCCGCCTCGTACGACGGCGGTGGGATGGTGTCCAGCAGGGTGCGGAACAGTGGCTCCAGCGAGGTGCTGTCGGTCGGTACGGTGCCGTCGGCCGGCTGGGTGAGCGACGCCACACCGTCGCGGGCGCAGGCGTAGACGATCGGAAAGTCGATCTGGCCGTCCTCGGCGTCCAGGTCGAGGAAGAGTTCGTATGTGTCGTCGACCACTTCCTTGATCCGGGCGTCCGGGCGGTCCACCTTGTTGATCACCAGGATGATCGGCATCCGGGCGCGCAGCGCCTTGCGCAACACGAACCGGGTCTGCGGCAGCGGGCCCTCGCTGGCGTCGACCAGCAGGACGACCCCGTCGACCATGGTCAGTCCGCGCTCCACCTCGCCGCCGAAGTCGGCGTGCCCAGGGGTGTCGATGATGTTGATGGTGACGGGGTCGGTGCCGTCGGCCGGCTCGTACCGTACGGCCGTGTTCTTGGCCAGGATCGTGATGCCCTTCTCCCGCTCCAGGTCCATCGAGTCCATCACCCGGTCGGTGAGTTCGGCCCGGGCGGAGAAGGCGCCGGCCTGCCGCAGCATCGCGTCCACCAGGGTCGTCTTGCCATGGTCGACGTGCGCGACGATCGCGACGTTTCGAAGATCGGAGCGGGTCTGCATGCTGTCCATTCTCGTGGGGTGGCTCTTCGGTCCGGGCCCGGGCCACCTGAGCCCAAGCTGAGTACTTGTCGTTGCGGGGGTGTCACCGACTGGCATGCTGTCCGGCATGTCCGTGCACGACATGGTGACGGTGCTGCAACAGTCGCCGCCCTGGCTCGTGTACGTGCTCGCGGCGGTGCTCGTCGCCGGTGAGACAGCGGTGATCGTCGGGCTGCTGGTGCCCGCGGAGGCCACCCTGCTGCTGGTCGGCTTCCTAGCATACGCGGGCACGCTGCGGCTCGTACCGGCCGCGATCATCATGATCGTCGCCGCGGCGATCGGTGACGGGTGGGCGTACCGCAGCGGTCGTCGGCGCGGAGCGGCGCTGCGCGAGGGGCGGTGGGGGGCCCGTGTCGGCGCGGATCGCTGGACCCGGGCCGAGGCGTTGATCAACCGGCTGGGCGGTCGGGGGGTGCTCGCCGCCCGGTGGCTGGCCTTCGTCCGCACCCTGGCACCCCGGCTGGCCGGCGCCGCAGGCATGCCCTACCGGCGGTTCGCGGCGTGGAACCTGGCCGGTGGCGCAGGCTGGGTCGGATCCACGGTCGTCGTGGGCTACCTGGCCGGTGAGTCGTACCGACGGGTGTCCGACCTGCTCGGCAAGGCCACCGGAGCGGTTCTCGCGCTGCTCGCCGGCATCGTCGTCCTGGTGCTTGTCGGCCGCTGGCTGGGGCGCAATCCCGATCCGGTCCGGGCGCTGGCGGACCGGACCGTGGCGTTGCCGCCGTCGCGTTGGCTGGCTCGGCGGTACGGGTCCCTGGTTGCCAGGTTGTCGGCACGGATCGGTGCCGGCTGGACGCTGCTGCTCAACCTGCTCAGCGGCCTGGCACTGCTTTTCGGTCTCGGTCTGGCCCTGGCCTGGCTGCTCACCGCCGTGATCCGGCACAGCGGATTGTCGGTGGTGGACGGGGCGATCAGCGGGTGGTTCGCCGACCGGCGCACGCCGGCCATGGCGGAGGCCGCGGTCGGCGTTCTCGCCGTGCTACGCGGACCGGTCCTGATCCTCGCCGTGGCGATTCTCACGCTCGCCCTCGGTGGCCGGGCGGGGGGTCGGCCGTTGGCGCGCAGTGGCCGGGCGGGGGACCGGCTGTCAGCACTGCCCGAGACCGGGCGTGGCCGGACCAGCGCCTGGCGCACCGACCTGGTGGGCGTGCTGGGCACCGCCGGCGCGTTCGTGCCGCTGATGCTGCTGGCCATGGTCGCTGATCTCACCCAACCGGATCGCGGCGAGGACATCGTGGGTCCGGTGCCGATCACGCTCTTCCCGACCCAGAACGCGGTGGTCTCGGCGAGCCTGTGCACGATGGCCTGGCTGCTGGCCCGGGGCCGGCACTGGCCGGCGGCGGTGGCCGCCTGGACCGGCGCGGCGGTGGGCATCGTGACCGTCGTCACGGCCCGGCTCTATCTGGGTTGGAGCACGGCCAGCGAGACGGTCACCTCGGTGCTGCTCGGCGTCTTCTGGACGGTTTTCTTCATCGTCGCCTGGGCCAGCCGCGACCGGGCACTGCGGACCGCTTCCCCGAGGGAACGGTCCGCGGCCCGGTAGCGGCGACCCGGGACGGACACCGCCGCCAGCGGCGACCCTAGCCGTTCGCGCTGCCCACCGGCTCCCGGGCAGCCGCCGGTGCCGCGTCGGCCGGCCGGTCGGGTCGGCTGAGCCGGCTGGGCCACCAGAACCGGCGACCGAGGGCGACCGCGATGGCCGGGACCAGCAGCGTCCGCACCAGCAGCGTGTCGAGCAGGACGCCGATCCCGACGATGATGCCGATCTCGGTGAGGGTGACAAGCGGCAGCACGCCGAGCACGGCGAAGACCGCGGCGAGCAGGATTCCGGCGCTGGTGATCACACCACCGGTCACGGCCAGCGCGGTGATCATGCCTCGGGCGGTGCCCTGGGTGGCCGCCTCCTCCCGCCCCCGGGTGGTCAGGAAGATGTTGTAGTCCACTCCGAGTGCCACCAGGAACAGGAACGCCAGCAGCGGCACGCTGGTGTCCAGCGCGGCGTAGTCGAGCACGTTCTGGAACAGGAAGTTGCTCGCCCCGAGCGCCGCGAAGAACGTGGCGACCACGGTGCCGACCAGCACCAACGGAGCCACGATCGAGCGCAGCAGCAGGATCAGGATGGCCAGCACCACCACCAGGATCAGCGGTACGGTCACCCGCAGGTCGCGCACCGCCGCCTCGCGGGTGTCCAGGTTGGCCGCGACGCCGCCGCCGACCAGCGCCTCCGCGTCCGGCACGGCGGCCACCCGGTCGCGCAGCGCACGGATCGTGTCGTAGCTGGCGGCGCTGTCCGGCTCGGCGCTCAGCACGGCGTCCACGGCGACCAGGTCGTTGCCGCGTTCGGTGACCCGGGCGCTGGCCACGCCGGGGGTCGACTCGACGGCCTCCAGCACCGGCCGCTCGGCGGCGGCGCGCGCGATCACCACGGTCGGCTCGGCCGCTCCGGCCGGGAAGTAGCGGCTCAGCGTGGCCAGTCCGTCGATCGACTCGGCCTTGACCCGGAACTGCTCGGTCTGGCTGAGCCCGAGGCGGACGCCGAACAGCCCGGAGGCCAGCAGGATCAGCAGCGCCAGCGAGGACGCCAGCACCACCCGCGGCCGGCGGGCCACGACGCCGCCGATGCGCGCCCAGACGCCGGTCCGGGTCGGGTCGGGCTGGCCCTCGCGCGGGACGAACGGCCAGAACAGCCGTCGGCCGCAGACCGCGAGCGCGGCGGGCAGCACGACAAGCCCGTACACCGCGGCGGTGGTGATGCCGACGGCGCCGGCCACGCCGATGGCCCGGTCGTTCGCGAGTACGGCGGCCAGCAGGGTGAGCAGGCTCAGCACCACGGTGCCGGCGCTGGCGCCGATCGCCGGACCGGCCGAGGACAGGGCCCGGCGCAGCGCAGCGCGGCGGTCGGCGGTGCGGCGCAGTTCCTCGCGGTACCGGGCGATCAGCAGCAGGGCGTAGTTGGTGCCGGCGCCGAAGACGAGCACGTCGACGATGCCGGTGATGGACCCGTCGATGGTGATGTCGGTGGCCCGGCTGACGATGGCGATCAGGGAGTTGCTTACCACGTCGGCGGTGCCCACCACGGCCAGCGGCACCAGCCACAGCCAGGGGCTGCGGTAGGTGACGATGAGCAGTAGGGCGACGACGGTGACGGTGACCAGCAGCAGCCGGACGTTGGCCCCGTCGAACGAGGACGCGATGTCGGCGGTGAAGCCGGCCCCGCCGGTGACCTCGGCGGTGACCCCGGGCGGCAGCCCGTCGCGGGCGACGGCGCGCACCTGGTCGACCGCGTCGCCGAGCCGTTCGTTGTCCAGGTCCCCGGGCAGCGGCACCGGCACCAGCGCGGCCCGCCGGTCGGGAGCGAGGACCGGCGGCGCCACCTGGCCGTCGACCGCCACCTCGGCGAACCGGTCGCGTTGGCCGGCGATGGCCTGTTCGTCGTCGGCGGTGAGCGGCTCGCCGCCCTTGGCGTAGACGACAAGCGCCGGGTTGAGTTGACCGCCGGGCAGGGTGCGTTGCAGCTCCGCCACCCGGACCGACTGGACGTCGGCGGGCAGCGCGGACGTGGGGTCGTTGCTGGTGCGGGCCTCGCCTCCGGTGGCGATGAGCAGGGCCGAGCCGGCGGCGGCCACCACCAGCACGAGCCAGGCGGTCCACTTTCCGGTGATCAGGGCGACCAGTCGGTGGCCGAGCCCGGGTACCGATTTCATCGATGTCTCCCGACCGTCAAGTATCTTGGCTATCGAGATTATCGGTGAATGAGGTAAGCTGCAACGCGAGGGAGGTCGGCGACAGGATGGGCGGCATGTACCGCAGGCGGGTCACCCGCCGGGAGGTGCTCCAGTCCGGGATCGTCGACGCGCTGCGGGACTACTCACTCGACGCGCAGCACGTCGGCCACGCCTTCGCCAACCTGCACGGGCTCGGCGCCACCGACCTGCAGGCGCTGATCGCGGTCATGGACGCCGAGGGAAAGGGCGAACCCATCACCCCCGGCCGCCTCGGTGAGCAACTCAACCTCTCGTCCGGCTCGGTCACCGCCCTGATCGACCGGCTGGAGCGGGCCGGACACATCCGCCGCGACCGGGACACCGCCGACCGGCGCAAGGTCTTCCTCCGGTACGCCGAGCCGGGTGCCCGCCTCGCCGTCGAGTTCTTCAGCCCGCTGGGCCGGCGCAGCGACCGCGTGATGTCCGGTTTCACCGAGGCGGAACTCGAGGTCGTACACCAGTTCCTGACCGCGATGACCGGCACCCTGCGCGAGCACCGCGACGAGATGCGCGGCGCCGGGACGTCCGGGCCGGACAGTGCCGGGACGCCGCGGTGATCGACGGTCTGGTCGTCCGGGCCGCCGGCCGGCTACTCGGACTGCCGCCCGCGCGGGCCCGCCGGGTGCGGACCACCATGAAGATCAAAGTCCGGGTACGCGACGGCGTGCCGCTGCTGACCGACCACTACGCACCCGACCTGCCGGGCGCGCCCACCGTGCTCATCCGCACCCCGTACGGGCGAGGTGGGCCGATCCGGCTGCTCGGCCGGCTGCTGGCCGCCCAGGGATTCCACGCGGTCGTGCAGTCCTGCCGGGGGACCTTCGGCTCCGGCGGCCGGTTCGAACCGTTCGTGCACGAGCGCACCGACGGCCTGGACACCGTCGACTGGCTGCGCCGGCAGCCCTGGTACGCCGGCCGGTTCGGCATGTTCGGCGCCAGTTACCAGGGCTTCGTGCAGTGGGCGCTGGCGGCCGAGGTGCCCGACCTGCGGGCGATGGTCGCCGTGGTGACCGCGGCGAGCACCCGGGACTCCACGTACGCGGGTGGCTCGTTCTCCCTGGACACCGTGTTGACCTGGGCGGAGCTGCTGGAGGCGCAGACCGTGCCGTGGTTGGCCCGCCAGGTCGAACTGCGCCGGGGTCAACCCCGGCTGCTCGCCGGGCTGGCGCACCTGCCGCTCGCCGAGGCCGACCGGGTGGCCACCGGCGGGACGGTGCGGTTCTTCCAGGAGTGGCTGACCCACCACACGCCCGGCGCGGACTACTGGCGATCCCGGGTGTTCGACGCCCGGATCGCCGAGGTGACGACCCCGGTCGCGATGGTGTCCGGCTGGCACGACATCTTCCTTCCGGCCCAACTCGCCGACTACGCCGCGCTGCGGGCGGCGGGTGGCCGGCCGTCGCTTACCGTCGGGCCGTGGACGCACGGCAGCCCGGGCCTGTTCGGCGCCGCGCTGCGGGAGGGCCTGGCCTGGTTGCGGACCCATCTCGCGGACGATCGGGGCGCCCCGTCCGGCAGCGTGGCACACCCGGCGCACCCGCGGGTGGCGCCGGTGCGGATCCACGTCGGCGGCGGCGTGGGCTGGCGGGACCTGCCCGACTGGCCGCCGCCGGCCACCAGGACGGTCTGGCACCTGTGTCCCGACGCCGGCCTGTCGCCGGATCCGCCGGTGCCGTCGGCACCCGACGAGTTCTGGTACGACCCGGCGGATCCCACCCCGTCGCTGGGCGGCCCGCTGCTGGTGGCGCAGCGGGCCGGCGCGGTGGACAACCGGCCGGTGGAGGCGCGCCCCGACGTGCTGCTCTACACCGGCGACCCGCTCGGCGCCGCGCTGGAGGTGATCGGCCCGGTGACCGCCGAGATCCATGTGCGCAGCGACCTGGCCCACTTCGACCTATTCCTGCGGCTGTGCGACGTGGACCGGCGCGGCCGGTCGTGGAACGTCTGCGACGGGTTGGTCCGGGTGGAGCCGGGCCGGTTCCCGGTCGACGCGGCCGGGGTGCTGCGGGTGCCGGTGACCCTGTGGCCGGTGGCCCATCGGTTCCGTCCTGGACACCGGGTCCGCCTCCAGGTCAGCGGCGGAGCGCATCCGCGGTACGCGCGTAACCCGGGCACCGGGGAGCCCCTGGGCAGCGCGGTCGGGTTGCGTGCCGGCCGCCGCGAGATCCTGCACGAGCCGGGGTACCCGTCGGCGGTGTTCCTGCCCACGACCTCCGGCTGACCGTCCCGCGGCAGGCGACCCGGCTGACCCCATGGAGCCGCACCCGTCCGCTGTGGCGGGGGCGCCGGGCAGGCGCGATGACAAGGGGCGCGAAGGGATTCCGGACCGTCGGACATTCCCTGGTGACCAACCGCGGCACCGTGGTCGCCAGTTGGTCCGCTCGCCGTCACCCGACGTTTCCCGGCGCAACCCGGTGCTGTCGCCCGGCGTGTGGAGAGTGAGTCCAGACGCCGGACGGAGGGAGCGCGCCGATGCCCCTGCTCAGCTTGATCATCCCGGTGTACCGGGTCGAGGACTTCCTGGCGGAGTGCCTGGACTCAGTGCTCGGTCAGTCGTTCCGCGACATCGAGGTGATCGCGGTGGACGACGCCTCCGACGACGGGTCGGCCGCCATCCTGACCCGGTACGCCGCCCGGGACCCCCGGATCACGGTCGTCACGCTGACCCGCAACGGCGGGCTGGGCCACGCGCGCAACGTGGGTATCACCCGGGCCACCGGCCGGTACGTGTGGTGCGTGGACAGCGACGACTGGTTGCCGCCGGGCACCCTCCGGGCGGTCGCCGACCGGCTCGCCCAGACCGAACCGGACCTGCTGGTCACCGGATACACCCGGGTCCATCCGGACGGTCGGGTGGAGTCGCACGATCTGGGCAGGGTGGGCCGGGGCGACCCGGTGCCCGGCGTGTTCCGCTTCGCCGACCGGCCGGGCCTGCTCGACGTGCTGTGGATCGCCTGCAACAAGGTGATCCGTCGGGACTTCCTCACCACCAGCGGCCTCGCCTTCGGTCCCGGATGGTACGAGGACGTGGCGTTCGTCCTGCCCCTGATGATCGCCGCCGAGCGGATCAGCCTGCTCGACCGGAACTGCTACGCCTACCGGCAGCGTCCCGCCGGGGCGATCACCTGGACCGTGAGCGACAGGCACTTCGAGGTGTTCGAGCAGTGGGACCGGGTGATGGCATACCTGGCGGCACATCCGGAACGGGCGGCCACCCTGCGTCCGTTGATCTTCCGCAAGATGATCTGGCACTGTCTCCAGGTGCTCGGCCACGCGAGTCGGGTGCCCCGGGCGCAGCGCCGTCGGTACTTCCAGCGGCTGGCCGAGCGGTACCACCGGCACCGACCGGCCGTGGCGCCCCCGATGCCGGGCGGCAACGAGGGCATCAAGCAGCGGCTCGTCGCCGTTGACGGCTACCTGTTGTTCGAGATGATGATGACGGGCTGGCAGGCCCGGCGGCGGCTGTTGGGCCGGGTCCGGCCCACGTGCATGCCGCCGGCGGCCGGCGCGGTGCCGGCCGACGGCGCCGCCGTGCCCACGAGTGGCCGGTCAGCGATCAGGACGGGTTGAGCATGGACGAGGTCTCCGGGTGCGCCGCCGGCGTACCGGATGAGAAGGTCGAGGGCAGGAGCCGCCGGCGTGTGGTGTGGCGGCTGCTGGACCGGCCGGCGCCGGTCCGGTCGGAGCGGCTGAGCCGCCTGGCTGGGCTCCGGGTGCTTCGGGTTCCCGGCATCCGGCGGGTGCTGGTCCTGGCCGGGTCGGTCGACCGGGTCCGTGAGCTGGCCGCCGGGCCGCGCGCGCTGGCTCCGACGGTCGCGGCCCGGGTGGTGGTGGTCTACTGGCGGGCGCCGCGGCGCGGCTGGTCCGGCGGCGGTGTGGGGCCGATGGACGGCGTACTCCGCCAGCGGGTGGCGTTGCCCCGGCTCGGCCGGGGGGTTGCCACGGTCGCGGTCCGGATGCGCCGTCCGACGCCGCTGCGGGAGGTGCTGGGCGGGGTGCTCGGTGCGCTCGCTCCGGCCCGGCCGTTGCCGGCACCCGCCAGCCCGGACCTGACCGGGTACGGGCCGGTGCCGGGGTTCCTGGACCCGCGCCACGAATCCCGGGCCACGCTGCCGGACGACACCCAGGTCCGGCCGTACGACGTGGTGCTGGCCACCGGCGACCCGACCGGCACCGAGCCGCGGGCGGCCGACCCGCGGTACGGACTGGTGTTGCCGGCCACCCGCTCCGCGGTTCGCGGGCCCGCGGGGGAGTGGCTGGTGCTGGCCGACGCGCGGCGGATCAACCCGCGTGGCCGGCGGGCCGCCGCGTACCGGCCGGACGCCCCCCGGGTACGGCTGGAGGTCGTCGAGCGGTCCGGCCGCGGCCACCGAGCCGGACGACCGGTCGACGGCCCCGGTCTGGATGCCGCCACGCTCGCCACGCTGCGTCAGGTGGGCGTGGTCGACTGCCGGGACGTGCCCGCCGCCGAGCCGGTGGACACCGCGGCGCTGCTGGTGCAGTTGGCGATGACCGGTGCGACGCTGCACGTCCCCGACCTGCCGTCGGCCGTGGCCGACCTGCTCGCGCCCGAGCTACGGGCCATACTCGACAACCCGGTGGAGACCGCTGATCCACTCGCGGCCGAGGCGCGCAGCGTTCGGCAGCGGCGGGCGGCCATGCGGGGTCACGATCCCGCGTTCGCGCTGCCCCCGCTCGCGGTCGCGGGCTTCCCGACACTGGGCCGGCTGCCGACGGTGAGCGCGATCCTCGCGACGCGCCGGCCGGAGCTGCTGGCCGGGGCGCTGCGGGGGTTGCTGGACCAGACCTATCCCGAGTTGGAGTTCGTGGTGTGCCCGCACGGCTTCCCGCTGCCGGCCGAGGCACGGGCCATGCTGTCCGACAGCGGTCGTCCGGTCCAGGTGGTGGCCGCCGATTCCGACACCAGCTTCGGCGAGGTGCTGGGCATGGCCAGCGCGCGGGCGGGCGGCAGCCTGATCACCAAGATCGACGATGACGACTCGTACTCCGACGAGCATGTCTGGGACCTGGTGCTGGCCCGGCACTACTCAGGCGCCGCCCTGGTCGGCAAGGGCGCCGAGTTCGTCTACCTGGAGTCGCTGGACGCCACCGTCCGGCGCTCGTCCGGCGTCCCCGAGGCCGAGGGGGACATCGTGGCCGGCGGCACCATGCTGCTGGGCCGGGGCGACCTGGAGGCGGTCGGGGGCTGGCGTCCGGTGCCCCGGTCGGTCGACCTCGGCCTGCTCCGGCGACTGCGCCGGGCGGGAGCGTCGATCTACCGGACGCACCCGCTCGGTTACGTCTATCACCGGCGGGAGGCGGGCCACACCTGGGATCCGGGCCAGGGTTACTTCCTGGCCGGCGCGTACGCCCGGTGGCCGGGCATCCCGGCCGACGTGCTGGCCGGATCCGCCACCCGTCGGCCCGCCACCGGTCAGTCCCGCGCGGCCAGCCAGGCGTCCTCGGCGGCGTAGTCGAAGAAGTCGGTGGTGTAGTACTCGACCAGGTCGGTGAAGACCGCCCGCCAGTCCCGGCCCTGGGCGGCGGCCACCAGCCAGTCCACGGTCGCCGGCAGCGAACCCGGATAGTCGGTGACCGGCCGGTAGCCCAACTCGCGTCCGGCGGCGGTCATGTCCAGCACCACCGGCCGCGGGACCGTCCACGGTGTGCCGCCCACCGGTGGCGCCGGGGACGGTCCGTCGATTAGCACCTCCTCCGGCCGGTGGTCCAGCAGCGCGCCGATGGCCGCGCCGATCTCGCGGACCGTGGGCACGTCCGGGTCCCCCGCGTTGAGCACCCGGGATCCCGGCCGGGCGGCGGCGAGCCGGATCAACTCGGCCAGGTTGGCGGTGGAGACCGGGTGGAAGCGGCTCTCCCCGGCGTACGCGAGGATGCGCACCGGCCGGCGGTCCAGCGCCCGCTTGACGAAGTGCCACTCCCGGGGCTGGGTGGTGTGCGGGCCGTGGATCGCTCCGGCGCGCAGCAGCGTGACGGGCAGCCGGTCGCCCGCGGCGAGCAGCGTCCGCTCCAGGTCCACCTTGCCGCCGGCGTAGTCGTCGGCGCCGAACGGGTCGACCCGGCCGGGCACGGTGGGTTGGGTTTCGGGGATGAGTTCCGGCGGGCGGAAATCGTCGGCCCCGAACGGGCGACCCTCGTCGTCGACGTAGACGCCGACGCTGGACAGCACCACGGCCGAGCCGATCCGGTCAGCCAGCCGGAGCACCTGCTCGGCGTGTCCCCGCCCGTACCCGACGGTGTCGATGATCACGTCGCAGCCGGTGCCGACGGCGGCGGCCAGCGACGCGTCGTCGTCCCGGTCGACGGTGATCGGCTCGACCGCCCAGTCCGCGGGCCAGGTCCCGGCCGGCCGCCTGCCTCGGGAGCCGGCCCGGACCCGCCAGCCGTCCCGGACCAGCGCGGCCACCGCCGCCCGGCCCACCTGCCCGGTCGCCCCGATCACCAGTGCTGTTCGCGTCATGCCGGCCAGGTTAGGGAGGCCCGCGTGGGGGCCGACAGGGCGTTATGCGGGAGGCAGAAACGACTCGTTCCTCAACCGATATTGCGCAATGTTTCTTGCGCAACCGACGTTGCGGATGTCAGCCTGACGGCATGGAAGATCGCCAGGTACGACAGATCACCGACTCCCGGGTGCTTGCCGCGCTGTCGCATCCACTGCGCCGCCGGCTGATGGACGTGATGAAGGTGTACGGCCCGTCGACCGCCTCGATGCTGGCCGAACGGACCGGTCAGGCGGTCGCCAACGTGAGCCACCACCTCAAGGTGCTGGCCGGCTGCGAACTGGTCGTGGAGGCGCCGGAACTCGCCCGGGACCGGCGCGAACGCTGGTGGCGGCTGGGGCAGCCCGGCCTGTCCTGGAACAATCGCGACTTCGACGGCGACCCGGTCTCGCACGCGGTCGCCGAGGCGGCCCGATCCATCAACCTCGACCGGCACATCGGCATGGTCCGGGCGTGGTACGGGGCCGGCGAGGCCGAGCAGGTGGCGTGGGGAAACAGCACCTTCTCCACCGACCAGTGGCTGCGACTCACCCCGGAGGAGTTGACCGAGCTGAATCGCGAGGTCATCGACCTGCTCGACCGGTGGAAGCGGCGCGACATCCCGGACGACGGGCGGACCCGCGAGCCGGTGTTCGTCTTCGCCTACGGCGTACCGGCCAAGCCGTGAGCGCGGTCGACACCACCTCCGGGGACACCTCGCCCGGCCACCGGCACCGCCGTGTCCCGCGGCCCGGCCTGGGCCGCGACTTCCAGCGGCTCTGGGCCGGTCAGGGAGTGAGCGCCCTCGGCACCGCCGCCACCAGCGTGGCGCTGCCGCTGGTCGCGGTGGCGACCCTGGACGCCAGCGCGTTCCAGGTGGCGCTGCTCTCCACCGCGAGCTGGCTGCCGTGGCTGCTGATCAGCCTGCCAGCGGGAGCCTGGGTGGACCGGCTGCGCCGCCGACCGCTGATGGTCGCCTGCCAGCTGCTCTCCGTCGGGCTGCTCGTCAGTGTGCCGGTGGCCGCCTGGCTCGACCTGCTCACCATCGCGCACCTGCTGACGGTGGCTCTCGGTGCCGGCACCGCCAAGGTGTTCTTCCAGACCGCGTACCAGGTGTACCTGCCGACCCTGGTGCCGGCCGTCGACCTTCCGGCAGGCAACGCCCGGTTGCAGGGCACCGAGGCGGCGGCGCGGGTCGGCGGTCCGGGCCTCGCCGGCCTGGTCGCCGGCGGAATCGGCGCGGTGAACGCGTTGCTCGTGGAGGCGGCCAGCCTCGCCGTCGCCGCCATCTGCCTGCTCGGTATCCGCAGCGCCGAGCCGCGTCCCGCGGTTCGGCAACGGGACGCGAGCCTGCGTCAGGAGGTGAGCGAGGGCATCCGGTTCGTGGCGCGCGACCCCTACCTGCGGGTGCTCGCCGTGTTCGGAGCGGCGTCCAACCTCGGCCTGGTCGGCTACCAGTCGATCCTCGTGGTCTTCCTGGTTCGCGAGGTGGGTGTACGGCCGGCGCTGGTCGGTGGGCTGATGGCCGTGATGAGCCTCGGCGGCGTGGTCGGCGCCTTGCTGGCGACCACCCTCGCCCGGCGGATCGGTACCGCCCGTGCCATGCTGGCCTGCGAGCTCGGGGCGGCCCCGTTCGGGCTGCTCATCCCGCTCACCGGACCGGGTCCTCGGCTGGCGCTGGCGGCCGTCGGTGGCATGGTGATCGGCGCGGGTGTGGTGGCCGGCAACGTGATCAAGGAGAGTTTCCGGCAGGCCTACACCCCACACCACCTGCTGGGCCGGGTGCTCTCCAGCATGCAACTGGTCAACCTCGGCGCGATCCCACTCGGCACGCTCGCGGCCGGGGCACTGGCCGGCGCGCTGGGCCTGCGTACCGCCGTCTGGACCGCCACCGGCTGGCTCGCGCTGACCGGCCTGATCCTGCTGATCGGTCCGCTCCGGCGGCACCGGGACCTGCCCGCGCAACCGGCGCCCGACCGAGGAGCGCAGTCGCCGGTCATGGTGTGACCCGCGGCGGCCCGTCCGCGGCGGGACCCGAGTCAGGCCACCTGACGCGGGTCGACCGGCTGGTCCGACGGCAGATCGAGGACGTAGGACGGGCCGCTGCGCCGGAACCCCAGCCGGTCGTAGTAGGCGCCCACCATGCCCGGGGGAGTCACCACGCGGCGGAACCCACGGTCGGTGAACAGGCTGCTGCGCCGGTAGACGAACTCGCCGGGGGTGAGATCGCGGAACCGGGGCGTCACGTAGTCCAGCTCGATCCGCGCCACGCCGTCACCCGCCGACCGGACCAGCACCACGCCGACCACCTCGTCGGCCCGCAACACCAGGAACGCCGAGCGGTCCGGCCCGCCAGGGGCCGCCGGCCCACCCGGATCGCCGGGCCGGCCGGGGTCCGCCGGCCGGCTGGGCGGCCAGGCGAAGTCCGGGTTGAACCGGGCGATGTCCGCGGCGTGCACCCGCAGCGTGTGGGTCAGGAAGCCGTCCTCAGTGCCGACCTCCACCACCTGGTACGTCCGGTCGTCGTGCCGGGTCGCCAGCATCCGGGTCAGGTACCACACGTTGATGACGGCGAGCACCACGTTCAGGCCCACCATCGGCCACACCTCGACGGCGGCGTTGAACCCGATGAGCACCAGGCAGCCCACCAGGTTGAGGGCGCGCAGCCGCAGGATGCGGGTCTGCAACAGGGACCAGACAAGCAACGCCGAGCCGGTCCAGCCGATCGCGTCGAGCCAGTTCACCCGGTGCACGATAGTCGTACCGGCGGTGACCTGCGGATCGGCGTATGACGCGGGAGGGCGGGTGGCGTCAGTGGGTCGGCAGCGCGGCGAGCCGGGCCGCGACGGACTCCAGGTAGGTCTCCATCGCGTCGTCGACGCCGGCCCGGTCTCCGGTGGCCAGCAGGTCCAGCAGCAGGCCCCGGACCACCGCCAGACCCAGTCGGGCCTCGGCGCGCGCGGCGGCTTCCGGCAGCCCGAACGACTCCAGGCCGGTCGCCACCGGCGCCACCCAGTCTTCGATCACCCCGTCCAGCAGCCGGACCGCGTACGGGCGGCCCTGCAACGCCTGGCCGTACACCTCGAAGAAGAGGCGTTCGTGCGACCACAGCTCGGGGTCGCTGATCCGCCGCCAGAACTGGCGGGCGAGGTCCACCGGAGAGCCGTCGGGCGCCGTGGTGCGCAGCGCGTCCCGCTGCCGCCGCTCCATCTCCTGGACCACCGCGACCAGCAGACCCTCCTTCGAACCGAAGTGGTAGATCAGCATCCGGTGGCTGGTGCCGAGCGCGGCGGCGAGTTGCCGGAGGCTCAGGTCACCGATGCCGAGGGTGGTCACCTGCTCGACCGTCGCGTCCAGGAGTCGCTGCCGGCTGCTCATGTACCAGATGGTACACGTACCATCTGGTACATCGCGTCGTCCGGGACGGCGCGGCACCCACGAACCGATGCGGGAGAACCCTCATGCGCTATGCGACAGAAGTGACGATCAACGCACCCGCCGAGGACGTCTGGCGGGTGCTCGCCGACGTTCGCCGGTGGCCGGACTGGACGCCGACCGTGCGTCGGGTCGACCAGCTCGACGACGGACCGCTGCGGTTCGGCAGCCGGATCCGGATCGAGCAGCCCCGGCTCCGGCCGGCGGTGATGACCGTGACGAAGTTCGAGCCTGGCCGGTCATTCGTGTGGGCGTCGACCAGTTCGGCGGTGCGGGCCGTGGCGGACCACCGGGTCGTCGAGGGCCCGAGCGGAACCGTGGTGACGCTGACCTTCGACCTCGACGGCTGGATGGCGCCGGTGGCACGGGCGGCCTACGGCGGCCTCATCCAGCGGTACGTCACCACCGAGGGCGAGTCGCTCAAGCGGCACTGCGAGACCCGCTGAAAGTCACGGTGGAGCCAACATCTGGACAGACTGGATGGGAGTCGCCACGTTCCGCCGAAGCCGCCACCGATCATCGACGGGTTGGTGGCGGCCACGGCGCGAGTGCACCGGCTGATCGTGGTCACGCGGAATGTCGTGGACATGGCGCGGACCGGGGTGGCCACCGTTAATCCGTTCGAGCCGGGCTGACGCGGCGCGAACGGTGCCGTGCTGGTCACCAGCCGCGGGCCCGCCAGGTCGGCACCTCCGGGCGCTCGGCACCGAGGGTGGTGTCCTTGCCGTGGCCGGGATACACCCACGTCTCGTCCGGCAGCCGGTCGAACAGCTTCTGCTCGACATCGTTGATCAAACTGGCGAACGCCGCCGGGTCCTGGTGGGTGTTGCCCACCCCGCCGGGAAACAGCGAGTCGCCGGTGAACAGGTGCGGGATGCCGGCGGGGTCGCGGTAGAGCAGCGCGATCGAGCCCGGCGTGTGCCCGACCAGATGGATGACCTCCAGGGTGCAGTCACCCACCGCGACGGTGTCACCGTCGCGCAGCGTCTCGGACGGGATCGGCAGCCCCTCGGCGTCGTCGACGTGCACCAGTGAACGGGCGCCGGTCGCCGCCACGACCTCCTCCAACGCCACCCAGTGATCCATGTGCTGATGGGTGGTGACCACAGTGGACAGCCCTGCCTCCCCGGCCAGGTCCAGCAGCCGGGGCGCCTCGTTGGCGGCGTCGATCAGCACCTGGTCCCCGGTGGACCGGCAGCGCAGCAGGAACGCATTGTTGTCCATGGGACCGACCGACACCTTGGTGACGGTCAGCCGGTCGAGTTCGCGTACATCGGTCGGGCCGCCGGTGGCGACGTCTCCGCTGTAGGTCATGCGGTAAACCTTTCGTGACTGCGGGTCCGGCCTCAGATCCACTCGGGTGGGGTCGGTAGGGCGTCGTCCGGAGTCACCGTAAGCCCGGCCGCGCCGGACCGCCCGACGAGCCACGCCGCCAGCACCGGCGCCGGACCGGAGATCGTGGGCGCGCCCTCCGGTTCACCGACCGTCAACTCCCGACCGTCGGCCGGCCGCAGCACCATCGCCGGCGCGTCGGGTCGTCGGCCGAGGTCGGCCACCACCTCGTGCAACAGGTGGTGGGCGAACGCCGCGGGCCAGTCCGCCGGGGCGTACCCGGCGTCGAGGTCGACGTGATGCACCTCCACCTCCCGCAGCCGGGCCCACATCAGGGTCGCGGCGGGTTGCGGCCCACGCCGGCCGGTCACCGTGGCGGCCCACGCCTCCGGCGGCATCGCCTCGATCGCGTCGGTGAGCCGTTCGGTCGCCGTACGCAGGTCGGCGAGCAGGTCCGCGGGGGACCGGTCCGCGCCGGCCGCGATGTCCGCGGCCCGGGCCTCCTCGCTCCGGTACGCCGGGAGGTGTTCGCCGGTCCGCGCCGAGGTCAGCATGTTGACCTGGGCGTCGGCCTGCCGGGCCAGATGGGTCAGCACGTGCCCACGGGACCAGCCCGGGAGCAGTGACGGGCCGCGGACCGCCGGCTCGTCCAACCGGGTCGCTGTGTCCAGCAGCCGGTCGGTCGCGCGATCCACCTCGACGACGAGAACGAGCGGGTCAACGGTCACGGGATCAGACCCTAACCGGTCGGCGTCGTCCTGGAGCACCGGAAATTGCTTTCGAGGGGTCCGGCGGTGCGCCTACCGTCGATGTCGGCCGCGTCACCCGAACCGGCGAGGGAGGTGGGGATCATGCCGGTCACCGTGCCAGCCGTTCCCAGACGTACGTTCGACCGAAGGGTTGACATGACTATTGATCTCTGGGCGTTGGGCTGGAGCCCGGCGCTGGCGGAGCGGGCCGGGCGCTGTCCCGACCTGCACCCCGGCCGCGTGACCCGGGCCGATCGCGGGGTCCTCACCGTGCTCGGTGTCGACGGCCCGGTCCGGGCCAGCCTGGGCGGCGCGGTCCTCGCGGCGGCCGCCAAGGATCCGGCCGACCTGCCGTGCGCCGGCGACTGGGTGCTGGTCCGGCGCTGGCCGGACGACCGGATCACCGCCGAGGCTGTGCTTCCCCGGCACACCGTGGTGATCCGGCGGACCGCGGGAAAGGACTCCACCGGACAGGTGTTGGCGGCCAATCTCGACACGGCAGCCGTCATCGAGCCCGTCCATCCGGAACCGGACATCGACCGGATCGAGCGGCTGCTCGCGCTGGCCTGGGAGTCCGGCGCCGAGCCGCTCGTCGTACTCACCAAGTGTGATCTCGCGGCGGACCCGGCCGCGCTGGCCGATCAGCTTGCCGAGGTCGCGCCCGGGGTCCCGGTGCTCCCGGTGACCGCGCACCGGCCGGGTGGCCTGGCCGCGCTGCGGCCCTACGCGGCCCCGGGGAGGACGCTGGGCCTGCTGGGTCCGTCCGGTGCGGGCAAGTCCTCGCTGGTGAACGGGCTGGTCGGGAGCACCGCGATGGTCACCCAGGCGATCCGCCGGGTGGACGGCAAGGGCCGGCACACCACGACCCACCGGGCGCTGGTCCCGATCCCCGGCGGTGGCGCGGTGCTGGACACGCCGGGCATCCGGGCGGTGGGGTTGCAGGCCGCGACCGACGGCCTGGCGCGGGCCTTCGCGGACGTGACCGAGCTGATCGGGGCCTGCCGGTTCGCCGACTGCGCGCACCGGGTGGAGCCCGGCTGCGCGGTGCGCGGCGCGCTGGAGTCCGGAAACCTTGCCCCGCGACGGTGGGAGAGCTGGCAGCGACTGAACCGCGAGGTAGCGGTCGAGACCGGCCGGCGGGACGCCCGGCTGGCGGACAAGCGGCAGGACGTCGAGTGGCGCCGTCGCCGGCGGCACGATCAGCGGCCCGGTCGCCACCACCACCCGCCGTTCGCCGGCTGACGGTGTGCGGTCGGCCCGGTCGGGCGCCTGGGCCGGGTCGCGAGCGCCGGCTCGGTGTGGCGCGGGTGACCTGGGGGAATGTGCGGGTCGGCGACAGTGTCCTACCCCGGGGCTAGAGTTGCGCAGGCGCCATCTTCGCGCCGTCGTAACGGACAGACCCGCACTTTCTCCCCGGGAGCACACGCACAGTGGCCGACCGACTGATCATCCGTGGCGCGCGCGAGCACAACCTGCGTGACGTCAGCCTCGACCTGCCGCGGGACGCGCTCATCGTGTTCACCGGGCTGTCCGGTTCCGGCAAGTCGAGCCTGGCCTTCGACACCATCTTCGCCGAGGGCCAGCGGCGGTACGTCGAGTCGTTGTCGTCGTACGCCCGGCAGTTCCTCGGCCAGATGGACAAGCCCGACGTCGACTTCATCGAGGGACTGAGCCCGGCGGTGTCGATCGACCAGAAGTCCACCTCCCGCAACCCGCGCTCGACGGTGGGGACCATCACCGAGGTCTACGACTACCTGCGGCTGCTGTTCGCGCGGGTGGGCGAGCCGCACTGCCCGGTCTGCGGTGAGCGGATCTCCCGACAGAGCCCGCAGCAGATCGTCGACCGCGTCCTCGCGATGCCGGAGGGCACCCGATTCATGGTGCTGGCGCCGGTGGTGCGCGGGCGCAAGGGGGAGTACGTCGACCTCTTCGCCGAGCTGCAGTCCAAGGGGTACGCCCGGGCCCGGGTGGACGGGGTCGTGCATCCGCTGACCGAGCCGCCGAAGCTCAAGAAGCAGGAGAAGCACACCATCGAGGTGGTGGTCGACCGGCTCACCGTGAAGGCCAGCGCCAAGCGGCGGCTCACCGACTCGGTCGAATCCGCGCTCGCCCTCTCCAACGGACTGGTGCTGCTGGATTTCGTCGACCTGGCCGAGGACGACCCGCACCGGGAGCGCCGCTACTCGGAGCACCTGGCCTGTCCCAACGACCATCCCCTCGCGATCGAGGACCTGGAGCCGCGGGTCTTCTCCTTCAACGCCCCGTACGGCGCCTGCCCCGAGTGCACCGGCCTGGGCACCAAGAAGGAGGTCGATCCGGAGCTGCTGGTGCCCGACCCGGAGCGGACGCTGCGGGAGGGCGCGATCCAGCCCTGGTCCGGCGGCCATACCCTGGAATACTTCCTCCGGCTGCTGGAGGCGCTAGGCGACGCCGAGCACTTCAACCTGGACACGCCGTGGCGGGCGCTGCCGTCCCGGGCGCAGAAGACGATCCTGCACGGCTCCGACGACCAGGTGCACGTGCGTTACCGCAACAAGTACGGTCGCGAGCGGTCCTACTACACCGGCTTCGAGGGTGTGGTGCAGTGGATCGAGCGCCGTCACTCGGACACCGAGTCGGACTGGTCGCGGGACAGGTACGAGGGATACATGCGTGACGTGCCGTGCGCGTCCTGCGGGGGTGCCCGGCTCAAGCCGGAGGTGCTGGCGGTGACCCTCGGCGGACGCAGCATCGCCGAGGTCTGCGCGCTCTCCGTTGGCGAGTGCGCCGACCTGCTCGGCGCGATGGAGCTCACCGACCGGCAGAAGATGATCGCCGAGCGGGTGCTCAAGGAGATCAACGCCCGGCTGCGGTTCCTGGTCGACGTCGGACTGGACTACCTGTCCCTGGACCGTCCGGCCGGGACCCTGTCCGGTGGCGAGGCGCAGCGGATCCGGTTGGCCACGCAGATCGGCTCCGGCCTGGTCGGCGTGCTGTACGTCCTCGACGAGCCGTCGATCGGCCTGCACCAACGGGACAACCACCGGCTCATCGAGACGCTGGTCCGGCTCAAGGGGCTCGGCAACACACTTATCGTGGTCGAGCACGACGAGGACACGATCCGGACCGCTGACTGGGTGGTCGACATCGGCCCGGGGGCCGGTGAGCACGGCGGCCGGATCGTGCACAGCGGCTCGGTGCCGGAACTGCTGGCCAATCCCGAATCGGTGACGGGGGCGTACCTGGCCGGGCACCGCTCCATCCCGGTCCCCGGCGGGCGACGCCCGCAGCTGCCGGGGCGGGAGATCGTCGTACACGGTGCGCGGGAGCACAACCTGCGCAACATCACCGTGCCGTTCCCGCTCGGCCAGTTGATCGCGGTCACCGGGGTGAGTGGCTCGGGCAAGTCGACGCTTGTCAACGACATCCTGCACGCCGTGCTCGCCAACCAGATCAACGGTGCCCGGCTGGTGCCCGGCCGGCACACCCGGATCACCGGCCTCGACCAGGTCGACAAGGTGGTCGGGGTGGACCAGTCGCCGATCGGCCGGACACCCCGGTCCAACCCGGCCACCTACACCGGGGTCTGGGACCACATCCGAAAGCTGTTCGCCGAGACCACCGAGGCCAAGGTCCGGGGGTACGGTCCGGGCCGGTTCTCGTTCAACGTCAAGGGCGGCCGGTGCGAGGCGTGCAGCGGTGACGGCACGATCAAGATCGAGATGAACTTCCTGCCGGACGTGTACGTGCCGTGCGAGGTGTGCAAGGGCGCCCGGTACAACCGGGAGACCCTGGAGGTGCACTACAAGGGCAAGACCGTCTCCGAGGTCCTGGAGATGCCGATCGAGGAGGCGGCCACCTTCTTCGAGGCCATCCCGGCGATCCACCGGCACCTCAAGACGCTCGTGGACGTGGGGCTCGGGTACGTCCGCCTGGGTCAGCCGGCGCCCACCCTGTCCGGTGGTGAGGCGCAGCGCGTGAAGCTCGCGTCGGAGTTGCAGAAGCGGTCCACCGGACGCACGGTCTACGTCCTCGACGAGCCGACCACCGGGCTGCACTTCGAGGACATCCGGAAGCTGCTCGGGGTGCTCGACGGTCTGGTCGACAAGGGCAACACGGTGATCACCATCGAGCACAACCTCGATGTGATCAAGACGGCGGACTGGTTGATCGACATGGGTCCGGAGGGCGGCCACCGGGGTGGCACGGTGATCGCCGCCGGTACGCCGGAGGAGATCGCCGAGGTGCCCGAGAGCTACACCGGTCAGCACCTGCGGCCCGTCCTGGGGCTTACCGGGGTGGCCGCCGGGGCCGCCGAGGCGACCGACCGGGCCAACCGGGCCAACAGCGGCGACGGCCGGAACACCAAGGCCACCGGCGGGAGCTCCAAGGCGAGGGGTGGGGGTGGCAAGGCGAGCGGGGCCGCGGGCAAGGCGAGCGGGGCCGCGGGCAAGGCGAGCGGTGGGGGTGGCAAGGCGAGCGGCCGGGGAGCGAAGGCCGCCGCACGGACGGTCACCTGACGGACCGTGACCCGCAGGTCGGGCGGCGGTTGAACCGTGGTGGGGACATCTGCGTGTGAACGGACGTGGCCGTACGCTGACCAGCGGCGGCGGCAGCCGAGAGAGGGTTTGCATGAGCGACGACGACCAGACGACGAAGCCAACGTTCTCCCGTACCCGGCGTGCGCTGCTGGCCGGTGCCGGGGCGGCCGGGGCATCGGTCCTGCTGGCCGCCTGCGGCACGGACTCCGACGACAGCGCGCCGACCCAGCCGAGTGCCGGCACGACGGACGGCGGCGAACCGGGGGACGGCGAGACGGGCGGGGCGGACGGCGGCGGCGCCGCGCTGGCCAAGACGTCGGAGATCCCCGTCGGCGGCGGGAAGATCTTCGCGGATCAGAGCGTGGTGGTGACCCAGCCGGCGGCCGGGCAGTTCAAGGCGTTCAGCGCCATCTGCACCCACCAGAACTGCCCGGTGGCCCGGATCGAGAACGGCTCCATCAACTGCACCTGCCACGGCAGCCGGTTCTCCATCGCGGACGGGTCGGCGCAGTCCGGGCCGGCGACGAAGCCGCTGCCGCCCCGCGACGTCACCGTCTCCGGCGACAGCATCACCCTGGCCTGACCGCGAGCAGGGGGCATCTTGTCCGCCACACCCGACAAGCGGCCCGTCATCCGCTGAGGTGATCTTGACAGAGGTACGGATTACGCTTGGCCCGTGGCAGATCCCGCGACCTACCGTCCCGCCCCGGGCACCATCCCGGAGTCGCCCGGCGTCTACCGCTTCTGGGACGCCACCGGTCGGGTGATCTACGTCGGCAAGGCGAAGAACCTCCGCAGCCGCGTCAACTCCTACTTCGCCGACCCGTGGGGCCTGCACCAGCGCACCCGGCAGATGGTCACCACCGCCGTCCGGGTGGACTGGATGATGGTCGGCACCGAGGTCGAGGCACTCCAGCAGGAGTTCACCTGGATCAAGCAGTTCGACCCGAAGTTCAACGTGCGTTACCGGGACGACAAGTCCTACCCCTACCTCGCGGTCACCCTCGACGAGGAGTTCCCCCGGCTCCAGGTGATGCGGGGCAGCAAACGCAAGGGGGTGCGCTACTTCGGGCCGTACTCACACGCCTGGGCGATCCGCGAGACGCTCGACCTGCTGCTCCGGGTATTCCCGGCGCGCACCTGCTCGGCCGGGGTGTTCAAGCGGGCCGCCCAGGTGGGCCGGCCGTGCCTGCTCGGGGACATCGGCAAGTGTTCGGCGCCCTGCGTGGGGCGGGTGAGCCCCGAGGAACACCGCGGGATCGTCGACGGGTTCTGCGACTTCATGGGCGGCCGCACCGACGCCATGGCGCGCAAGCTGGAACGGGAGATGGGCGAGGCCAGCGAGGCACTGGAGTTCGAGCGGGCGGCGCGGCTGCGCGACGACCTGGCGGCGCTGCGCCGGGCCACCGAGAAGCAGGCGGTGGTGCTCGGGGACGGCACGGACGCCGACGTGGTGGCCTTCGCCGAGGACCCGCTGGAGGCCGCCGTCCAGGTATTCCACGTCCGCGACGGCCGGGTCCGTGGCCAGCGGGGCTGGGTGGTGGAGAAGGTCGAGGAGTTGACCACCGGCGACCTCGTCCACCACTTCTGCACCCAGGTGTACGGCGAGCAGCACGGCGAGGCCGACGTGCCGCGGGAGCTGCTGGTGCCGGCGTTGCCGGCGGACGCCGACGCGCTCGCCGACTGGCTGTCCCAGAAGCGCGGCAGCCGGGTGTCGCTGCGGGTGCCGCAACGCGGTGACAAGCGGGCCCTGCTGGAGACGGTGGGCCGCAATGCCGGGGAGTCCCTGACCCGGCACAAGCTGCGCCGCTCCGGTGATCTGACCACCCGCAACCAGGCCCTCGACGAGCTGGCGGAGGCGCTCGGCATGAGCACCGCGCCGCTGCGTATCGAGTGCTACGACGTGTCGCAGATCCAGGGCACCGACGTGGTGGCCAGCATGGTGGTCTTCGAGGACGGGCTGGCACGTAAGAGCGAATACCGGCGGTTCGCGGTCCGTGGCGCGACCGATGACCTGTCCGCCCTGTCCGAGGTGCTGCGCCGCCGGTTCGCGCGCTACCTGGAAAGCCGCGCCGAACTGGGCGAGCTGGCGGTGGAAACCGCAAGCGACCCGGACCGGCCGGCTGACGAGCTGTCCGCGGCCCCGGGCGGCGACGCCGCCGCCGAAGAGACCCGGATCGGCGCCCTGGTCGACCCGACGACCGGCCGGCCGCGCAAGTTCGCGTACCCGCCGCAGCTGGTGGTGGTGGACGGCGGCCAGCCGCAGGTGGCCGCCGCCGCGGCGACGCTGGCCAAACTGGGCATCGACGACATCGCGCTGTGCGGCCTGGCCAAGCGCATGGAGGAGGTGTGGCTGCCCGACGACGACTACCCGGTGATCCTGCCGCGCGGCTCGGAGGCGCTCTATCTCATGCAGCGGGTACGCGACGAGGCGCACCGGTTCGCCATCACCTACCACCGGCAGCGTCGGTCGAAGCGGATGACGGTCTCCGGACTGGACGAGGTGGCGGGCCTCGGTGAGGTGCGCCGCAAGGCCCTGCTGCGCAGGTTCGGCTCGGTGAAGCGGCTGTCGGCGGCCACCGTCGAGGAGATCAGCGAGGTGCCGGGGATCGGCCGGCGGACCGCCGAGGCGATCATCGCGGCGTTGCGTAACGACGGCGCGGAGTCCTGACAGCCCATCGATTCATGATCGACTGGGTGTGCGGCAGGTCGGGTGTTCCGACCGACGCTCACCCCGCGACACGCCCCACGCAGAGTTGATCATCGATGCTGCCTCGGTCGGGGGAGAAGGTCGGCTCTCGCGCGGGATACCGGCGCCTACCGGCGCGACGAGGCTCGAACGCGACAACCCATCACCGTTCGAGGGGGATCACGTGTTCGGGACCGCAATACGGAGGGTGGCGTACGGCTGGCCGGCCTGGTCGGGCTACGCGGCGGCGGGCTGGTCGGCGGCGTACGCGGTGTTGGGGGTGTTCTGGTGGGCCGGCGGCGCCGGTTTCCCGTTCGCGCCGACCGTTCCGGATCGCTCCTCCGGCTCCATACTGGAGGGCAGCCGGGTGGAGATCGTGGCGCCGGTGATCGCCGTCCTGGGACTGGTCGGGGCGGTGGTCGCGATCGCGATGGCGCGCGGGGTCGGCGCCGCGCGCAGCGCCGGCGCCGGCCCAGGGGCGACCACCGGCCGGCTTGCCGTCGGCCTGGTCGGCTTCGGCTGGGTGGCGGCGGTCGCCCTCACGCTGGTCATCCCGGACTACACGCTCATCGCGCTTATCGCGTTCGCGCCGGCGCTGCTGATCTTCGCCTTCACCGGGGTGCCGGGACCGCAGGACGGCATCGGCGACATCCTCTACTGGCACCGCGTCAACCTGATCGTCATCTTCGTCGGCGGCGTGTTGTGGGCCGCCGCGACCCTGGCGTACCAACGGCGGGTCCGTGGCGGGTGCGCGCGCTGCGGTAGGCGGCCCGACCGGGAGGCCGCGCTGTCCCGGTCCACCCTGCTCCGGATCGGCCGGTGGGCCGTCCTGGCGGCCTGTCTCGCCCCGCTGCCGTACGAGGTCACGCGGCTCGCCTGGTACGCCGGGTGGCCGCTCGGCATCACCCCGGAGTTCCTGCGGATGATGCAGGACACCCCGGGCATGCTGGAGGTCGGGCTGGGCCTGGCCGTGGCCTCGATCATCGGCGGCGTCCTCACCCATGGACTGGTGAGCCGCTGGGGCGAGACCTATCCCCGGTGGATCTGGTTCCGGGCCGGGCGGCGGGTGCCGCCGGCTCTCGCGGTCGTTCCCGCGTCGCTGGTGGCCGTGGCCGCCATCCCGGCCGGTCTGATGTTCGTGTGGACGGACGTCAGCCGGGTCGGCTGGGCGTTGAACGTGCCGAGTCTGCTGTGGATCGGCTGGGGCGTCGCGCTCGGGGTGGCGACGATCGCGTACCACCTGCGCCGCCGCGGCACCTGCGGGCACTGCGGACGCGGCACTCCAGCCGGACCGCCCGTGTTGATCAAGAGGTCCGCGTCAGGTTCCCGGGGAAATCTGACGCGAACCTCTTGATCAACGGGAGCGGGACGCCCGGCGGGGCTGGGGGTGGGGTTCGGGTCAGAGGCCCAGGGGGCGGGTGGCGGCGCCGCGGGGCGGGGCCTTCATGCCGATCACGATGTCGTTGATCTCGATGTAGCGGGCCTTGCCGCCCAGCCGGAAGGCGGTGGCGGCGGCGTTGATCTCCTCAAGGCTGTCCGCCTCGACGATGGTGACCTGGTCGAAGGTCCCGTTGGTGCCGGTGCACACGACGTGGGTGAGCTGGTTGGCGAAACGGGCCATGTCGCGGGCGTGTTCGCGGGAGATCTCCCGAATCCGCTCCTCACCCAGCGCGAAGTACTCGGGGCTCACCTTCATGAGGAGGAAGCCCATGTACTTGTTCTTGTCCCCGAGATCGTGCATCACAGCCTCCGATCGGCTCGCCGAAGTGGCGGCGAGCACAGCGAGCATATGGATGATGACAGATCGTCACAATGTGTCGATCTGTCCGATAGTTGACGGTCGGTCTCGGTCGCGGTCCGACCCGCCTTCGACGGCGCGATAGAGTCGCGGGCGGACCGGGCCCCGCGGAAACCGGGCCTACGGGGGAATGGTCGGTACGGCTGGGGGGTCGGGAAGACGTGACTGAGGCGCGGATGGCGCACACCGACAACGGGGCGGCCCGGGCACCGGAGCGCTCGGATACCAAACTGGTGGTCGTGACGGGTGTCTCCGGTGGCGGTCGCAGCACGGTCGCCCGGGCTTTGGAGAACGTCGGCTACTACGTGGTGGACAACCTGCCGCAGGCGTTGATGCTGGACATGGCGGAGCTGGCGTTCGCCGCCGGCGGTGCCGCCCGGCGCACCGCGATGGTCCTCGACGTGCGGAGCCGGGCCTTCTCGACCGACCTCGCCGAGGCCATCAGGGCGTTGAAGGAGCGGGGATTCCAACCCCGGGTCGTCTTCGTGGACGCCGACGACGAGGTGCTGATCCGCCGGTTCGAGAGCGTCCGCCGGTCCCACCCGTTGCAGGGTGACGGTCGGCTGGCCGACGGCATCGCGGTGGAGCGCGGCCTGCTCGAGGAGGCTCGCGAGCAGGCCGACGTGATCATCGACACCAGCCACCTGAACGTCAACCAGTTGCGTCGCCGGGTGGAGGAGCTGTTCGGCGGCGAGGACGCCCGCCGGCTGCGGGTCACCGTACTGTCCTTTGGCTTCAAGTACGGACTGCCACCGGACGCCGATTTCGTGCTCGACGCCCGATTCCTGCCGAATCCGTTCTGGGTTCCCGAACTGCGGGAGCACAACGGTCGCGAGGAGGCGGTCAGCCGGTACGTCCTGGACCAGAGTGGCGCGTTGGCCTTCGTCGAGACGTACGCCGGGTTGATCGCGGCGACCGCGTCGGGCTTCGAACGGGAGGGCAAGCGGTACCTGACCGTGGCCGTGGGCTGCACCGGCGGCAAACATCGCAGTGTCGCGATCGCGGAGGAACTGGCCGACCGGCTGCGGCAGGCCCGGCTCGCGGCGCACGCCCACCATCGTGATCTGGGGCGCGAATGATCAGAGTGGTCGCCTTCGGCGGCGGGCACGGCCTCGCGGCCTCGTTGCGCGCGCTCCGGCGGTGCGCGCCCGAGCTGGACCTGGACATCACCGCGGTGGTGACGGTCGGTGACGACGGCGGATCCAGCGGCCGGCTGCGCGCCGAGCGAGGAGCGCTGCCGCCGGGCGACCTGCGGCAGGCGCTGGTCGCGCTGGCCGGGGACCATCCGGCCACCCGCCGCAGCGCGGAGTTGTTCCAGCACCGGTTCGTTTCCGGCCGGGCGGGCAGTGTTCCGGCGGGCGCGGGCAGCGTGCCCGCCGGTGCCGGCGATCCGCTGGCCGGACACGCGGTCGGCAACCTGGTCCTGTGCGGGTTGATGGAGCTGCTGGGTGACCCCGTGGCGGCATTGGAGCACGCCGGTGCCATGCTCGGCAGCGTGGGCCGGGTGCTGCCGATGTCCTGCGAGCCGGTGGGGATCGAGGCCGCCGTACGCGGGTTGGACCCGGCCCGACCCGACGAGGTGACCCTCGTGCGCGGCCAGCACGCGGTGGCCGTAACCCGCGGCCGGGTGGAGTCGTTGAACCTGGCGCCGGTCGCCCCGCCGGCCTGCCAGCAGGCCGTCGAGGCGGTCGCCCAGGCTGACTGGCTGATTTTCGGGCCGGGCAGTTGGTACACGAGCGTCATTCCGCACCTGTTGGTGCCCGAGCTGGCCGCCGCGATCGTCGACAGCCCGGCCAGACGGCTGGTCACGCTCAACCTGGCGGCGGAGAAGGAGACCCTCGGATTGTCGGTCGCCGATCACCTCGCGGCCCTGCGGTGGTACCTGCCGGGTATCTCGATCGACCTGGTTCTCGCCGACGGCAAGGCGGTCGGCGATCCCGAACCGGTCGGCCGTGCGGCAGAATCACTTGGCGCTCGGCTCGTGCTCGCCCCGGTGGCCGTCGACGACGGCACTCCGCGGCACGATCCGTCCGCTCTGGGGACCGCGCTGGTGCCTCTCCTGGGCGCCGATCGTTAAGTGAGTACGAATCGTTAGGCGAATACGAACTTCCCGGCACCACACACGTACGAACTCCCGGCCCGGGGCCGGACCCGGCACATGAGGTGGCGACACGATGGCGATGACGGCGGCGGTCAAGGACGAGCTGAGCCGGGTGGACGTGCCCAAGCCCTGCTGCCGGCGGGCCGAGATGGCCGCCCTGCTCCGCTTCGCCGGTGGGCTGCACATCGTCTCCGGACGGGTGGTGGTCGAGGCGGAGCTGGACACCGGCGCGGTGGCCCGCCGGCTGCGCCGGGAGATCGCCGACGTGTACGGATACTCCAGCGAGATCCACGTGCTGGCCTCGGGTGGCCTGCGTAAGGGCAGCCACTACATCGTACGGGTGGTCAAGGACGGCGAGGCGCTGGCCCGCCAGACCGGTCTGCTGGACGTCCGGGGGCGGCCCGTGCGGGGCCTGCCGCCGCACGTGGTGGCGGCCAACGTCTGCTGCGCGGTGGCGGCGTGGCGCGGCGCGTTCATGGCGCACGGCTCGCTCACCGAGCCGGGCCGGTCCAGCGCGTTGGAGATCACCTGCCCAGGGCCGGAGTCCGCGCTCGCCCTGGTCGGCGCCGCCCGCCGGATCGGCATCGCCGCCAAGGCCCGCGAGGTGCGCGGGGTGGACCGGGTGGTGGTCAAGGACGGCGACGCGATCGCCGCGCTGCTCACCCGGGTCGGCGCGCACGCCAGCGTGCTGGCCTGGGAGGAGCGCCGGGTACGCCGCGAGGTGCGGGCGACCGCCAACCGGCTGGCCAACTTCGACGACGCCAACCTGCGGCGGTCCGCCCGGGCGGCGGTCGCGGCGGCGGCACGGGTCACCCGGGCGCTGGAGATCCTGGCCGACGACGCGCCCAACCACCTCACCTCGGCGGGCCAACTGCGGCTGGAACACCGGCAGGCATCCCTCGAGGAACTGGGCGCGTTGGCCGACCCACCGCTTACCAAGGACGCGATCGCGGGCCGGATCCGCCGGTTGTTGGCGCTGGCGGACAAGCGGGCCCGGGACCTCGGCATCCCGGACACCGAGGCGGCCGTCACCCCCGACATGCTCGCCGTCTGATCCGGTAATCGCCGTCCGGGGTACGGATTGCGCCCCTGCGCAGCGCGACCCGCCGTGCTCCGATAGGGTCCAAGCGTACGGCGACGAGGCCGAACGCGAGGCTTCTCGTCGTACGCACCGCCTCGGGCGGTCAGGTCGCTTGCGACCGCGGCGAGGTGGCCGAGATGACTAGCAGCCGCAGGCCCTCCGGGCCGGCGGGCACGTCGTGCCGTCGCCGGTTGGGCCCGCGCTGGCGGACCAGAATGCGAGGAGATGGGACCTGTGACCATCCGGGTTGGCATCAACGGCTTCGGCCGGATCGGACGCAACTTCTTCCGGGCCGCGCTGGCCTCCGGGGCCGACATCCAGATCGTCGGCGCGAACGACCTGACCGACAACGCCACGCTGGCGCACCTGCTCAAGTACGACAGCATCCTCGGCCGGCTCTCCGAGGAGGTCAAGGCGAGCGCTGACGAGATCACCGTGGGCGGTCAGCACGTCAAGGTGTTCTCCGAAAAGGACCCGGGCAAGCTGCCCTGGGGTGACCTCGGTGCCGACATCGTCATCGAGTCGACCGGCTTCTTCACCGACGGCAACAAGGCCAAGGCGCACGTGGACGCCGGAGCCAAGAAGGTCATCATCTCGGCACCGGCGAAGAACGACGACGTCACCCTGGTGATGGGGGTCAACCAGGACAGCTACGACCCGGCCAAGCACACCATCATCTCCAACGCCTCCTGCACCACGAACTGCCTGGCGCCGCTGGCGAAGGTGCTGCACGACCAGTTCGGCATCGAGCGCGGCCTGATGACCACCATCCACGCGTACACCCAGGACCAGAACCTCCAGGACGGCCCGCACTCCGACATGCGCCGGGCCCGCGCCGCCGCGCTCAACGTGGTCCCCACCTCCACCGGCGCCGCCAAGGCGATCGGCCTGGTGTTGCCCGAGCTCAACGGCAAGCTCGACGGGTACGCGTTGCGGGTACCGGTGCCGACCGGCTCGGCGACCGACCTCACCGTCGAGTTGACCCGTGCCGCGTCGATCGAGGACGTCAACGCGGCCTACCGGGCGGCGGCGGACGGCCCGCTGAACGGCATCCTCACCTACAACGACGAGCCGATCGTCTCCTCGGACATCGTCACCGACCCGGCCTCCTGCATCTACGACGCGCCGCTCACGAAGGTGATCGGCAACCAGGTCAAGGTGGTCGGCTGGTACGACAACGAGTGGGGTTACTCGAACCGGCTGGTCGACCTGGTCAAGCTGGTGGGTCAGTCCCGGTGAGCATCCGGACCCTCGATGATCTCCTGGCCGAGGGTGTTTCGGGTCGGCGCGTCCTGGTGCGCGCCGACCTGAACGTCCCGCTGGAGTCCGGCTCCGGTGCGATAAGCGATGACGGGCGGATCCGGGCGGTGCTGCCCACGCTTACCGCACTGCGCGACGCCGGCGCTACGGTCATCATCTGCTCGCACCTGGGCCGTCCCAAGGGCACCCCGGACCCCCAGTACAGCCTGGCACCGGTGGCCGGGCGGCTCGGCGAGCTGCTCGGCGCCCCGGTGGCGTTCGCCTCGGACACGGTCGGCGAGTCGGCCCGGGCGGAGGCGGACAAGCTCGCCGCGGGCCAGTTCCTGCTGCTGGAGAACCTGCGTTTCAACAAGGGGGAGACCAGCAAGGACGACGCCGAGCGGGGGGCCTTCGCCGACCAGCTCGCGGGCTTCGCCGAGGCGTACGTGGACGACGCGTTCGGCGCCGTGCACCGTAAGCACGCCAGCGTGTACGACGTACCGCAGCGGCTGCCGCACGTGGCCGGGCGTCTGGTGCTGCGGGAGGTGGAGGTTCTCTCCCAGCTCACCGGCGAGCCCAAGCGCCCGTACGTGGTGGTGCTCGGCGGTTCCAAGGTCTCCGACAAGCTCGGCGTGATCGAGGCGCTGCTGCCCACGGTGGACCGGCTGCTCATCGGCGGCGGCATGTGCTTCACCTTCCTCAAGGCGCAGGGGCACCCGATCGGCACCTCCCTGTTGGAGGAGGAGATGGTGGACACCTGCCGGGAGCTGCTGGACCGCGGGCAGGGCAAGATCGTGCTGCCGGTGGACATCGTGGCGGCCGCGGCGTTCGCCCCGGACGCCGCGCACGAGGTGGTACCCGCCCACTCGATCCCGCGTGACCGGGTGGGCCTGGACATCGGCCCGGACACGGTCGCGGCCTTCGCGGACGAGTTGGCGCCGGCCCGGACGGTGTTCTGGAACGGACCGATGGGTGTGTTCGAGATGCCGGCCTTCGCAGGCGGCACCCGCGGGGTGGCCGAGGCGATCGCCGACGTCAAGGGCATCACCGTGGTCGGCGGTGGGGACTCGGCGGCGGCCGTGCGTACGCTCGGCCTGGACGAGTCCGCATACGACCACATCTCGACCGGCGGGGGTGCCTCGCTGGAATACCTGGAGGGCAAGCCCCTCCCCGGCATCGCCGCACTGGAGAACTGATGGCAGCGGGTCCCGTTCGTCGGCCACTGATGGCCGGCAACTGGAAGATGAACCTCAACCACTTCGAGGCGAACCTGCTGGTGCAGAAGCTGGCGGCGAGCCTCAACCCGCAGCAGCTCGCCGACGTCGAGTGCGTCGTGCTGCCGCCGTACACCGATCTGCGTACCGTGCAGACGGCGATCGAGGGCGACAAGCTGGCGATCGGGTACGGCGCCCAGGACCTGTCGCCGTACCAGGCGGGCGCCTACACCGGCGACATCTCCGGCCCGATGCTGGCCAAGCTCGGCTGCGCGTACGTGATGGTCGGGCACTCCGAGCGGCGCCAGTACCACCACGAGGACGACGCGCTGGTCAATGCCAAGGTGGCCGCCGCGCTGGCCAACGACCTGACGCCGATCCTGTGCGTGGGGGAGGGCCTGGAGATCCGCGAGGAGTTGCGGCACGTGCCGCACTGCTGCGATCAACTCGACGCGGCGCTCAAGGGGCTCACCGCGGAGCAGGTGAGCAGGGTCGTCGTCGCGTACGAGCCGGTATGGGCGATCGGCACCGGCAAGACGGCCACGCCGGAGAACGCCCAGGAGGTGTGTGGCGCGGTCCGGGAACGCCTCGCGGAGACGTTCGGCAAGGAAACGGCCGAGCAGGTCCGGGTGCTCTACGGCGGGTCGGTCAAGGCGGCAAACATCGCCGGGATCATGGCCCAGCCGGATGTGGACGGCGCGCTGGTCGGCGGGGCGAGCATCGACGCCGAGGAGTTCGCCAACATCTGTCGGTTCCCGGAGCACATCGCGCGCTGACGGCTCGCTATCCTTGACGGGCCCCGCCCACCGGTCGTGCCGCTACCTGGTCGACACCCGGGTGAGGCTCATCACGAGAGGACTGACCGAAGACCATGCCGATCTGGTTCGCCTACACGCTGGTCGTACTGCTGATCATCACCAGCGTGCTGTTGATGCTGCTCATCTTGCTGCACCGGGGCAAGGGTGGCGGCCTGTCGAGCATGTTCGGCGGCGGAGTCAGCTCCAGCCTGGCAGGTTCGTCGGTGGCTGAGAAGAACCTGGACCGCTACACGATCCTGGTAGGCGTCGTGTGGTTCGCCTGCATTGTCGGGTTGGGGCTCTGGCTCAAGCTGGCGATGGCCGGCACCGCCTGACCCGCCCGTCGGGCGAGTCCCGGCACGCGTCCCACGACCGCGCGGCGACCCTGACCGGGTCCCGCGCGGTCGTCGTGCCTCGCGCCAAGAGCGACCGCGGATCGACGCGAGATCGACCGCGGATCGACGCGAGATCGACCGCGGGATCGACTCGAGATCGACTCGAGATGCGGGATGTCGTGGAGTTGCGGGCCCGCAACCCCACGACATCCCGCAATCCGAGTCGATCATTGATGGCCTCCGGTGACGTCGACTACCCGACCGCCTCCGCCGGTGTCCGATGGTCGTCTCTGCCAATCAACCTGGCGGCCCCGTCGGCAACCATGGGCGGGTTGTCGATGTGGCATGGGGGACGAATGACGACGCTGGAGAAAGCCACCCTTCCGCGGACCTCGGTGACCGGTTTCATCCAACTCGCCCGGTTACGGTTCCTGCTCTACAACCTGCTACCGGTCGCGCTCGGCGCGGCGGTCGCCGTGCACCAGGGGCACGCCCTGCACCTCGGCTGGTACGTCCTCGCGCAGGTGTTCGCCTGGACGGTGCACGTCATGACCCACTACTGCAACGAGTACTTCGACCTCGACGCCGATCGGGCGAACATGTACTTCACCCCGTGGACCGGCGGCAGCAGGGCACTCGTGGACGGCCGGGTCGCCCCGGTCGTCGCCCTCGGAACCGCATTCCTGCTCTGGTCCGTCGCCCACCTGCTGGTGGTCGCCATGCCGTCCTGGCCGGCCCGGTTGCTGGCCACCGTCACCGTGGCGCTGGCCTGGTTCTACACCGCTCCACCGGCACGGCTCAACTACCGAGGTTTGGGAGAGTTGACCGTGGCCGCCATTCTCAACGGCCTGTGGCCGGCGGTGGCGGTCGTCCTGCAACTGGGGACGGTTCCGGGACTGCTCGTGGCCATCCTGTTGCCGACGGCCGTGCTGCAGGCGGCCCGGATGATGGTGATGAACCTGGGCGACCGTCGGTCCGACGCCACGGTCGGCAAGCGGACGTTGCCCGTCCTCGTCGGCTACCGGCGTGCCGTAACCGTGATCGTGCTCGCCCAGCCGGTTGCCTACCTCATGCTCACCGGCTTCGCGCTTGCCGGCTGGGTGCCCTGGCTGGTCTGGATTCCGATGATGGCCACCGCGGTGTTGTCGGGGTGGCTGGTCGCCCAACTCCGCGGCGGGGCGATGCGCGACCTGAAGCCCGAACGGATGACGCCTGTGGTGTTCTGGGCCTCCAATCACGTGTCGCTGGTGGTGGCGGCCGCGGTCCTCGGGGTGCTCCTGGACACGGTCGCGCATCCGGCCGGCGGCCGGGGCACCGGCGTGCTCGGCGCGGTGCTCACCGGCTATGTGGTGCTGTTCGGCTATCGCCTGATGCTCGCCCGCCGGCGTGCCACCCGAGACGAACGACAGGGCGCCGAGAACTGATGCTCGCCCGCCGGACGCCGATGGGTCTGTGCGTCACGCCGCGGCGGGCCGGTCCAGCAGCCACAGGGTGCGCCGCACCCCCCGAACGTCGGCCGCCGGCACCGTGCCCGCTCCGGCCAGCGCTTTTCTGACCGCCTCAGCCTTGTCCGCACCGGCCGCCACCAGCCACACCTGCTCCGCCGTGTTGATCGTCGGGAGGGTGAGGGTGATGCGCACGGGAGGCGGTTTCGGGCTGTCGCGGACGAAGCTGACCGGCTGGGTCTCGTGCGCCACCGGATGGTCCGGGAACACCGAGGCGACGTGGCCGTCCTCCCCGACGCCGAGCATGAGCACGTCGAAGTGCGGCAGTGCGGCCGTTCCGGACCGGGCGGCGGCAAGTTCCGTGGCGTACGTCGCGGCGGCCTGCTCCGGATCCGGTCCGGCCGGCCCGTCCGCGGCCGGCATGGCACGGACTCGGGCCGGGTCGAGCGGCAACTGATCCAGCAGCGCCGCGCGGGCCTGGGTCTCGTTGCGGTCCGGGTGGCCCCGGGGAAGGAACCGCTCGTCTCCCCACCAGACGTCGACCCGCCGCCAGTCGACCGCATCCCGGGCCGGCAGCGCGCCGATCGCCCGGTAGACGGCGGACGCGATCCGTCCACCGGTCAGGACGACGCTGGCCTCGCCCCGGGCGGCCTGGGCGTCGATCAGGGCGACGACCAGCCGGGCGGCGACCGCCTGGGCGAGCACCTCCTGATCGGCGTGCACGACGACACTCGCCTCGCTCAACTCCCCAGACCCCCGGTCCCGGCCTGCGCGGCCGGTCCGCCGGGACCGGCCTCGGCGGGCGTACCCCGGTGACCGCCCTCGGTCGCCGGTCCGCTGGGACCGGCGTGCGCGCTGACACCGGCCTCGGCGCGCTCCGCCGTGACCGGGTCCTTCCAGATGTGCACCCGCTGCCGGGGCCGGTTGTCCAGTCCCCGGACCCCGCTCTCGGCGCACAGCGCCGCGGCGTACACCTGGTCGGCGTCCAGCCGGCGCAGCTCCTCCGCCAACTCGTCGCCGAGCGGCCGGCGCACCAGCGGCAACTGCCGGTCCGCCTGCCCGGTACGCCGGAACGTGGCAAGCGAATCGTCCCGGACCAGCTCCAGTGTGTCGGCGTTGGCGCACCGCAGCAGCACCGACCGCAGCCGCGGGAAGTCGTCGGTGTGCTGCCACACCGGCTTGATCCCGGTGCGCGCGGTCAACCAGCCGGACATCAACGCCGCCGTCGGATCGGTGCTCGGCGCCACGATTGTCGCCTCAGTCACCTTTGCCTCGGTGGTGTCGAACGCCCCGGCGACCAGGGTGCGCCACGGGGTGATCCGGGTCCAGGCCAGGTCGGTGTCGCCGGGGGCGTAGTCCACGGCCCGCTGGTGCAGCGCGGCAATCGGATCCTTGGCCTGCGCGGCGTCGGTGATCCGCCGGTCGGCCACCACACCCAGGAAGTCGTTGGCGATCTGGTCCGGCGGATCACCGTGCCACCAGGTGACCACCGGCACGTCAGGCACCAGCAGCGGCATGACCACCGACTCGGCGTGCAGCGCGAGCCGGCCGTACATCCGCATCACCACCGCCTCGCACGGGCCCAACCGGCCGCCGACGACGATCTCCGCGTCCAGCCGGGTGCGTTCCCGCTCGATGTCCGAACGGACGACCACCAGCAGCCGGCACGGGTGCGCCGCCGCGGCGACGGTCGCCGCCGCCTCCGCCTCCCGGACCCGCTTCTCGTCGACCACCACGATCAGCGTGAGCGCCATACCGCTGGCCACGCCGCCAGCACTGCGCCGTTCGGCGGCCAACGCCTTGACCACCTCGTTACCGCTGGTGTCCCAGAGGCCGATCACAGGAACCTCCCGGTTCGCTCGTTGGTCGCGGTCATGCCCGCCGCCAGGACCGGCCCTCGCGGGCCAGCATCTCGTCGGCGGCCCGGGGACCCCACTCGCCGGCCCGGTACGGCTCCGGCTTGGTGCCCTCCCACGCCTCCTCCAGCGGGTCGACGACCTGCCAGCTCTGTTCCACCTCGGCCGCGTCCGGGAACAGCGTCCGGTCACCGATCAGCACGTCCAACACCAACCGCTCGTACGCCTCGGGGCTGGCCTCGGTGAACGCCTCGCCGTACTGGAAGTCCATCGCGATGTCGCGGACCTCCATGGTGGTGCCCGGCACCTTCGAGCCGAACTTCAGCACCACGCCCTCGTCCGGTTGCACCCGGATGACGAGCTGGTTGGTGCCCAGCATCTCCATGTCCTCCGGGTTGAACGGCAGGTGGGGTGCCTTCTTGAAGATGATCGCGACCTCGGTGACCCGCCGCGGCAGCCGCTTGCCGGCCCGGATGTAGAACGGCACCTCTGCCCACCGGCGGTTCTGGATGCCCAGGCGCACCGCCACGTAGGTCTCGGTGGTGGAGTCGGACGGCACGCCCTCCTCGTCGAGGTAGCCGACGGCTCGCTCGCCACCCACCCAACCGGCCAGGTACTGTCCGCGCACCGTGCCGGTACGCGGATCGGCGGGCAGGGTGATCGCCTTGAGCACCTTCAGCTTCTCGGCCCGGATCTCCGCGGCGTCGAAGCTGGTCGGTTCCTCCATGGCCACCAGGGCGAGCAGTTGGAGCAGGTGGTTCTGTAGCACGTCACGGGCGGCGCCGGCCGAGTCGTAGAAGCCGGCCCGGCTGCCGATGCCCACGTCCTCGGCCATCGTGATCTGCACCGAGTCGACGTACTTGGAGTTCCACAACGGTTCGAACAGGTTGTTGGCGAACCGCAACGCCATGATGTTCTGGACGGTTTCCTTGCCCAGATAGTGGTCGATGCGGAACACGTCGTCCCGGGTGAACACGTCGTCCACCAGATCGTTGAGTTCCTTGGCGGTCTGCAGGTCACTGCCGAACGGCTTCTCCACCACCACCCGGCGCCAACCGCCACACCGCTCGTTGTCCGCCATCCCGGTCCGCGCCAGTTGTTTGAGCACGACCGGGAACGCGGCCGGCGGGATGGAGAAATAGAACGCCGCGTTGCCCGGAATGCCGTGGCTGTCGCGCAGCTCCTCCAGCGTCCGAGCCAGATGGTCGAAGGCGGCATCGTCGTCGAACGACCCACCGACGAACTTGATGTTGCCGGACAGCCGGGCCCACACCTCGTCCCGCCACGGCGTCCGGGCGTGCTTGCGGGCCGCCTCGCGGGCCAGCGACTCGAAGTCGCCGTCGCCCCAGTCCCGTCGGGCGAACCCGAGCACCACGAAGCCGGGCGGCAGTAGGCCGCGGTTGGCCAGGTCGTACACGGCCGGGATGAGTTTCTTGCGGGCCAGGTCACCGGTGACCCCGAAGATCACCAGTGCGCACGGCTCGGGGATGCGGGGGAGGCGCCGGTCCTGGGGGTCGCGCAGCGGGTTCGCGGGTGGCCCCTGCGTCGTCGTCGACTGGCTCATTCTCAACTCCGTAGCGCGCGGGCCGCGTCCAGTAGCTGGGCCGTGCCCGCCATCCGGTCGGTCAGGTGCAGGCGCAGCAGGGGACGCTGCCGCCCGGCCAGGGCTTCCCGGTCACCGGCGGCCTGCGCCGCCTGCAGCTCCCCGAAACTGTACGGCTTGCCCGGCACCGGCAGGTCCTCGGCGACGTCGCCGGTGATCTGGAGGAACGATCCGAGCTGCGGTCCGCCCTTGTGGTACTGCCCGGTCGAGTGCAGGAACCGGGGACCCCAGCCGAACGTCACAGCCCGCTGGGTGGCGGCGGCCAACAGCGGCCGGAGCTGCGCCGCGTCGGCATCGGCGAACCGGTCAAGGTACGCCATGACGGCCAGGTAGCCGCCATCAGGAACCCCGGTGAGCAGCCAGGACAAGGCGCCGACGAGGTCATGCGGGGTGGCCGTCGGGGCGTACACCCGCACCGCACCCTCGGTGAACAGCGGTTCCTCCGTCGGCAGGCCGCCGGCGAGGATCCGGTTGGTGTTCTCTTTGGACTCGGTGACGTTCGGCTGGTTGAACGGGTCGATGCCGAGCACCGCCCCGGCCACCGCGGTGGCGTACTCCCAGGTCAGGAACTGGGCCCCCAGCGGGCCGTTGACGGCCAGGTCAGGGCTGGTCCCGCCGCCCGGCATGGCGCCGGCGGACAGGGCGCCGCCGTAGCTGGTCGACAGCACGTCGGCACCGGCCAGACCCGGGCTCTGCGGTGACTCGACGACCACCGGCAGGATTCCGACGCCGCTCTTGCCGGTCGACTCGGCGATCAACTGCTCGATCCAGTCGCCGAGCCCTTCGATGCCGGTGCCGTCCGAGACCAATGCCAGCTTGTCCCGGCCGGTGGTGGCGGCGGCGCCGAGCGCGGCGCCGAGCGCCAGCCCGGGGTTGTCCTCGGTGCCGACGAGCGATTCAGCGACCGCCTCAGCCTCGTCCAGCAGGTCGGCCACCTCGATCCCGGCCAGCGCGGCCGGTACCAGCCCGAACGCGGTCAACGCCGAATACCGGCCACCGACGTCCGGGTCGGCCAGCACGACGAACGCTCCCATCTCGGCAGCGGTGGCCTCCAACGGCGAACCCGGGTCGGTGACGATCACGAAGTGTCGTCCCGCCTCGGCCTCACTCAGGCCGGCGTCCAGGAACGCCTGCCAGTACGCCCGCCGGTGGCTGTCGGTCTCTACCGTCGAGCCGGACTTGCTGGACACGACCACCACGGTGCGGTCCAGCCTGTCGCCCAGTGCGGCGCGCACCTGACCGGGGTCGGTGGTGTCGAGCACGGTCAACGGCCGCCCGGTGGTCCGGGCGATGACCTCAGGCGCCAGCGACGAGCCGCCCATGCCGGCGAGCACCACGTGGTCCAGGTCACCCAGCTCGGCCTTCAGCTCGGCGAGTTGGGGGAGCAGTTCGCGGCTGCGGCGGAAGGTGTCCACCCAGCCGAGTCGGATCTTCGCCTCGTCCTCGGCGTCCGCTCCCCACAGGGTGGAGTCCTTGGCGGCCAGCCGGCGCGGGACGTCGTTCTGGACCAGGGCGGCACGGGTGGACGCGGGGGCGGCGGCGTCGATCGCCGCCGCTCCGTGCACCGCGAGTCCGCCCGCCGAGTCGACCGGGGGTTGCAGGAGGGCGTCGCTCACGCTGCTTGTCCTTTCGTTCGCGACTGCGGGGCTCGCAGAACCGGCTCACTCCTCGCGCTCACGCGTTGCCTCCTGCTTGCTCGGCGGCCTGCGCGTTGTCCTTGGCGGCCTCGTTCGGACTGTCCTGGCCGCGGGCGGCGGCGGTCAACGACTTGGCCACCCCGTCGAGCAGCTCCTGCCAGCTCACCTCGAACTTCTCCACACCCTCGCGCTCCAGCGTCTCGATGACGTCGGCCATGTCCACGCCGACCGAGGCCAGGTCGTCGAACACCCGACGGGCCTCGTCGTACGCTCCGGTCACCGTGTCGCCACGGGTCTCGCCGTGGTCGGCGTACGCCTCGATCACCGACTCCGGCATGGTGTTCACCGTGCCCGGCGCGACCAGCTCCTCGACGTAGATCACGTCCCGATAGTCGGGGTTCTTCGTCGAGGTGGACGCCCACAGTGGCCGCTGCGGGTGTGCCCCGGCGTCGGCGAGGGCCTGCCACCGGTCCGAGGAGAAGACCTTGGAGTAGCGCTCGTACGCCAGCCGGGCGTTCGCCACGGCGGCGCGTCCCTTGAGTCCCAGCGCGCGCTCTTTACCGTCACTGTCCGCGGCCTCGTCGGCCATCCGATCCAATCGTTTGTCGACCTCGGAGTCGACCCGGGAGACGAAGAACGACGCCACCGAGCCGATGGTGGACAGGTCGTGGCCGTTGGCCTTGGCCTGTTCCATGCCGGCGAGGAAGGCGTCCATCACGGCCGAGTACCGGTCCAGGCTGAAGATCAGGGTCACGTTGACGCTGATCCCGTGGGCCAGCGCCTCGGTGATCGCGGGGAGGCCGGCCTCGGTCGCCGGGATCTTGATGAACAGGTTCGGTCGGTCGACCAGCCACCACAGGGCCTTCGCCTCGGCGACCGTCTTCTCCGTCTCGTACGCCAGCCTGGGGTCCACCTCCAGGGACACCCGACCGTCCACACCGGAGCTGGCGTCGTAGGCGGGGCGCATCACGTCGCAGGCCCACCGCACGTCGTACGCCGTGATCACCCGGACCGCCTCCTCCACGGAGACGCCCCGCAGGGCCAGGTCGCGTAGCTGCCAGTTGTACTCGTCGGCGTCGCTGAGCGCCTTCGCGAAGATCGTCGGGTTGCTGGTCACCCCGACCAGGTGCTTCTCCCGGCGCAGTTGGTCCAGACCACCGCTGGTGAGCCGTACCCGGGAAATGTCGTCCAACCAGACCGCCACGCCCGCGGCGGTCAGTTCGCCCAATCTGTCCGTCATCCCTCGCTCCTCAGTTGCCGGTGGTGCTGCCGGTGATGGTGCCGACCCTGGCCAGCGAGGCGTGCGCCGCCGCCACGACCCGGTCGGGGGTGAAGCCGAACTGCTCGAACAACACCTGGTACGGAGCGCTGGCCCCGTAGTGTTCAATGCTCACGCTCTCGCCGCAGTCGCCGACCAGGTCCCGCCAGGACATCGCGACGCCCGCCTCGACGCTGACCCGGGCCTTGACGCCGCGCGGCAACACCGACTCCCGGTAGGCGTCGTCCTGTTCCCGGAACCACTCCTGGCACGGCATGGAGACCACCCGGGTCGGGGTGCCCTCGGCCTCCAGCCGCTCCCGGGCGGCGAGGCAGAGCGTGACCTCGGACCCGGTGCCGATGAGGATCACCTCCGGCTGGCCGTCGGTGGCGTCGGCGAGCACGTAACCGCCCTTGGCCACCCCGTCGGTCGCCGCCAGCGACTCCCGGTCCACCACCGGAAGTGGCTGCCGGCTCAGCGCCAGCGCGGTGGGCCGGTCGGTGTGCTCCAGCGCCTGCCGCCAGGCCCACGCGGTCTCGTTGGCGTCGGCCGGGCGGACCACGTCCAGCCCGGGAATGGCGCGCAGCGCGGACAGGTGCTCGATCGGCTGGTGCGTCGGCCCGTCCTCGCCGAGGCCGATCGAGTCGTGCGTCCACACGTAGACCACGGGAAGCTTCATCAGCGCCGCGAGCCGGACCGCCGGACGCATGTAGTCGCTGAACACCAGGAACGTGCCGCCGTAGGGACGGGTGCCGCCGTGCAGGGTGATCCCGTTCAGGATCGCCCCCATCGCGTGCTCGCGGATGCCGAAGTGCAGCGTGCGCCCGTACTCGTGGCCGGGGAACTCCTTGGTGGCGTGCTCGGCCGGGACGAACGAGGGTTCTCCCGCCATCGAGGTGTTGTTGCTCTCCGCGAGGTCGGCCGAGCCGCCCCACAGTTCGGGCAGCACGGGAGCCAGCGCGCCCAGCACCTTGCCGGAGGCGGCCCGGGTGGCCACCCCCTTGGCGTCCGCGGGGAACACCGGCAGCGCGTCGGTCCAGCCAGCCGGCAGGGTACGGGTACGCATCCGGTCGTAGAGCGCCTTGCGCTCCTTGTTGTCGGCGGCCCACTTGTCGAAGGCCTGGTTCCACTCGGCATGCGCGTCCCGGCCCCTGCGGACCACCTCACGGGCGTGGGCGAGCACCTCCTGGTCCACCGCGAAGCTCTGCGCCGGGTCGAAGCCGAGCAGCTTCTTGGTGGCCGCCACCTCGTCGGCGCCGAGTGCCGAACCGTGCGACTTGCCGGTGTTCTGCTTGTTGGGCGCGGGCCAGGCGATGATGGTCCGCAGCACGATGAACGACGGCCGGTCGGTCTCCGCCTTGGCCGCCTCCAGCGCCCTGTACAGCGCCGCCGCGTCCTCGTGGTACTCGCCCTCGTCGGCGTGGCCGGCGCGCCAGTCGACGGTCTGCACGTGCCAGCCGTACGCCTCGTAGCGGGCGGCCACGTCCTCGCTCTTGGCGATCCGGGTGTCGTCCTCGATCGAGATCTCGTTGTCGTCGTAGATCAGGACGAGGTTGCCCAGTCGCTGGTGCCCGGCGAGCGAGCTGGCCTCGTGGCTGATGCCCTCCTCGATGTCGCCGTCGGAGGCGATGCACCAGATGTGGTGATCGAAGATCGACTGTCCCGGGGCGGCGTCCGGGTCGAACAGCCCACGCTCCCGGCGGGCGGCCATCGCCATCCCCACCGCGTTGCCGACACCCTGGCCGAGCGGCCCGGTGGTGGTTTCCACCCCGGCGGTGTGGCCGTGTTCCGGGTGTCCCGGGGTCAGCGAGCCCCACTGCCGCAGGGCCTGGAGGTCGGACAGCTCCAGCCCGTATCCGGAAAGGTAGAGCTGGATGTAGAGGGTGAGGCTGCTGTGCCCGGCGGAGAGGACGAACCGGTCCCGTCCGGCCCAGTCCGGATCGGTCGGGTCATGCCGCATCAGCCGGTTGAACAACAGATACGCGGCCGGAGCGAGACTCATCGCGGTGCCGGGGTGCCCGTTGCCGGACTTCTCGACGGCGTCCATGGCCAGCACCCGGACGGTGTCGACAGCCCGGCGGTCGAGGTCGGACCAGGTCAGCGGGCTCTGCCCGCGTCGGTTTTCAGCCACGATGAATCTGCTCCTCAACAAGTGGGCGGAACCCTCAGTGATGACCCTATCGAGCGCAACTAAACGCCCGAGCGGTGATCTGGGCAACGCCCGGTCGCGTGGTCACCCATGGTGGGGGGTACCCCGACCCAGCGTTGGCTACTCGGACCGGGCAGCCTGAGCAACGTCATGATCGTTGTACGAAAATGGTGCGGAACCCCGACGTGTCGCCACCGAGAAGTGGCAACGGTCATCGGTCGCCACGACGCTTCCGGCGGGTCTGGGCGGGGCGGCGCGGGGCGGGAGCGTTGGCGCCCGCGCCCCGGTGGGTGCGATCGCCCGCCAACCACCCGGACGTGTGTGATCGCCCGCACCGTGGTCGGGTCGGCCGGGCTGCGCGAATGGCGACGCGTACGCTGTCGTCGGCAGCGGAACGTGAGGCCGTCGCCAGCCAGGACCCCGTGCCGATGCCGGAAGGTGGCAATCGTGAGCATGATCACCGAGCGCCCCGTCTCCGCCGCCGCGCCGCCGGCAGTGGCGAACGCGGCGCCCGGTGCGGCCGTCCGTGGCGACTGGCGGGCCGTGGTTCGTGCCTACGTCATGCTGACGAAGCCTCGCATCGTCGAGCAGTTGCTGGTCACCACCGTGCCGCCGATGATGCTGGCGGCCGGCGGGCTGCCCTCGCTCTGGCTGGTCGCGGTGGTGCTGGTGGGCGGTTCGTTGGCGGCCAGCGCGGCGAGCGTGATCAATTGCTACATCGACCGGGACATCGACCAGGTGATGCGGCGGACCAAGCGTCGTCCGCTGCCGACCCACACCGTCACTCCGCGTAACGCGTTGATTTTCGGCCTGGTGTTGGCGGCGGTGTCGACGGTGTTGATGGCCGTCTTCACCAACTGGCTGGCGACCGCGTTGACGCTGGCGTCGATCGCCTACTACGACCTCGTATACACGCTGTGGTTGAAGCGGACCACGCCGTGGAACACCTTCTGGGGCGGGATCTGCGGCGCCACGCCGGTGCTGATCGGCTGGGTGGCGGTGACCGGGTCGCTGGCACCGGCGGCCTGGGCGCTCTTCGCGGTGGTCTTCTTCTGGCAGATGCCCCACTTCTACGCGCTGGCCATCAAGTACCGGGCCGACTACGCCCGGGCCGGCATCCCGATGTTGCCGGTGGTCGCTCCGGTGAGCCGGGTCAACGCCGAGATCCTGATCTTCTCCTGGCTGACCGTGCTGGCCACGGTGGCGGTGTGGCCGCTGGGTGCCGGCCTCGGCCCCGTGTACGGGGTGCCGGCCGTCGTGGTGGGGGCGGTCTTCCTGATCGAGGCGCACAAGCTGACCCGGCGGGCGCGGGCCGGCGGCGCGGTGAAGCCGATGCGGCTTTTCCACTGGTCCACGACTTATCTCACGCTGCTGTTTGTCGCGCTCGCCGTGGACACTCTGGTCTAATTTCTCACCAGGTGCACAGTTTTACGTTCGGCGATGGACGACAGCGCCGCCCGAGGCCACTAGATATGGGGTTACGCCCGATTTTTCGGGATAATTCTAGGGTGCTAACCAGTGAAAATGGACATTCTCCATGGGCCTTGGTTCAAACCCTCTGGTAATTGCCGTCACATATTGTCGGTAACTCGCCCGCACGGAACCTCGCGTCTGCTTACTCTTCGTCCATGGCAGATGGTTCCGATACGACGCTGACGACCGAAAAGGCGGCAGCGCAGGCCCCCAGCGGGTTGGTAGCCGGTATCCGGGCGTTCGCCGCCGGACACGGCGGCGCCAAGGCGGTCATCGAGTACGTCGGGAAGCGGGGAGCCCGCATCGTGCTGGTCGGATCCGACGGCGAGTGGGCGGACCAGTTCGCCGAGGACACCGACGTGGCGCGGCAGGCGTGCGCCAGCGCTGGCGTCTCCGTCGAGAACGCGTGGGAGCGGGAGCTGATGGACCAGATGCGTCCCAGCAACGACCTCTGGCGATCGATGGCCCGTCGTACCATGGCTCGCTGAATTTGTCCGCGTACCAGCCGACCCGGGGCTTGCCCCGGGTCGCTCTCGTTTCCTGCGGTGAACTGCCCGACGGTGATCCCGACGATCGCCTGCTGATCGCCCCGCTGCGGGCACGCGGCATCGAGGCGGTCCCCGCGGTATGGGACGACCCGGCCGTGGACTGGACCCGGGCGGACCTCACGGTGATCCGCTCTACCTGGGACTACCCGACCCGCCGGGACGAGTTCGTCGCCTGGGCCGGCACCGTTCCCGGCCTGGCCAACCCCGCCGACATCGTGGAGTGGAACACCGACAAGCGATATCTCGGGCAGCTCGCCGCCGCCGGTGTGGCGACCGTGCCGACCGAGTGGATCGCCCCGGACGAGACCTGGCGACCGCCGGCCACCGGGGAGTACGTGATCAAGCCGGCGGTCAGTGGCGGAAGCCGGGACACCGGTCGCTACAACCTGGCGGATCCGGAACATCGACGAGCCGCCGTGGTCCACCTGGACAGGCTCGCCGCGAGCAGCCGAGTGGCAATGGTGCAGCCGTACCTCACCGCCGTGGACCAGGCCGGCGAGACGGCTCTGATGTACGTCGTCGGTCCGCGGGGGCCGGAGTTCAGTCACGCGGTCCGCAAAGGTCCGATGCTTACCGGTCCCGACCCGGGGACGAGCGGCCTCTACCTGGCCGAGAAGATCGAGGCTCGGGAGCCCCGGACGGCCGAACTGGAGCTGGCCGACGGAGTGCTGGCGGCCGTACCGGGCGGAGCCGACCGTCTGCTCTACGCCCGGGTCGACGTCATCCCCGGTCCGGACGGCACACCGATGCTGGTGGAGGTGGAGCTGACCGAGCCGTCCCTGTTCCTCTCCTATGGGCAGGGCGCGGCGGACCGGCTGGCCGAGGCGATCGCCGCCCGGCTCGGCTGACCCGCCTCGCGGCCCGTGCTCGGGTCCGCGCGGCCTTGTGCTGGGTCCGCGCGGCCTTGTGCGGGGTCCGCGCGGCCGTGCTCCGGGCCGGCTTCGGCCCGCGCCCTCTTGATCGTTGCCAAATTATGGAGTCGACACGCCGACAGATCGCACCGTTTTCCTCCAATGATCATGAGATCACGGTCAACGGACCGGCGAACCGGGTTGTCCCGCCTGGACGGTGCCGTCGAGCCCAGTTGCCGCCCGCTGCGGCGGCCTGGGCGCGTGTTGGTGGGCTTGCGGGAGGGCCGGGGCGCGTGTCGGTGGGCCTGCGGGAGGGCCGGGCGGTCGGTGCGAAGGCGTCAGCTAGCGGGTGGTGGTCGGCGCGCGGTCGATCCCCGCGTCGCTGAGGCCGCTCGGATCTCCGAGCCCGCTCAGGTCACCAGCGTGTCGCGGGTCGCCAAGGCCGCCTGAGTCACGCCGGTCGCCACCGTCGCTCGGATCGCCACCGTGGCTCGCGTCGCTGGTGGGGATAGCGGGGCCGGTGCCGGCTGCGGCGGCTGGGGCACCGGGACGCGGAGCGGGGAGCCGTTCCCGGGTCGACCAGAGCACCGCGAGCGTGGCCAGCCAGACCAGGCAGGCGCCGAGCATGTGCGCGCCGACCAGCAGGGCGGGCAGGTTGGTGAAGTACTGCACGAAGCCGATCACGCCCTGCGCCAGTTCGACAAGCAGCAGGACGCCGGCCGCCCGTACGGCGGTGGCCGGGGCGCCGACCGCGCGCAGGGCGAGCCACAGCGCCACGGTCAGGCCAAGCAGCAGGAAGACCAGGTCGGCATGGATCTGGGAGATTGTCGCGGGGTCCAGACCGTTGCGGGCGGCGTCGGCGTCTCCGGCGTGCGGGCCGCTGCCGGTGACGGCGACCCCGACGAGCACGACGGCGGCGCTGGCCGCCACGGTGAGCCAGGTCAGGGCGCGCAACGGTCCGGGCACCACCGGGCGGGTCGGGCCGTCCGGCTCGGCGGTGCGCTTCCAGAACGCGTACGCGGCCAGCAGGAGCAGCATCGAGCCCACGAAGTGGATCCCGACGATGGACGGGTGGAGTTGGGTCCGCACGGTGATTCCGCCGATCACACCCTGGGCCACGACCCCGAACAGCACCAGGGCGGCCAGCGTCACCAGGGACCGCCGGCGCGGCCGGTGCAGCAGTACGGCCACGAGGCCGACCATCGCGACGAGGCCGACCACCCAGCTCACCAGCCGGTTGCCGAACTCGATTGCCCCATAGATTCCCATTTCCGGCGTGCTGACGTAGGACTCCTCGGTGCACCGGGGCCACGTCGGGCACCCGAGCCCGGAGCCGGTGAGGCGGACCGCCCCACCGGTGACGACGATGACGACGTTCGCGATGATCGACGCGAGCGCGAGACGGCGCAGCCGGGCGAGGGGGAGCGGCAACCGGGAGATTCGGGTCACGGCGTGAATCCTACGCATCGTAGTTATGATCACTGCGGCGACGCCGGGAGCGCGGTGGTCCGGATCACCGGGACCCGAGTTTGCGGGCTCAGGGCCAATTACGTAACGTTGGCGTTGTGAAAAACGTGGGGACGCTCCGTGCGCACGGATCGGTGGCCGGCCCGGCCGCCGATGCCGCCGTGCCGGCGGACCCCCACGGCGCCGCCGAACTCCGCGAGAGCGTCGAATCCCATGGGACCGCCGACCTCCACCCAGCGGCGACCGACCGGACCCGGGACCGGGTCACCCAGTTGCTGCTGGCCCGCGGCGCGGCCACCGCCGCCCAGCTCGGCGCCGCTCTCGGGCTCAGCCCGGCGGCGATCCGCCGGCACCTCGACGCCATGCAGGCGGATGGCGACGTGGAGCCCCGGGAGCAGTCGGTTCGCGGCAACCGTCGCCGGGGGCGTCCGGCCAAGGTCTTCGTGCTGACCGACGCCGGTCGGGTGCGCTGCGGCACCCACACGTACGACGGCATGGCCACCGCCGCGCTGCGCTGGATCGCCCGGTACGGCGGCCCGCCGGCGGTCGACGCGTTCGCCGCCGAGCAGGTGGCCGCGCTGGAGGCGCGCTGCCGGGCGGCCATGGAGGGCGCCGGCGACGACCCGCTGGCCCGCGCGGAGGCCCTGGCCGGGGCGCTCACGGCGGAGGGTTACGCTGCCAACGCCTCGACGATCGCCAGTGGCGGCCAGCTCTGCCAGCACCACTGCCCGGTGGCCCACGTCGCGGCCGAGTTTCCCCAGCTGTGTGAGGCCGAGACGGCGGTGATCTCGCGTCTGGTCGGCACCCACGTGCAGCGGCTGGCCACCATCGCGCACGGGGACGGGGTGTGTACCACGCACATTCCGGCTCAGGCCCACCGACCGTCGATCGCCACCGCCGCGCCGCGACCGGCCGGCACCCGCACGTCCAGCAACACCGTCGCCGCGTCGCGGCGGCAGACCGGAAACACCGTCACCACTGTGAGGACAGATAGATGACCGAGCAGATCGTCCAGCCCGTCACCCAGGAGGAGCACCTCGCCGCCCTGGGCAAGTACGAGTACGGCTGGGCCGACTCCGACATCGCGGGCGCGTCCGCCCAGCGCGGCCTCAACGAGGCGGTGGTGCGGGACATCTCCGCCAAGAAGAACGAGCCGGCCTGGATGCTCGACCTGCGGCTCAAGGGGCTGCGCCTGTTCGGTCGCAAGCCGATGCCGGCGTGGGGGGCCGACCTCAGCGGGATCGACTTCGACAACATCAAGTACTTCGTCCGGTCCACCGAGAAGCAGGCTGCCAGCTGGGAGGATCTGCCCGAGGACATCAAGCGGACCTACGACAAGCTGGGCATCCCCGAGGCGGAGAAGCAGCGGCTGATCGCCGGTGTCGCGGCGCAGTACGAGTCCGAGGTGGTCTACCACAAGATCCGCGAGGACCTGGAGGAGCAGGGCGTCCTGTTCCTGGACACCGACACCGCCCTCCGGGAGCACGAGGACCTGTTCAAGGAGTACTTCGGCACGGTGATCCCGGTCGGCGACAACAAGTTCGCCGCGCTGAACACGTCGGTCTGGTCCGGCGGCTCGTTCATCTACGTGCCGAAGGGCGTGCACGTGGACATCCCGCTGCAGGCGTACTTCCGGATCAACACCGAGAACATGGGCCAGTTCGAGCGGACCCTGATCATCGTCGACGAGGGCGCCTACGTGCACTACGTCGAGGGCTGCACGGCGCCGATCTACTCCTCCGACTCGCTGCACAGCGCGGTGGTGGAGATCGTCGTCAAGAAGAACGCCCGGTGCCGCTACACGACCATCCAGAACTGGTCGAACAACGTCTACAACCTGGTGACCAAGCGGGCCGTGTGCCACGAGGGCGGGACCATGGAGTGGGTCGACGGCAACATCGGCTCCAAGGTGACAATGAAGTACCCGGCGGTGTACATGACCGGCGAGCACGCCAAGGGCGAGGTGCTCTCGGTGGCCATGGCCGGCGAGGGCCAGCACCAGGACGCCGGTGCCAAGATGGTGCACGCGGCGCCGCACACCTCCAGCACCATCGTCTCGAAGTCGATCGCCCGGGGCGGCGGCCGCACCTCGTACCGCGGGCTGGTCCAGGTCCTGGAGGGCTCGCACCACAGCGCCAGCACGGTCAAGTGCGACGCGCTGCTTGTCGACACCGTCTCCCGGTCGGACACCTACCCGTACGTGGACATCCGCGAGGACGACGTCGCGATGGGGCACGAGGCGACCGTCTCCAAGATCAGCGATGACCAGCTCTTCTACCTGATGAGCCGGGGTCTGGGTGAGGACGAGGCGATGGCGATGATCGTCCGCGGCTTCATCGAGCCGATCGCCAAGGAGCTCCCGATGGAGTACGCGTTGGAGCTCAACCGGCTGATCGAGCTGCAGATGGAGGGCGCGGTCGGCTGACGCCGGCGCCCCACGGTTGTCCCCAAGCCCGACGGTGTCCCCAAGGAATTGTCGGTCCGTAGAGACAGGATGAGATGAGCACGCAGGCAATCGCGCCCCCGAAGACCAAGTCGCAGGCGCTCCGCTCGTACGACGTGGCGGACTTCCCGGCCCTGACCGGGCTGGAGGAGGACTGGCGGTTCACCCCGCTGAAGCGGCTGCGCGGTCTGGCCACCGGCACGCCGGACGGGACCGGCCTGATCAAGCACGAGTACGGTCAGCTTCCGCCCGGGGTGACGGTCTCCACCGTGCCGCACGACGACCCGCGGATCGGCAGCGTGCTCACCCCGTTCGACCGGATCAGCGCGTTGGCGCACGGCCGGGCCGGACGGTCCCTGCTGGTTTCGGTGAGCCCGGACACGCAGGTCGCCGAGCCGGCGGTGGTGCGGGTGGTCGGCGGCGGGGCCGACGGCGTGGCGTACGGCCACTCGTTCGTCGAGGTGGGCCGGTTCGCCGAGGCGACCCTGGTGCTGGAGCAGACCGGTTCGGTGACGCTTGCCGACAACGTCGAGGTGGATGTCGCCGACGGCGCGAAGCTGGTGCTGGTCACCGTGGCCGACTGGGCGCCGGACGCGGTGCAGGCGCAGCACCTCAAGGTGCGGCTGGGCCGGGACGCCCGGATCATCCACATCCAGGTGTCGCTCGGTGGCGACCTGGTCCGCCAGTTCACCACCATCCAGTACGCCGGTCGGGGCGGCGAGGCCGATCTGTTCGGTCTCTACTTCGCCGACGGTGGTCAGCACCTGGAGCACCGGCAGTTGGTCGACCACACCGAGCCGGACTGCCGCAGCAACGTGAGCTACCGGGGCGCACTGCAGGGCGCCGACGCGCACACGGTCTGGGTCGGCGACGTGCTGATCCAGGCCAGCGCCACCGGCACCGACACCTACGAGATCAACCGGAACCTGCTGCTCACCGACGGCGCGCGGGCCGACTCCGTACCCAATCTGGAGATCGAGACCGGCGAGGTGGCCGGCGCCGGTCACGCCAGTGCGACCGGCAAGTTCGACGACGAGCAGCTGTTCTACCTGATGGCTCGGGGCATCCCGGAGGCCGAGGCGCGCCGGCTGGTGGTCCGTGGCTTCTTCGCCGAGCTGCTCGACAAGATCCCGGTGGCGCCGCTGCGGGAGCGGCTGGGAGACGCCATCGAGGCCCGGCTCCTCAAGGCGGGCGCCTGATGGGCGAACCGATCCGGATCTGTTCCGTCGAGGACGTGCCCAAGGGCACCGCGATAAGCGCGGACGTCGACGGCACCCAGATCGCGGTGGTGCACGGCGAGGACGACCGGTTCTACGCCGTCTACGACGAGTGCTCGCACGCCGCCGTCGCGTTGTCCGAGGGCGAGGTCGACGGCTGCACCCTGGAGTGCTGGCTGCACGGCTCCCGGTTCGACCTGCGCACCGGGGAGCCGACCGGCCTGCCCGCCACCGAACCCGTTCCCGTCTATCCCGTCGACGTCCGCGACGGAGATGTCTACGTCAGTCTGACGCCGAGCAATGGAGTGACCCGATCATGAGCACCCTGGAGATCCGCGACCTGCAGGTGTCGGTGAAGCTGCCGGACGGGCAGCTCAAGCCGATCCTGGCGGGGGTCGACCTGACCGTCCGGGCGGGGGAGACGCACGCCATCATGGGCCCGAACGGGTCCGGCAAGTCCACCCTGGCCTACTCGATCGCCGGTCACCCGAAGTACGAGATCACCGGCGGCAGCGTCACCCTGGACGGCGAGGACGTGCTGGCCATGTCCGTCGACGAGCGGGCCCGCGCCGGCCTGTTCCTGGCCATGCAGTACCCGGTCGAGGTGCCCGGCGTCTCGGTGGCCAACTTCCTGCGTACCGCCAAGACGGCGATCGACGGCACCGCGCCGAAGCTGCGGACCTGGACCGGCGAGCTGCGCGGGGCGATGGAACGCCTGCAGATGGACCCGGCGTTCGCCCAGCGCAACGTCAACGAGGGCTTCTCCGGTGGGGAGAAGAAGCGGCACGAGATCGTCCAGCTGGAGCTGCTCAAGCCGAAGGTGGCGATCCTCGACGAGACCGACTCGGGGCTGGACATCGACGCGTTGCGGGTGGTCAGCGAGGGAGTCAACCGGGTCCGCGAGACCGGGGAGACCGGACTGCTGCTGATCACCCACTACACCCGGATCCTGCGCTACATCAAGCCGGACTTCGTGCACGTCTTCGTGGCCGGGCGGATCGTCGAGGAGGGCGGTTCGGAACTGGCCGACAAGCTCGAGGCCGATGGTTACGAGCGGTACGTCACGGGCGCCGGCTCGGCGCGGGCCTGAGGTTCCCGATGAGCACCGTGGCCATCCCGCCCGGCATGCCGCAGTACGGCGACCTGCCGGACTTCGACGTCGAGGGGGTGCGCAAGGACTTCCCGATCCTGGACCGGGAGGTCAACGGGCACCCGCTGGTCTACCTGGACAGCGCGAACACCTCGCACAAGCCGCGCCAGGTGATCGAGGCGCTGCGGGAGCACTACGAGCGGCACAACGCGAACGTGTCCCGGTCGGTGCACACGCTGGGCACCGAGGCCACCGAGGCGTACGAGGGCGCGCGGGCGAAGGTGGCGGCGTTCATCAACGCGCCGAGCCCGGACGAGGTGGTGTTCACCAAGAACTCCACCGAGGCGATCAACCTGGTCGCGTACGCCTTCTCGAACGCCTCCATGGGCGCGGGCGGCGACCTCCGGTTCCGGCTGGGTCCCGGTGACGAGGTGGTGATCTCCGAGATGGAGCACCACTCCAACATCGTCCCCTGGCAGTTGCTCTGCGAGCGGACCGGCGCCACGCTGCGCTGGTTCCCGCTCACCGAGCAGGGCAGGCTCGACGAGTCGGGCCTGGACGAGTTGGTCACCGAGCGGACGAAGATCGTCTCGCTGGTGCACATGTCAAACATCCTCGGCACGGTCAACGCCACCGCCCGGATCACCGAGCGGGTCCGCCAGGTCGGCGCGCTGCTGCTGCTGGACTGCTCGCAGTCGGTGCCGCACCTGCCGATGGACGTGGTGGACTACGACGCGGACTTCATCGTGTTCACCGGGCACAAGATGTGCGGTCCGACCGGCATCGGCGTGCTCTGGGGGCGTTCCGAGCTACTGGCCGCCATGCCGCCGGTGTTCGGCGGCGGCTCGATGATCGAGACGGTGGCGATGGACGGCAGCACGTTCGCGGCTCCGCCGGCCCGGTTCGAGGCTGGCACCCCGCCCATCGCCGAGGCGGTGGCGTTGGGCGCGGCCGTGGACTACCTGTCCGGCATCGGGATGCGGGCGGTCCAGTGGCACGAGAAGCGGCTCACCGCGTACGCGCTGGAGGCGCTGGCGTCGGTGCCGGACCTGCGGATCTTCGGCCCCCGGGTGCCGGTCGGCCGGGGTGGGACGATCTCGTTCGCGCTCGGCGACGTGCATCCGCACGACGTGGGCCAGGTGCTCGACTCTCTCGGTGTGCAGGTGCGGGTGGGACACCACTGCGCCCGGCCGGTCTGCGGGCGGTACGGCGTACCGGCGATGACCCGGGCGTCGTTCTACCTGTACACCACCACCGGTGAGATCGACGCCCTGGTGCGAGGGCTGGAGCAGGCCCGGAAGGTGTTCGGCTGATGCGGCTCGACGAGCTCTACCAGGAAATCATCCTGGACCATTACAAGCATCCGCACGGTCGTGGGTTGCGGGAGCCGGCGGACGCCGCGCTCCGGGTGGCCGAGGCGCACCACGTCAACCCGACCTGCGGTGACGAGGTGACGGTCCGGGTGGCGGCGGGCGCGGACCGGCTGGCCGACATCTCGTACGACGGGATGGGATGCTCGATCAGCCAGGCGTCGGCGAGCGTGTTGCACGAGCTGCTGACCGGCCAGCCGGCCGATCGGGCGTTCGTCGTGCACGACGCGTTCGTGGCCCTGATGTCCGGGCGGGGACAGGTGACGCCGGACGAGGACGTGTTGGGGGACGGTGTGGCGTTCGCCGGTGTGGCGCGCTACCCGGCCCGGGTGAAGTGTGCGCTGTTGCCGTGGATGGCGTTCAAGGACGCCGCGGCGCGCGCCGGTGTGGGCGTGAGCCCGGAGGTGACGGCATGAGCAACGATACGAAGGTCGCCGAGATCGAAGAGGCGATGAAGGACGTGGTCGATCCCGAGCTGGGGATCAACGTGGTCGACCTCGGTCTGGTGTACGGGGTGCACGTGGACGAGGAGAACGTCGCGACCCTGGACATGACCCTCACCTCGGCGGCCTGCCCGCTGACCGACGTGATCGAGGACCAGACGCGGCAGGCACTGACCACGGGACCGGGTGGCGGGCTGGTGGAAGACTTCCGGATCAACTGGGTCTGGCTGCCGCCGTGGGGCCCTGACAAGATCACCGATGAGGGGCGGGAGCAGCTCCGCTCGCTGGGCTTCAACGTCTGATCCGCCGTTCGCGCGGCCCCCATACCCTCTTCCGCGATCTTGCACTTTTGGCTCCCACATAGCCGGCGAAAGCCGCACAACGGCAGCCCGAAGTGCAAGATCGCGGGATGATTCGGTAGGCGTGGGCTCGCCGTTGACCGTCAGCCGACGTTCTTGAGAGCCTCCCGGACCGACATCGGGGCGAGCCGGGATCGGTTCGCGGTGACGAAATGCCGGACCCGGACCGGTTCGGTCTTCGCGTACTCGCGTAGCGCCCAGCCGATTGCCTTGCGGACGAAGAAGTCCGGATGGCCGGCCTGGCGGACGCAGTACCCGAACAGCCGGCGTTCGTCGGTGTCCTCCTTGGCCGCAAGTTGGTGCAGCAGCGCGGTCCGCACCAACCACAGGTCGGCGTCGACGATCCACGAGTCGAGTTCGGCGACCAGCTCGGGATGCCGCCGCACCAACGGACCGACCAGATGGGCCGCCAGCACGTCGACGGTGTCCCACCACGGCTTGACGGTCACCAGCGTGCGGGCGGTGGCGAGGAAACCGGGACCGCAGACCACGGCGTGCCGGCGCAGGTATCCGCAGGCGAAGTACTGGTACTCCCGTTCGGGCAACGCCCAGCAACCGAGCGCGACCGACCGAAGCGCCGACTCGTCGGGGCGGGACAGTCCGGCCAGCACCTCCCGGCTCAACTGCCGCTGGGCCGGCGCCGCGATGCCGAGAAACGGGAACCGGTCGCGCATGTACGCCGACATGGCCACCGCCCGCCCCGGGTCCCGGGCGGCGCCGTACGCCGTACCCAGCCGGGTCAGCACGGTAGTGGCCAGGTCAGGGGTCGGTTCCCGCATGGTGGAGATCATCGCATCCGGCCCCGCTCCGGGTCAGTGGGCGTACACCTGGAACTCCCACAACGAGAATCCGTAGCCGGTCGCCCGGGTGACTCCGACCATCCGGACGTACCTGGCCGTGGTCGGGACGAACCGGTTGTTGTCGGTGCCGCCATCGCCAGCGGCGGTGGACCAGACGGTCCGCCAGCTCGAGCCGTCGGAGGAGACCTCGATCCGGTACGCCCGCGCGTACGCCGCCTCCCAGCTCAACACGGCTCGGGAGACCGGCCGGACGGAGCCGAGGTCCACGGTGATCGACTGGTTGTCCGACCAGCCGCTGGACCACCGGGTGCCCGGATCACCGTCCACCGCGTTGCGGGCCGGCAGGAACAGTTGGCTGCTCGACGCGCTCACCGGCCGACCGGCCGCCACGTTTGTCAGATCGTCGCCGCGACCCGCCGGGAAGGAGACCACCTGCTGGTAGGTCGGCCGGTTCTGCCAGGCGATCGGGTCGTGGGTGATGCCGCCGAGCGGGGACTGGACGATCGAGTCCGCGCACCACTGGTCCCCGGCCGCGCAGACGTCGTCCCCCGGGTAGGTCCGCGTCGCCGGTTCCGCCACCGCCGCCCGCAGCGTGTCGAGCAGGACGGTCCGGCAGGAGGCGAGCGATCCGCCGCCGCAGTAGCCGCGGCCGAGCCCGCCGGGGACCGACTCGCCGAGCACCGAGCGCAGGTCCGCGTCGAGGTAGCCCCACCAGCCGTACTGGAAGGACGAGCCCTTGTGTGCCTGCGCCTCGCTCGCCGACCCGGGCACCGTGGACGGGTCGCCCTGCTGGTGACCGGAGGGGGACTCGTTGATCTGCATGGCGTCGACAAGCGCCTGGTACAGGTCCGGGCCCAACTGGTCGCGGAAGGCGCCCTGGACGGCCAGCGGCCACCAGGCGTCGAAAATCCGGATGGCCTCAGCGTGCTGGTAGGTCCGGGATCCCTTGACGGTCTCCACCCGCAGCGCGCCGGCCTGCCGCCACGCGGTCAGCTTCGCCACCGCGTCGGCCAGGGTCGGATCGGTGACGGCCTGGCTGGTGAGCACCCGCAGCAGGTCGTCGAGAACCGAGACGCCCCGCAGGTCGGTCAGCCCGGCCCGCTCGACAAGCGCGGTCAGCGAGGCCCGGTCGAAGGTACGGCCCGCCGCCAGCTCCGCCCGGATCGGGGCGTCCAGCAGGTCACCCCGGTGCACTGTACCGAAGCTGAAGTTGCCGTCGGCGGCGCCGAAGTCCTTGGCCTGCTTGTTGTTCCAACTCACGTAGTAGTCCTGGTCGACCGACTGGGGATGGCTGGCCAGCGGCAGGTAGTCGGCGGTGTTCGTGGTCGGGTCGTACCCCTGCCACTCGTACGCCGGCTCGGCCTTCATCGGCAGATTGGGGTTGGCGCCCGGCCGGCGCACCGGGTTGAGCCCGGAGTTGACGTACGCCGCCTGGGCCGAGTTGACATAGAACCAGTTGAAGGCGAAGCCGACCGCCCCGGCCGCGGCGGTGAACGCCGCCGCGTCACCCATCGCGGCGGGGTCGTTGAACATCTGGAAGCCGATCGCCGAGTCCGCCTCGTGCCGGTAGGTGGAGCGCAACCGCACGAAGGCGTGCGGCGCCCCGTCCACCAGGCCGCGCCAGCCGACCAGGCCCAGCGCCGTGCGCCAGGCGACGAGCTTGTACGACCCGGCCGGGGTGCTGTCGGCCAGTGTCGGCTTCCACGCGTTGACGTGCGACAGCTCCTCCATGGCCAGGCACTGCCCGCGGTACCGGTACCGGTTGGTGGTAAGCGTCGGCGCGCTGCCGTCGGTGGTGCAGAGCGGCACCGCGTACGTGTCGGTGATGTCCTGGCTCGCGGACGTGGCGCTCCACGCGTAGTCCTGCCCCCGGCCGAGCAGCACGTAGAGGTTCAGCCCGGCGAACGCCGCGCCCCGGGCGCTGATCCCCGGACCCTGCAGTTCCTGGACCATCAACAGTTGCGGGGCGAAGTAGCCCGTCTGCGGGCCGAAGACGGCGATCGGGTGCCCGGTGGCGGAGTGCTCGGCCGAGATGACCGCCGCGTTCGACATGCCGCGGTGCGCGGGGGTGATGGTCAGCCCGGACAGCGCGGCGGCCAGGCCGGACGAGCCGCTGTTCGGGTTGCCGGCCGAGCCGGTGGGGCTGGTGTAGACCGGTTCCACCCGGGCCGAGCCTGGGTCGGGTAGCACCACGCTCGGCGCGTCCGGCGATCCGGCACCGTACGGGAAGCTCTGCCCGTCGTGCAGGGTGAGGACGGCCTCCGGGTTCTCCTGGTTGCGGAACGCCGCCCAGACCCGGTCGCCCTCGACCGGTCCGTACCGGGCCCGGGCGGCGATGCGGACCAGCGCGGACTGCATCTCGGCGCCACCGCCGCCGCCGAACAGGCCGCCGACCACCCCGGCGGTGGCGATCAGGTCGGTCATCGTGAACGGCTCGGGTCCGCCGGCGTTGGTGATGGCGTCCAGGTGGCCGGTCAGCACGTACTCGCCGGGGCAGTCACGCCGGTTCATGCAGTCGGAGATGTAGGCGTTTACCCCGGCGACGTACGACTGCACGTCGGCGTAGAGCTGTTCGCCGCGCGGACCCTGCCGGCGCAGCGCCTCCACCTGCGCGGCGAGGTCCGCCTCGGTGTACGGCGAGGTGCGCCAGACGCTCTGTTCGAGGGCCCGGTTGCCCGGGGCGCCGCCGGCGAACGGGGTGAGCCGACCCTTGCCGACCCGGCGCAGCAGGTCCATGGTGAACAGCCGGTCCTCGGCCCCGGCGAAGCCGGCCCCGAACATCGTCCCGCTCCGGGTGGTCCCGGTGACGTGTGGGATCCCGGTGGCCTTGTCGCGGACGATTGTGACGTCGGAGCGCGGCGAGTACGTCCGTTCCGCCTGCCCGGCCGGCACCCCGAAGCTCGCATCGTTGAAGAACCTGTCGATCTGGTCCTCGCGCAGCCCGGCGTAGCCGTAGACGAGGTCCGCGTATTTGCCGAGCTGATCGCCGGAGTGCCGTGGCCGGGTGCCGAGGGCCTGGTGGGCGAGGATCTCGACGAGGTCGGCGTCACCGTTCTGCCCCGGCGGCAGGATGTCCGCGCACTGCCCGAGGCAGTAGTCGTGGGCGGCGAAGCCGGTGGTGGCGGCGAGCGTCGCGGTCGCTTGTTGGTGGACCGCCGCCGGCGCCTGCCGGGTCGGTTGTTGCGTGGTGCCCGGTTCCTGGACGGGCGCCGGTGGGGCGGCGGGCGCCGGTGGGGCGAGGCTGAGCGCGGTGGCCGTCGCGGTGATCACCGCGATGAGGGCGGGAACGGTTCTGCGTGGCGTGCGCATGGCAACCCCCGGGGGCGCGGCGGATCCGAGAAGTATTCGGTTACCGGATGGTAGGGCTTCATCGACCGTTGTTGAAGGGGTGCGTTCGCGGTTCCGGGTCCCGGCCGCGGCCGAGGCAGCCGGTCCAGCCGGGCGACGCTCAGGGCCGGACGTTCTTGACCAGCCTGATCTTGCCGTTGGCCTCAGGAGGGATCCGGTCGACGACGCGTACCGCGACCTCGAACTCGCCGAGGCTCGGCCCGAGGGCGGCCCGGGCCCGGTCGGCCAGGCCGCCTCGGCCGGTCCCGTCCTCGGCCGCGGTCGGCACCAGCAGAACCTCGACCGTGCCGGGCGATCGTTGCACGAACTGGAACTGGCGGATCCCGGTGACGTGCCGCAGCAGGCTGGCGAAGAAGTCCCCGGAGCGGAGCCGGCCATCCCGGGTGCGGATCTGGTCTTCCACCCGGCCCTGGATCTCGCGTACCACCGGGGTGTGGCGTACCCCGCACGGGCAGTCGTTCGGAACGATCACCACGCGGTCACCCAACCGGTAGCGCACCAGCGGCATCGCGTCCGCCCGCAGCCGGGTGACCAGGATCTCGCCCGCGCCGTCGGCCACGGAGACCGTGCCGTCGTCGTGCTCGACCTCCACCACCACGTCGGTCGACCGCAGGTGCAGCGAGCCGCGCGGGCAGCTCCGGGCGATCGTGTACGCCTCGACCGAGGCGTACACCTCGTGACCGGTGGCGCCGAAGTAGTCGAGCACCTCGGCGCGCGCGGCATCCGCCAACGACTCGCCGCCGAACACCACGGAGTGCACCCCACGGTAGGTGATGCCGCGTCGCTTCAGTTCGGCGACAAGCGTCGCGATGGCGTTGGGAAAGCCGCGCAGGAACGTGGGACGGCCGGCGAGGAACATCGTCACCTGCTCGTCGAGACCGCGGCTGGTGTCGACGTGGACATTGCGAGCCAGGCCGAGGCGTTCGAGGCGGTGCCGGCGGAACCCGGTGACGCGGAAGTAGCCGATCCGGTCGTGCGGACGCAGCCCGCAGGCCAGCAGGTCCGACAGATACGTGGCGCGTAGGTAGCCCAGCTCGCGTTCGGAGTAGTGCAGGGTGACCGGCATGCCGGAGGATCCGCTGGTCCGGGCTGCGCGGGTGGTGGCGGCGGTGTAACCGTCGGCGAGCAGCCCGGCCGTGCCGAGAGTGTTGACCGTCGCCCGGTCGAGCACTGGTAGGCCGGTCAGGTCGGCCGCGCTGGAGACCCCCGCCACGACGGCGGGATCCCAGGTGTCCCGGTAGTACGGCACCCGGGCGTGCGCGTGCCGGACGAGCTGGCTCAGCAGGCGGGACTGGATCCGCGCCACCCGCGCGGCGGGCAGCCGGTCGGCCGCCCGGGCCCGCGGCAGGTTCCCGAGCACGGCGAGCAGGGGAATGTGGGTGGGCAGGACGCGCATCACTACTCTCCTCGGGGGGTTCACAGGGGCGGCACGGTGGCGTCTCGTCCGGCGGTGTCCGGCCCAGCGACGTGCGACTCGACAGCCGCCGCGCGGGCGCGGCGGACGACGATGGCCCGGAGCACCGCAGCCTTGATCAACTCGCCACCGATCAGCGCGACGAACCCGCCGACGGCTCCGGCGGTCGGTACGAGCAGCCAGCCAGCCACCGCGACGGTCAGGAACTGGATAAGCGCGACGGTCGCGGACCACCGGCGACCGCCGGCGTCGATGTTCTCCACGAGGAGCAGGGCCGACACGGTGGTAGCGAAGATGGCGAGTTCCAGGACGACCGCCGCCGGACCGAGCACACCGCGGGGAACGTCCCATGCGATGGCGATCGCCAGGACCGCCGTTAACGGCACGCCAAGAGCCAGTACGGCACCGAGGAGCCGGCCGGCCAGTCGCCAGCCCGCCCCCGCATCCGAACGGCGGAGCCAGCCGACCACCTGAGGCTGTCGAATCCGCAGCAGGTACCCCCAGCCCGCGGAGAGCACGGCGGAGGCCACGATGAGGAGGTAGAACTGGCTGGTCTGCGCGGCGTCGCCAGTGGCCGCGAACACGGCGTACAGCACCGACACCGAGGCGGCGCTGAGCAGTTCGCCGACGCCGAGGACGGCTGCCGCCCACAGCGCGGCGAGACCCGCCGGCCGGGCGGGCCGGACCCGGCGGGACGCTGGCCGCTGGCGGGCCAGGCCGCCGAGCAGCGCCATGTTGACGACGAGCAGCACCCCGACCAGCAACGCGAGCACTCCGCTGGCGGTCAGCCCCGGGCGGACCGCCAGCCCGACTGCCGCCGCGTACCCCGCGGCGATGCCGAGAAAGGCGGCGGGGTCGGCGAGTGGCCGACCGCGCAGGCGGTACAACGCGACCAGGACGGTGCAGCAGCCTACGCCGCTGGTGACGGCCGCCGCGGCGGCGTACCGGGCGGCGGGCGGACCGCCGGCGGCGGCGAGCACCAGCCAGACCACGGCGCAGAGGCTGAACGGCAGCGCGGCCAGGACCGTGAAGAGCCGTTCCAGCGGGGGTCCGCCGGGGCGGGGAATGAGGGCCAGCGCGGCCTTCTCCGGTCCGCTGGCGACCAGGAGGGTCAGCCAGGTCACCGAGCCGATGGCGGAGGCGTAGCGGGCGAACTCGCCCTCCCCCCACAGCGCGAGCAGTCCGAGCCCGGCGCCGTAGAGCGCAACGCGGTAGGCACCCCTGCCGGCCATCAGTACGGCGACGGTGCGTGGTCGGGGCGGTCCGCCGGAACCGTTCATCGCGGTCTCGGCGCTCGGCCCGGAACCGGTACGGTGGGCGGCATGCGCCGTAACGGGGGAAACGCGTGACGTCCGCGTTGGACGTGTCCTTGCACGACACCTGGGCAGCCGAGCCACCGGAGTGGGCGGAATTCGTTGCCGGCCAACGGCTGCCGGCCATCTGGGACTGGTCCGTGATCCAGGCCGTGACGAACGCCCGCCGGTCGCCGGTGCTCGCCGCGACCGTCCGAGACGGACAGACGGTACGCGGACTGGTCACCGCCCGGTTCGTCGGGGCGCGGGTCCGGTCGACCGCGATTCCCGCCACGGGGATGGTAGACGTGGACTGTCTCGTCTCTGGCTCGCTGCCGGGCATCGTGCTGGACGGCGCTGCCGGTCCGGAGCTGTTCGGAGAGACGGTGGCAGCCCTGCGCGACACGCTTCGCCGGACCTACGGACGCCGGGTGCGGGCCGTGCTGCTCCGCCAGGTCTCGGCCGAGGCCCTGCCGGCGGTGCTGCGCTGGCCGGCGATCGTCCGCGAGGGCGGGCCGATCGCGGTCTTCCGGAACCGGTTCACCAGTTTCGACGATTACCTGGCCGGGTTGAGCCGGGATCGCCGGGCGTCGCTGCGTCGGGTTATCCGGCGCCTCGACGCCGATCCGGACCTGGCGGTCTCGTTCACCGGGCGGGGCGATCCGGTCGAGCCGCTCGACGTCGCCGACCTGCTCGACCTGCAGGCGCGTACCGTGGACCGGCATCACCGGCGGTGGTATCTGCGCCGCCGCGTGAGCCATCCGGCGGTCACCCGGGCGGTGCTGGCCCAACCCACCGTGCATCGGCTCACCTACCGCGACGGGACGGGACGGCTGCTGGCGTACGGCACGGCCTGGGACCATGCCGAGCGGCCGATCCTCGGCGCGTGGGGCGCGCTCGGCCTGGCCGAGGGGGGACGCAAGCACCAGTGGTTCCACCACATGGCGGTGTATCTGCGCTGGTGCATCGAGACCGGCCGGCAGGGACTGCTCAGCGGCCAGGCGAGCATCCCGGAGAAGGTGCAACTGGGGCACGAGACGCACCGTCAATGGGCGGTGTTGGTCCCGCAGGGCGGCAGGCCCAGGGGCCGGTGAGCTTTCGGGGTGGCCGGTCACGCGGCTAACCGGCGTCGGGTCGGTGGCCGGTGTCTGGATGGTGGCCGGTGTCCGGCCGGTAGGCGGACTCCACGAACCGGCCCTTCCCGCCGGCGGTCAACGCGACCCGCTCGGCCCGCTCGAACCGAAGCCGTACCCCGGCGGCCACCTCCTCGTCGAATCGGTTCTGGAACGCCGTGACCACCTGGTCGAAGGAGAGGTCGCCACCAGGTTCCGGGATGAGATGCACGGTGATCTGCCCGGACGCGTCCTGGCGCACCATGCACTCGGCGAGCCCCGGTGTCTGCTTGGCGAGGCCGAGGAAGACGGCGCTGTACACCCGCCGCCCGCCGGGCAGCGTCACGAAGTCGTTGACCCGCCCGTCGACGAGTCGCATCCGTCGGAACGCGCTACCGCAGGGACAGTCGCCGTCGGGCAACAGCCGAGCCCGGTCGCCGAGCGCGTAGCGGACCAGCGGCATCGCCCGTTCCCGGTAGTGGGTGACCACGACGGAGCCGGTCGTCCCGGGCGGGACCGGCCGGCCCTGGTCGTCGACGATTTCCAGCCAGACCCGGTCCTCGTCGACGTGCAACGCGCCGTGCCGGCACTGGGTGGACACGGTGAGCACCTCGTGCGCCGAGTACTCGTCGAAGACCGGCACGCCGAATCCCTCGGCCAGCAGCGCGGCGACCTCGTCGGTGAGCAACTCCGAGTCGGTCATCACCATCCGCAGCGTCCGGCGCAGCCGGGTCAGCTCGGCATCCGTGAAGGTGTGCAGCAGCGCCCGGAGCATCACCGGGTATCCCATGATCAGTCCGGGTCTGGTCGCCAGGACCTGCCGGGCGAGCGCTGCTTCCGGCTGGCCCGCGGGTATCACCACCCGGGGGAAGAGGCCGAGTCGTTGGAACCACCGCACCGGACGGGGATACGGCTTGATGTGGGCGATCCGCCACCAGGGACGGTAGCCGGAGCGCAGGAAGCGGCGCAGCACGGTGGCGCCGTGGTAGCCGTACGCGTCGACGTCGTGCCAGACCTCCAACCGGACGCCGGTACTGCCACTTGTCACGTCCCGGTGGTAACGGCCAGGGGCCAGGCCGGGGGTGCGGAACCGGTCGACCCCGGCTCGCAACACCTCGGGTTTGGTAAGCGACGGCAGCCGAGCCAGCTCCGCCAGGGACGTCAGCGGCTCGTCCGGATAGTCGCCGTCCCGGTAGTACGGCACCCGCGCCCGGCAGTACGAGAGCATCTCGTTGATCCCGTTCAACGCCCGCGTCCGGATCAGCTCGGCGTCGGCCGCGTCGGCCCGCCAGGCAGCGAGTGCATGGCGTAGCTCGCGTACCGCTACGGCGAGTCCACTACTCACCGCGCGGACTCCGGTCCCGGTCCCGGGCGGGGTCGCGCCGGGTCGGTGGTGGGTTGGGCCGGCCGGGCGGTGGCTTCGGCCGGCCGGGCGGTGGCTTCGGCCGGGTCGATGATGTCGAGCCGCACCAGCGCGTCGACCCGATCGAGGGTGGCCCGCAGCCGGGTCTGGTCCGGAGCCGCCACCAACACGTAGCCCACCTTCGCGCCGGCCCGGTCGTACGGCTCGACGTGGTCGCCGGCGGAGGCGGCCAGCACCACGTCGATGACATGGGGCAACGCGCGCGCCGCGGCAAGCCCGTGGATGGCCACCAGCTTTCCGGCCCGCTCGGCGCACAGCGCGGAGAACGCCGCGTGCGCGCGGTGCCGTGGAGCCAGCGGCGGCCGCTCACCGACCGCCATCCGCACGGCCACCTCGGTCACATCCACGCCGTGAGCCAACCCGAGCAGTTCCGCCGACCCGTTGCCGCCGATCCGGGCGCCCAACTCGACGAGCACCACCTGGTCGTCGGGGGTGACCAGCACGTCGACGTTGAGCGACCCCCACCGGTACGCCATGTCCTGGCAGACCCGATTCAGCATGGCCCGCACCTGGTCGGCGACCGCAGGGGAGCCACCGGGCATGGTGTGCGTGAGCGTCACGAAGTGCGGGGGTGGGGTCATCACGCGGCTGCCCAGGTCGAACAGCACGATCCGACCGTCCTGCACCACCGCCTCGGCGCTGTGGTGGGTACCGGCCAGGTAGCTCTCGGCGATGACCACTCCGGACGGCGAGGCTGCCGCTGCCCGACGCACCGCTTCGGCCAGTTCGCCCACGGCGTGGCACAGCGTGATGCCGCGCCCGCCGCTGGAATCCGTCGGCTTCACGATTACCGGAAACGGTAGCCCGGCGGCGGCCGCGCGGACCTGGCCGGGGGAACCCTGGACGTGCCGGGGGCCCGGCAGGCCGAGCCGGTCGCACATGGCCCGGAAGAATCCCTTGTCCACCGAGGCGCGCAACGCCGCCTTCGACACCCCGCACGGCAGGCCGAGTCGCTCGGCCAAGGTCCGCTGGGTCGGCAGGTTGACGTCGCTGGCCGGGGACAGTACGCCGGCCACGTCCGCGCGATCGGCCAGCAACCGGGTCAGCCGGTCCGCATCCCGGGTGCTGACGTTCAGGAACTCGTCGGCGTGTCCGATGGCCGGCACGTCGGTGCGCTGGTCCACACAGATCGTATGCAGCCCGATCCGGCGTGCCGTCTCCAGCGTGGTGATCGCGCCGTCGGCTCCGCCCAGCACCACCAGGCTCCGTGTCGGGCGGCCCTCACGTATCTCGTCGGCTCCGGACCGGCTCATCGGGTCGACTCCGGGATCGCCAGGTCGGCCGCTGACCGGCCCGGACTGAGCAGATCCTCGGCGCGGACCGGTAGGTTGGCCTCCCGGATCAGGAACTGGGGCACATCCGGTTGTCCACGTCCGATATGGACCAGATAGCGCGCGATCACCGCGAGGGCGAACAGACCGCTGGCAAGCGCGAGACCCTGGACCACCGGCCCGCCACCTCTACCGCCGACCGTGGCGACCGCGGTGACCGTCCCGGCGAGTAGGCAGAGCATGCTCGCGAACCGGATCGGCCGTTCGGTGAACGAGATATACAGCTCGACCGCGTGTCGCGCCAGCCCGCGCACGCTCACCTTGGCGGTGCCTCGGGTACGCGGGCGGTGCGCGACCTCAACCGTCGTCCAGGCGCTGGTAAGCCGGGGCACGGTGGCGAGGAAGTACGGCGTGCCGAGTCGCAGGTCGACGATCCGGCGGGCGAGATCGGTGCGTACCAGCCGGAACGTGGTGGCATCGGGCGGAATCTCGATGGCCAGCAGCCGCCGTGCCAGGACGTCGTGCAGCGACGAGGCGGCCCGGCGGATCCACCGGTCGCGGCGGTCCACCCGCCGTCCGAAGACCGCGTCGAATCCCTGCCCGGCCCGGTCCACCAGGCGGTGTGCCTCAGCCGGTGGGAACTGGAGGTCGGCGTCGAGGTGCAGGACCCACGGGTGGCTGGCGTACCGGTAGCCCGCCGAGAAGGCCGCCTCCAGACCGAAGTTGCGGCTCAGCGAGAGGTACGAAACCCGGGGGTCCTCATGGGCCAGGGCGCGGATCAGTTCCAGCGTCGCGTCCGTGCTTCCGTCATCGACGAAAAGCACCTGCAACTCGTACGGACCCAGTTCCGCGACGATCTCCTGATACGCCGGGCGGACGTTCTCCGCCTCGTTCAGGCAGGGCACAACGACCGTGATCGCGGATGGCCTTTTAATAGATATGTCGGGTTTGGCGACCTCATGACGCAAGCGACACACCCCCGTGTGGCATTTCTGATCAAGCTCGATACGTCGGTCTTTGATCTTCCTTAATGGCGACCTAGACTAGCGAGATCATCGATCAACGGCTAGGCCACAGTGGACGGGATTGTGCGTCCATATAAGACATATTGACTCGGTGATCTTCAGGTCGGGTCGAAGGAACGGGGGCAACGTGTACGTGCTGGGACTGAGTCAGCATCATGATTCTGCGGCGGCACTGCTGAAGGATGGCGAGATCGTCGCGTTCGTCAACGAGGAGCGGCTCACGCGGACCAAGCACGACGGATCGTTTCCCGCCCAGGCCGCCCGGGCCTGTTTGGAGATGGCCGGCATCACCCTGGGCGACGTGGACCACGTCGCCTACTTCTGGCAGGCCCACCGCGAGGTGCGGCACGCGGCGCGGCATTTCGTCCGGCATCTGCCGGCAACGCTCGCCGTGTTCCGCAACGATGGGGGGACCTTCACCGACAAGGCGAGCGGACTGACCGAGACGCTACGCAGCGGCGGCGCGCAGCGGCACCCCGACGACTACCATGTGGCCGGTGCGCTCCTGCTGCACCTGCGCCGGTCGTTCGGCATCGGACGGCTGCTGCGGGGTGCCCTGGGGTACGACGGCCCGACCCGGTTCCGCACCCATCTGGTCGACCATCACCACTCGCACGCGGCCAGCGCGTACCTGCTCTCTCCCTTCGACCGGGCCGCAATCATCACCTGGGACGGCATCGGCAGTGACGGCACCTCGACCTACCTGGGCGTCGGCGTGGGCGACACGATCCGCGACGTCCGCCGGATCAAGTTCCCGCACTCGCTCGGCGCGCTCTATGCCTGCGTGACCGGTTACCTCGGCTTCAATCCCTCCCGAGACGAGGGCAAGGTGATGGGCCTGGCTGCCTACGGACAGCCAACCTATGTCGAGGAGATGCGCCGGCTGGTCCGGCTGCTGCCCGAGGGCCGCTACGAGTTGGACCTGAGCTGGTTCCGCCACCATGCCACGGGCAAGCATCAGATGTCGGCCGCCTTCCTGGACCAGTTCGGTCCGCCCCGCGCCCGGACCCGTGAGCCGGTCGAGCAGCATTACGCCGACATCGCGTACGCCCTGCAGAACACCCTGGAGGAAACCGGCCTGCACGTCGCCCGCTGGTTGCAGGCGGAGACCGGCGAGACCCGGTTGGTGACCGCGGGTGGGGTCGCCCTGAACAGCGTGATGAACGGGCGACTGCTCCTGGAGACACCGTTCGAGGAGTTCTTCGCTCAGCCGGCCGCGGCCGACGACGGCTCGGCCCTGGGCGCTGCCCTGCTGGTGAGCGTGAAGCACACCGGTGCCCCCCGGCCGCGTGGCGAGTACGTCTTCCTCGGCCCCCAGTTCACCGAGGCCGAGATGGAGAAGGCGCTCGCGGATGCCGGGCTCGAGTACCGGCGCCCGGAACGGATCACCGACACCACCGCCGAGGCGCTCGCCGCCGGTCGGATCGTCGGCTGGTTCCAGGGGCGGATGGAGTGCGGACCGCGCGCTCTCGGTAACCGGTCCATCCTGGCCGACCCGCGAGGGCCGGACACCAAGGACCGGCTGAACGAGAAGGTCAAGCACCGGGAACCCTTCCGCCCGTTCGCGCCGTCCTGCCTCGCCGAACGGTCCGGCGAGTACTTCGCCAGCGACTACCCTTCCCCGGTGATGCTGCTCGTATTCGACGTGCTGGAACATCAGCGGGACCGGGTGCCGGCGATCACCCACGCGGACGGGACCGCCCGCGTGCAGACCGTTTCCGCGGCCGACAATCCGCTATACCACCAGCTCATATCCCGCTTCGACGAGCTGACCGGCGTGCCGATGGTGGTGAACACCTCGTTCAACGACAACGAGGAACCGATCGTGTGCACTCCGGCCGAGGCGGTCAACTGTTTCCTCCGTACCGACCTGGATGCCCTCGCGCTCGGCCCGTTCTGGGTGGAGAAGCCGTGACGGATGGCAGGGCGGCGACGGACGGTGCGGCCGCGGCCGAGGGTACGGCGGCAGCCGGCGGGAAAGCCGCGCCCGGCGGTGAGGTCGCGGTGGAGGGTACGGCCGTGGCCGTACCCGGTACGGCGCGGTGGCACGGCGGATTGCGGCACTGGTGGCTGCTGCCGGCCCTGCTCGGTGGGGCACTCGCTCTGCTGATCATGGTGGTGCTGCCGCCGGACCGCACGATCGACAGCGTGCTGGAGGTGCTGTTCAAGGCCAGCCCGCTGGTGCTGGCCGTGCTCGCGATCGCCGGTTTTCCGCAGCGACCAGGGCTGGGGCTCACGTTGCTCGGCGTGCTCGTCGTCGGCTACATGGGCGTGCTGGACACCCTGAACGTCAACCACATCTTCGCCTACGCCGAGGCGTCCGATCAGGACGCGGCGTTCCCGGAGCTGTACCAGTTCACCATCTTCATGAACGCGTTCACGGTGCTGGCTGTGCTGTTCGCCTACCGCCTCGGGGGAGCCGGCACCGACCGGGTGCTCAAGGCGGGACTGGCCGCCGTGCTTGTCGTCCTCTCCGGCCTGAACGACCTCGCCTTCTACTACACGAACTCGTGGTCCAACGGCCGGCCGGAGCGTCTGCACTGGGCGTCGCACATCAGCGTCTTCGTCGGCGGCCCGCCCACCCCGCCGGTGGCCATCGCGTTCTGCCTCGTGCACCTCGCCGTGGCGGGGGTGATCCTCATGCTGCCCGTGCGGCGCTGGTTGGGTCGATTCCCCATCGACCAGCCAACCTCAGCACCGTCACGTTGAGGCACCGCCGCGGTCGGCGAGGATCTGCCGGACCGTGTTCATCGCCTGCCGGATCACCTGGTCCATGTCCAGGTAGGCGTAGGTCGCCAACCGACCGAGCGTGTACCGGGGTGGACCCGGCAGCAGCGTCAGTTCCTGCTCGTACCGGCGCTGCAGCTTCCGGTTCACCCCGGCCACGTCGTCCACCGGGTAGTGCCGGACCGGCGCCCCCGGGTACTCGTAGCTGACCAGGGTGCCCGGCACCGACTGGCCGCTCATCCACTTCGTCTCGACCATGCGGGTGTACGGGTACTCCAGGCCGGGAGTGTTCACCACGCCGCAGGGCAGCACGTGATCGACATCGGGCACGTACCGGGTCCGCAGCGAAACCCCGCGCCACGGCAGCCGACCCAGCGACTCCTCGAAGAACTCGTCCAAGGCGCAGGTCAGCACCACCCCGCTCGCCCCCTGGCACAACTGTTCCCAGTCCGAAACGGTCACCCGCTGGCCGAGTGTCACCGGCACCCGCCGCAGCAGCGCGTCGATCAGTCCCGGATAGCCGCCGGCGGGCCAGCCCTGGTATGGATCCCGGAACAGGGCCCGGTAGCCGTCGTCGCGCAGATCGATCCGCTTGGGCGCCCAGGCCGCCGTGAGATTCCGCGGATCCTCGCCCCACTGCTTGCGGGTGTAGCCCTCGATGAACTCGCGGTAGAGGGTCTCGCCCATCAGGTCGACGCACCAGGTGGCGAAGTTGTCCGTCCGGGGGCGTGGCGGCCGCAACTCCAGTTCCCGGGCGATCACCGGCCACTCGGCCAGCTCGCGCAGCTCGGACAGTTGTGGTGGCCAGCTCAGCGTCCGGCCGAACACCTTGGTGCGCACCTCGTGCCGGTAGGGCAGCATCTCCACCAGCCCGGTGACCAGCCGCCACACGTCGAGGTCGGCGGTGTGGAAGATGTGCGCCCCGGTCGGCTCGTACAACAGCCCGTTCGCGCTCGCCGTCCGGAGCTGGCCACCCCAGGTCGGTTCGCCGTCGATGACCTCCACCGGGCAACCTGCCTCGGTCAACAGATGGGCGGTGGTGGCGCCCGCCAAGCCGGAACCGACCACTCGCAAGATCCCCGTCATCGCCGGATCATACGGTGCTCCCCCCGGCCGTCGGAGAACGTCCATCGCGGGAGCCTGGCCGGCCCCCGATCACCCGGCCGGCGCATACCGGCCGGGGTGAAAGCGGTGCCCGCCTCGGCCCGGGACGTGTCGGGTCGGTACGGTCGGTGAGATGAGCAGCCGACCAGCGGCGGGAGGCGGGCGGTGGGTCGAGGTCGACCCCGGCCGGGTCGCCCGCTGGATCGACGGCTTCACCGCCCGGCACGGCCCGCCCACCGTCACCAGCCACGGGTACGGCCTGCTGCTCGCCGCGCCGGACGGCGCCACCGCCGAACTGCACACCCCACCTGGTGTGCCGCCGGTGCCGGACCTACCTCGGTTTCTGGCCGCGGTCGCCCTGCCGCTGCGGACCGGGCTGCTGCTGGCCCGCAAGGGCGCGGTGGCGATCGGCGTCGCGACGGGAGATCGGCTCACCGTTTCCAAGGTGGATACCCACTACGTGCAGGGTCGTACGGCGGCGGGTGGATGGTCCCAGCAGCGCTTCGCGCGTCGCCGGGACAACCAGGCCAGGGCGGCGGCAAGCGATGCCGCCGACCTGGCGGTCCGGCTGCTGCTGCCCGAGGTGCCGGCACTGGCCGCCTTGGTCGCCGGGGGCGACCGGCGGACGGTCGACGCGATTCTCGCGGACCGGCGACTGACGCCACTGGCCGCGCTGCGTGCCGAGCGTTTCCTGACCGTGGGCGAACCACGCCGGGCGGTGCTGGAGGCGGCCGTCGACGCGGCGCGGGCGGTCCGGATCCTGGTCCGCGATCCGCCGCCGGAGCGGTGACCGGAGTTCTGCCGTACCGGAGGCGTCACCCAAGGGGCTCTTCCGTTCGGCTACCCTGCGGCGCATGCCTCACGAACCCCGGGCCGAGCACGCGCCGCGCCGCCCGCTGACATGGGCCGCCGGACTGGCCCTGCTCCTGGTCTGCGGTTTGCTCGGCATCGGTGGCTGGTTCCTCTTCCGGCCGGCGCAGGAGCCCGCCACCGCGGTCCGGATCGCCACCGACGCCTTCGTCGGCCGGTTGATCGCCGGTGACTACGGTGCGGCGTACGACGGGTTGTGCGCCGACACCCGGGAACGGTTCGACCGGGAGGAGTTCGTCGACAGCGTCGCGGGGCGACCCGCGGTCCGGTCGTACCAGATCGAGGCGATCGAGGACGGCGGCGCCGGCGGGTTCACCGTTCGCCTGACCCTCGCCGACCCGAGTGGTACGACGGCCCCGCAGGTGTTCCGGGTGGTCCCGGACCGGGGCGCCTGGCGGGTGTGCGGCGACCCGCTTCCCGCCGGCTGATCGGCCGGACATCTCATGATCCACTTTGTTCGTGGCATGTCGCGGCACCCGGATCTTCGGATACCGCGACATGCCGCATATCGCGTGCCTTAGGTCATCGACGGATCAGAGACTGCCACGAAACGTGTCGCAGTTCCGCGGGTCACCACCGTTGTAGCCCTGCAGGAACCACTTCTTCCGCTGGGCGGAGGTGCCGTGGGTGAAGGCGTCCGGGTCGACCCCGCGGCCCGAGCGCTCCTGGATGGTGTCGTCGCCGATCGCCTCGGCGGTGGTGACCGCCTCCTGGATGTCCTGGTCGGTGATCGTCTTGAACAGGGCCTCGCCGTTGGGCTCCTTGGTCTCCGTGGCGTGGTGCGCCCAGACGCCCGCGTAGCAGTCGGCCTGCAGTTCCAGGCGGACCGAGCCCGACTCGGGTCCGGACTGGCCGCCCTCCTGGGCACGGGCGTTGGTGCCCAGCAGGTTCTGCATGTGGTGGCCGTACTCGTGGGCCAGGACGTACGGCGCGGCGAACTCGCCGCTGGCCCCGAACTTGTCGGACAGTTCGCCGTAGAACGTCAGGTCGATGTAGACGTGCGAGTCGGCCGGACAGTAGAACGGTCCCACTCCCGAGTCGGCCTGACCACAGCCGGTGTTCACGGCGCCGGAGAAGAACCGGGTCGTGGTCGGCTCGTACGGCCGGTCGAAGTACTCGGGCGTCGCCTGCTCCCAGAAGGTCTGGATCGACTGGACGTAGAGCCAGTTGCGGCAGTCGACGTTCTGGAACCTGTCCGGGTTGCTCTTGGCGCACTTCTGTTCCAGCGAGGAGTTGTCGGTCTCCGACTCGCCGCCGGTCATGGCGTTCAGCCCGAACCCACCCCCGACCAGCGCGACCAGCACGGTGAGGATGATTCCGATCAGCCCGCCGCGGCCGCCGCCGATCGGGATGGGGATGCCGCCGCGCCCGCCACCCCCGCCCGAGCCCCGTTGGTCCTCGACCTGCCCGGACCGCAGGTCGGCATTGTCGTTCAGCTCCATCGAAACCCCGATCGTCGATCGACAAACACGCTCGCCCGACATATGTCCCGGCCAATGCCCGGCTGGGCGACTCCGTACCCGATGATCTTGGTCGGTAATCCGGCGGGCCGCCGGTCCGGTGCCCGGTACAATGGCCTGGTGCTGCTCTGCGAAGGCTGATCCGCCCCGCGCCGGCGAGAGGACCGTTCCTCGTCGGCGCTGCCGTGTGCCCTGAGTCAGCCCTACCGAGAGCGAGTCTTCCGAAATGATCACTGCAACCGGGCTGGAACTGCGCGCCGGGTCGCGGATCCTGTTGTCCGAGGCCACCCTGCGGGTCCAGCCCGGCGACCGGATCGGCCTGGTCGGCCGCAACGGTGCCGGCAAGACCACCACGCTGAAGGTGTTGGCCGGCGAGGGGCAGCCGTACGCGGGCCAGATCGACCGGCGCACCGCTGTCGGCTACCTGCCGCAGGACCCGCGTACCGGCGACCTGGAGGTCACCGGCCGGGACCGGGTGCTGTCCGCCCGGGGACTGGACGTGTTGATGGCCGAGATGAAGGCCCTCGAGGAGCGCCTCACCGAGGACACCGGCGACAAGCTGGTCCGCCGGTACGGAGCCCTGGAGGACCAGTTCGCCTCCCTGGGCGGGTACGCGGCCGAGGCCGAGGCGGCCCGGATCTGCGCCAACCTCGGCCTGCCGGACCGGGCGTTGGCCCAGCCGATCGGCACCCTCTCCGGTGGCCAGCGGCGACGCATCGAGCTGGCCCGCATCCTGTTCCGGGACGCCGGTGAGAACGGCGGCGGCATCCTGCTGCTGGACGAACCGACCAACCACCTCGACGCCGACTCGATCGCCTGGCTGCGCGGCTTCCTGGCCAACCACAAGGGCGGCCTCATCGTGATCAGCCACGACGCCGCACTGCTGGAATCGGTGGTAAACAAGGTCTGGTTCCTGGACGCCACCCGATCGGTGGTGGATGTCTACAACCTCGGCTGGAAGGCGTACCTGGAACAGCGGGAGACCGACGAGCGGCGGCGCCGCCGGGAGCGGGCGAACGCGGAGAAGAAGGCCGGGGCGCTGATGGCCCAGGCGGACAAGATGCGGGCCAAGGCCACCAAGACGGTCGCCGCCCAGAACATGGCCCGTCGGGCGGAGCGGCTGCTGTCCGGCCTGGAGGAGGAGCGGGTCTCCGACAAGGTGGCCAAGGTCCGGTTCCCGAACCCGGCGCCGTGCGGGAAGACGCCGTTGACGGCGTCCGGCCTGTCCAAGTCGTACGGCTCGCTGGAGATCTTCACGGACGTCAACGTGGCGGTCGACCGCGGTTCCCGGGTGGCCATCCTCGGGCTGAACGGCGCCGGTAAGACCACCCTGCTGCGGATCCTCGGCGGGCTGGTGGAGTCGGACACCGGCGAGGTGCGGCCGGGGCACGGCCTCCGCCTCGGCTATTACGCCCAGGAGCACGAGACCCTGGACGTGGAGCGCACGGTGCTGGACCACATGCGCAGCGCCGCGTACGAGCAGTCGGACACTGACCTACGCAAGATCCTCGGCGCCTTTCTCTTCTCCGGGGACGACGTCGACAAGCCCGCCGGAGTGCTCTCGGGCGGGGAGAAGACCCGGCTGGCGCTGGCCACCCTGGTCTGTTCGGGCGCCAACGTGCTGTTGCTGGACGAGCCGACGAACAACCTCGACCCGGTCAGCCGGGAGCAGGTGCTGGACGCGATCGCCCGGTACCCGGGTGCGATCGTCCTGGTGACCCACGACCCCGGTGCCGTGCTGGCGCTCAAGCCGGACCGGGCGATCCTGCTCCCCGACGGCGACGAGGACGCGTGGAGCGATGATCTGCTGGAGTTGGTGGAGCTGGCGTAATGGTCACTCTCGGTAACTGAAATCGATTGCTTACGCCCCGGCGTATTAGCTGCTCATGCTGACGGGATTGCGACAGTGTCGTGCGTGTCGGTTGGCGAAGAGTTGATATCTGGCGCATGATCGTCCGAGGCGGTCTAATAGGTGTGACCGTATCGAACCGCACAGTCTGGGACGTGAGGAATCAACATGGCAGCCACCGGCACAGCCACCAGCACTGAGAAGGGTCGCCGGATCGTCGGGACCGAGCGTCAGACGCTCGCCAAGGACCTGGTCAAGCGGTACACGTCCGGCGAGAGCATCCGCGCCCTCGCGGCCTCGACCGGCCGGTCCTACGGGTTCATCCACCGGGTGCTCACCGAGTCCGGTGTGCAGCTGCGCCAGCGCGGCGGAGCCCGTCGGCGCAAGAAGGCGTGACCCGCCCGACAGTTCGGTCCGCGACCCGCGCGGCATTCCGGGGAGCCCGGTGACCGCCGACGTCGGGGTGCGGCTGGAACGCGACGGGCCGGTGGCGACAGTGACGTTGTGCCGGCCCGACGTCCTCAACGCCCAGACGCCCGCGATGTGGCTGGCTCTCCGAGCCTTCGCGCGAGACCTGCCGGCCGACGTCCGGGTGGTCGTCGTGCGCGGCGAGGGTCGGGCATTCTCCGCGGGACTGGATCTCGCGGTCGCCCGCGGTGTCGGTGACGGATCCTTCGCGGAGCTGACCACGCTTCCGCCGGACCAGGCGGCGGACCGCATCGCGGAGTTCCAGGACGCCTTCACCTGGCTGCACCGGCCGGACCTCATCTCGGTCGCGGCGGTGCGGGGCCACGCGATAGGCGCCGGCTTCCAGCTCGCGATCGCCTGCGACCTGCGAATCGTCGCCGACGACGCCAGCCTGTCAATGGCCGAGGTGACCCTCGGCCTGGTGCCCGACCTGGCCGGGACCGGACGGCTTGTGGATCTGGTCGGCTACTCCCGGGCACTGGAGATCTGCGTCACCGGTCGCCGGTTGGCCGCCGCCGAGGCGGACCGGCTCGGGCTGGCCAACCTGGTGGTGCCGGCGACCGACCTGGAGTCGGCAACGGCCGACCTGACCGCCGCCATCCTCGCCGCGAACCGGGACGCCGTGGTGGAGATCAAGGCGCTGCTGGCCGGTGCCGCCCGGCGTTCGCCCGCCGACCAGCAGCGGGCCGAACGGGAGGCGCAGGTGCGGCGGCTGCGGGACATCGCCGGCCTGGGTGAGTAACCGGCGCTCCGCCGGCTGTCGACCGGAGCCCCGGCCGCTCGGCCCCTGGATCGTGCCCGGCCCGGGAATCGTTGCCTGGGCCGTGGAACGCTTGTCGCCTGGGCCGTGGGAGGCTTGCGGTCGGGGGCGTGGAAGGTGCCGACGGGTGCCCGGCGGGTAAGGACCGCCTGGGAAGATAATGGTTACCTGTGAGGTTGTCGTAGGGGGCGGGGAGACTCGACCCGTGGACCGATGTCCGACCGGTGGTCCGGCGTCGGCCTTCCTGGGTATGGCGTTCTGGAGATGGACGTCGTGGGCGACACGGAGGTGACCGGTGAGCCATCCGATGGGCGGCGGCATGGGCGGCGGTTGGTCCATGATCCGGTCGATGCGCAGCAAGGACGAGGTGTCCGGGCACCGGGTGCGGTCCGGCACGAGCCGTCGCATCGTCTCGTTCGCCCACCCGTACCGCCGCGACATCGTCGTCTTCCTGATCACCGTGGTGATTGCGGCGGTGATCGGGGTGGCCACCCCGGTGCTCGCCGGCTCGGTGATCGACGCGATCACCAGGGGCGGCGCCGAGGCCGGTTCCACAGTCGTACGGCTGGCCCTGGTGATCGCCGCGCTGGCGGTCGCCGACGCGCTGTTCTCCCTGGCCCAGCGGTGGTACTCGGCCCGCATCGGCGAGGGGATCATCCTCGACCTGCGCACCAAGGTCTACGACCACGTGCAGCGGATGCCGCTGCAGTTCTTCACCCGCACTCAGACCGGTGCCCTGGTCAGCCGGCTCAACAACGACGTGCTCGGCGCCCAGCGCGCGTTCACCAGCACGCTGTCCGGTGTGGTGAGCAACGTCATCCAGTTGCTTCTCACCGCCGCGGTGATGTTCACCCTGTCCTGGCAGATAACCGCGTTGTCCCTGGTGCTGCTGCCGATCTTCATCATCCCGGCCCGTCGGGTGGGGCGTCGACTCGCCGAGATCACCCGCGAGTCCTACAACCTCGACGCCAAGATGAACGCCACCATGACCGAACGGTTCGGCGTCTCCGGCGCCCTGCTGGTCAAGCTGTTCGGCCGGCCCGAGGCAGAGGCGGACCGGTTCGCCCAGCGGGCCACCCGGGTCCGCGACATCGGCATCCAGTCAGCCATGTACTCGCGTACCTTCTTCGTCGCCATGCTGCTGGTCGCCTCGCTCGCCCAGGCGCTCACCTACGGGTTGGGCGGCTGGCTGGCGGTCACCGGCGCGGTAAGCGCCGGCACCGTGGTCACCCTCGCCCTGCTGCTCACCCGGCTGTACGGGCCGTTGACCGCGCTGTCAAACGTGCGGGTCGACGTGATGAGCGCCCTGGTCTCCTTCGACCGGGTGTTCGAGGTGCTGGACCTGAGCCCGTCGATAGCGGAGAAGCCGGACGCGGTGCCCGTCCCGCGCGGCGACGGGCGGGTGGAGTTCCGGGACGTCCGGTTCCGCTATCCGAGCGCCTCGGAGGTGTCGCTCGCCTCCCTGGAGGACGTGGCCGCCCTCGACCGGCAGGTAAACGATCCGGTCCTCAAGGGCGTCTCGTTCACCGTCGAGCCCGGTCAGATGGTGGCGCTTGTCGGCCCGTCCGGGGCCGGTAAGTCGACCACCTCAATGCTGCTGTCGCGGGTGTACGACGTGACCGACGGCGAGGTGCGGGTCGGCGGCGTCGACGTCCGGGACGCCACCCTCGGGTCGCTGCGTGACGAGATCGGCGTGGTCACCCAGGACTCTCACCTGTTCCACGAGACCATCGCGGAGAACCTCCGGTACGCCAAACCGGACGCCACCGACGACGAGTTGTGGGCGGCACTACGCGGGGCCCAGATCGCCGACCTGGTCCGATCGCTGCCCGACGGCTTGCAGACGGTGGTCGGCGAGCGCGGCTACCGGTTCTCCGGCGGCGAGAAGCAGCGCATCGCGATCGCTCGGCTACTGCTCAAGGCGCCGTCGATCGTGGTGCTGGACGAGGCGACGGCGCATCTCGACTCCGAGTCCGAGGCCGCGGTGCAGCGGGCCCTGTCGGTCGCGTTGACCGGTCGCACCGCGCTGGTTATCGCCCACCGGCTGTCCACCGTCCGGGAAGCCGACCAGATCCTGGTGTTGGACGACGGGCGGATCGTCGAGCGGGGCAAGCACGACGAGCTGGTCGCGGTCGGCGGCCTGTACGCCGAGCTGTACCGCACCCAGTTCGCCGTCGCCGACTCGCCCGCGCCGCTGGTCGCCGAGAGCCCCGAGCCGATCACCACGATTCCCATGCACGAGTACGTGGTGGCCGACGAGGCCCTGCCGCCCGCCGCCGCCAACAACTGACAGCACGGTGCGAGCCGGTCCGGCTCCGAAGGGCAGCGGGCCGGTCGGGCTGGTCGCAGCGGCGGTTAAGGTCGTCAGCATGACCCAGACAAGTCTCGACGACGTGCTTGTCGCGCTGGACCGGTTCGTGGCCCGCATCGACGCGTACGACCCGGCGGCGAAACCGCTCGGCGCCGTCGAGGTGGCGGTGCCCGGCCAGGCGGCGCGGCTCAGCCTCAGCGCCCCGGTCGCCCGCGCGCTGGTGGCCGCGTTGGACGGATACCACGATCCGCGCGACCAGGGCCCGTGCGAGCACTGCGGCGGTCGTCGGCTCGACCACAACTTCCTGTGCCTGGACTGCCAGCGACCCAACGGGGTGTTCGGCGCCCTGCTCGCCGAGCGCGCCGCCGCCTACAGCGGTGATCCGGCCGCACTGCTCGGCCCGCCCGAGGGAGGGGCCTCCCGGTGACGGCCCCCATCGGTGGATCGTGGATTCCTGGTGCCCCGGGAAGGGCACCAGGAATCCACGATCCACGAGGCCCGCGCCGGAACGGCAGGCGCTGATCAAGCAGCCATCGCTCGACGCAGCTCCCGGAAGGCGTCGGCAAGCGTTGCGGCGGTGAAGTGGGCGTTCAGGCCGCTGGGGTTGGGCAGCACCCACAGCCGGGCGGCACCGATCCGCTCGGGCTGTTCGCCGATCGCCGCGGTGGGACGGCGGAAACCCGTCCGGTACGCCGTGATGCCGACCACCGCCACCCAGACCGGCCGGTACCGGCGTACCTTCGCGGTCAGTCCGGCGGCTCCGGCGGTCAGCTCCGGTGGGCGCAGTTCGTCGGCCCGTGCCGTGGCCCGCGCCACCAGATTCGTCACCCCGATGCCCCGAGCCAGTAACTCCGCCGACTCCCACGGCCGCAGCTCCCGGTCGGTGAATCCGCCCCGGTGCAGCGCCGGCCAGAACCGGTTACCCGGCCGGGCGAAGTGCAGGCCGGTGGCGCCGGAGTAGAGGCCCGGGTTGATGCCGCAGAACAACACCGCCAGGTCGGGTGCGATCACGTCCGGGATCGTTCGGCCGGCGGCGGCCGCCACCTCGGCCCGACTTGGTTTCGGCGGGACGTGCCGAACCTCACCGACACGCATGGCGTCGCGGCCGGCGTCGCGGCGCTGCTCGATGGCCGGAGAGGTGGTCGGCGGTGGGCGGGACGCGGCACGAGGCATATCTCAATGGTCGGCCGCCGGCCGCGACCCGGCCAGCGACCTGCCGCACACCGGCTCCGGTCACCGACGACGGCGCTGCCGGACGACGGCGACCGTCACCGCGACCAGCGCGGTCACCAGCAGCAGGCAGGACATCGCGCAGATGGCGGCGTGGACCGGGCGGATGGCTCCCATGACCGGCCACCCTAGCGCAGACTCGTCGACCGGCCGCTCAGAGAGCGCGTAGCGCTCCGCCGTCGACCGGGATGGTGAGCCCGGTCAGGTAACCGGCCGCGGGGGAGAGGGCGAACGCCGCGACCCGACCGAACTCGGCGGGCTCTCCGATGCGACGCAACGGGATGGCGGCCTCCGCCTCGGCCCGCGCCTTCTCCGGGTCGCCGGTCGCCGCGAACAACTCCCGGTTGCGGTCCGTCATGATCCGTCCGGGCAGCAGTCCGAACACCCGCACGCCGCGCGGCCCGAACTCGTCGGCCATGTCCTTGGCCACCCCGGCGAGCCCGGGCCGCAGGCCGTTGGAGATGCCGAGGCCAGGCAGGGGTGAGCGGGCCGAGGTGGACAGGACGAGGCCGACGGCGCCGCCGTCGGTCAGCGCGGCGACGACGGTCCGGGCCACCCGGACGGCACCGAGGAACACCGACTCGAAGGCGGCGCGCCACTGGTCGTCGGTCACCTCGGCGGCGGTCCCCTTCGGTGGGCCGCCAACCGAGAGCAGGGCACCGTCCAGCCTGCCGAACCGGTCCCGGGCGCTGGCCACCAGGTGTCGGGCGGCGTCCGGGTCGGCGAGATCGGCCGGTACGCCGTGGGCCCGCTCCGGACCGAGTCGCCGCACCGCGTCGGCCACCGCGTCGGCGTCCCGTGCCGACACCACCACCCGCGCGCCGTCGGCGACCAGGCACTGCGCGGTGGCGAACCCGAGGCCGCGGGACGCGCCGGTGAGCACGTACACCCGGTCGGTCAGTCCGAGATCCATGCCGCGATCCTGCCCTACGACGGGCGGGTACGCAGCAGTCGTACCCGGCCGGCGAGCTGAACCGCCACGGCGCCGCCGGCCCGGCCGACGGCCGGCAGCCGGCGCCGTCGGGGCGGCCGGTCGCCCACGTACCGCCAAGCGGCCTCGCGGAGCGCGAGTTCCTCGGCAGCCAGGGGAGGCAGCGCCCGGCGGGCGGCCAGGTCCCGGGCGAGGTCCCAGCCGTCGCGAAACCCGCCCCGGGACGGGCGGGTCGCGGCCCAGGTGCTGAATTCCGCTATCCAGCGCTGACCGAGACCGGCGGCGAGCAGCGGCCAGTGCCGGGCGACCTCACCTGCCCGCTTGCCCAGCAGGGCCCGACGGGCGATCCCGACCCGGTGGGAATCGAAGCCCGCTGGGACCGGCGTTCCGGCGGTCAGCGCGGCGGCCAGTTCGGCCTGCCGCCGGCCGAGGTTGGCGTGGTCCCCGCCGAGGTCGGCGTGGTCCCCGCCAAGGTCGGCGTGGTCCCCGCCGGTCATGTGACCGTCGGATGCCCGGCTGCGCGGGCGATCGCGTCGAGTTCGGCACGCAGTTCGGCCGCCGGCGGGTATCCCCCGTCGCGCTCCAGCAGCAGGGGCGGCGGCGGACGCCGGGCGGCCAACTCGCCGATCAGCTCCAGCACCGGCGCGGGCACCGGGTCGGTGTGCGTGTCGTGGTAAACCCCGTCCCGCACCGCACCGCCGGCCACGTGCGCGTACGCGACCCGCTCCAGCGGCAGGCGGTCAAGCAACGCGACCGGGTCGTGACCGCGGTTGCGGGCGTTGGCGTACACGTTGGCGACGTCCAGCAACAGCAGCGCGTCCGTCCGGTCCAGGATCTCGGTGAGGAAGTCCGCCTCGTCCAGCTCGTCGTCGGGCCAGTCGAACAGGGCCGCTATCGGCTCCAGCGCGAGTGGCACCGGCAGCTCCGCTCGGGTGCGTCGCACGTTGTCGGTCACCGCGGCCACCGCCTCCCAGGTCCGCGGCAGTGGCAGCAGGTGGCCGACCTCGATGCCACCGGCCCGTACGAAGGCGATGTGCTCGCTCACCAGCGGTGCCCGGACCAGTTGGGCGACGCCGGCCAGGTGCGCCACCCGGTCGGCCGACACCGGTTCGGCGCCGCCGAGGGAGAGCCGCACGCCGTGCGGTACGACGCTCACTCCCCGATCGAGCAGCGCGGCCAGGCCCGGTGGCGGCGGGCCGGCGACCGGCAGCGACTCGGCGATCACCTCGACAAACCGTAAGCCTGGCAGCTCGGCGACGAATCCCTGGATCTCCGGCCGCCAGCCGATGCCGACGCCGTCGAGACGACCGGTCATCCGCCGCATCCGCCACCGCCGCAGCCGCCACCGCCACCACCACCGCAGGAGGAACCGCCGCTGGACCCGCCCCCGTCGCACGAGCCACCGCTGCAACTGCCCCAGTTTCCTCCGCTGTCACCGCCGCCGTTTCCGGCTGACCGCAGCACCTCCGCCTCACCGGCGAAAACCGGGTCCATGGCGTACAGGGCGGCCGCGCCGAACAGCGCGATGCCCAGTGCCGCACCGGTGGCGCCATAGGTTCCGTACGCCGGGGACTGGCTCGGGGACAGGTGCCGGTGCTGGTCACGAAGCCGGCGCAGGGTCGCCCGTCCGGTCCTGGTCCGGTCGGGCACCCGCCCGGTGAGCAGCGCCGCCAGCAGCACGCCGAGCAGGCTCAGCGCCAGGTAACCGACCGGCCGGTCGTTGTCGAGACCGGCGAAGAGCCGGACCACGCCGAGCGCGAACACCAGGATGAGCAGCATCCGGAACCGGCTGACGGCCTTCCGCCGGTCGGGGTCGACCACCAGGCCGCGCCGTTCCAGGTCCCGCCGCACGTCCGTCAGGGCGCCGACCACCCATGTGTCCGCCTGCAGGTCCCGGGCTCGCACGCCGTTGGCGGCGGCGTTGTGCACCGCTCGGTCCAGTGGCGTCGCCCCGGTCGGCAGCGGGCCGGTAACGGCCAGCCGCTTGTCGCGTACGTCGATCGAGCCGGTGCCGCGGAGCGCGCCGAGGGTCGTGTAGACCGCCAGCCGGGGCCCACCGTTCAGGTATGCGGTCTGCTGCGGGTGGAGCTGTCCGGAGTGGTCGCCGACGGTGCTGTTCGGGTCCGGAGCACTCACCCGGATCCGGCTGACGACCGCTCCGACCGTCGCCGCCGCGGCCAAGGTCAGATAGATCGCGAGGAAGGTCGGTCCGGGGACACCCCAGGTGTCCCCGGCCGCCGCGAGTACCGTGCCGACCATGTGCCGCTCCTCCCGCCGCTGTCGCGGCCCATTGTGGAGCAGCCCCGCCACAACCGGTGGCCCGGTGTGGCGAGCGACGCGGTGACCGGGGCGGCCGGCGGCGGCGCGGTCAGGGGCGCCGGACCGCGTCCTCGACGAGATCGAGGACGCGGGTCAGTTCACCGGCCGGCCGGCCCATCGCGAGGTGCAGCACCAGACCGTCGTACGCCAGCTCGAGGAACTGGGTGAGCACCTTGATCGGTACGTCGTCGCGGAGCACGCCGGCCTCCCGTTGCCGGTTCAGCCGCTCGCGGGTGGCCTCGGTGATCGCGGCGGAGCGTTGCGCCCACCGCTTGGCGAAGTCCGGGTCGGTGCGCAACCGGCGGGAGACTTCGAGTTGGCTGCCCAGCCAACCGGCCGTGTCCGGGCTGGTGGCCCGGTCGAGGAGATCGCGCATCACCTGGACCAGACCGTTGCGGGCCACGGTCTCGGCCATCGCCACCGCGTCGTCCTCGGCGACGGCGAGGAAGAGCGAGTCCTTGTCCCGGAAGTGATGGAAGATCGCTCCGCGGGAGAGCCCGGTGGCCTCCTCGAGCCGTCGAACCGTGGCGCCCTCGTAGCCGTGCCGGGCGAAACAGGCCCGCGCCGCGGCGAGGATCTCCTGCCGGCGCGCGTCGAGTTGATGCTGGCTTACCCTGGGCACCAACCCAATGTGCCAGGCGGAACAGGGTTAAGCAAGCCGTACGTACGGCTTGCTAGCGCCCGCCCCTCCCCGTCGATCTAGGGCAGATGGTCATGAGTTGATCTCCAATCACGACCATCTGCCCTAGATCGACGGGAGAGGGGCGGGGCTACGATCCGGGCATGAGGCCGGATGGGGAGAGCGGGGGGACGGTGCCGGCGACACCGCTGACCGTCGCGGCGGTGCAGGCCGAACCCGTACCTGGTGACATCGCCGGCAACGCCACGACGGCCGCCCGGCTGGTCCGCGCGGCGGCCGGCTCGGGTGCTCGGCTGGTCGTCCTGCCCGAACTGTTCCTGCCGGCCTACCACCCGCCTACTCTCCGGGCCGATCCCGCCGGCACGGACGTGGTGGAGCGGGACCGTGTCGTGCCGGATCCGCGGCTGGATCCGCTGCGGGCGGCGACCGCCGACACCGGCGCGGTGGTGGTGACAGGCGCGGCGGTACGTCGCCCCGACGGTCGGCGGACCTGCTCGTCCCTGGTCGTATCCGCGGGGGAGGCCCGCGTGGGCTACGACAAGCAGCATCTCTGCGGACCGGACGAGTGCGAGTTGTTCAGCCCGGGAACGGAGGGGGCGACCCTGGTCCTGGACGACTGGCGGTTCGGCCTCGGCGTCTGTTACGACGGCTGCTTTCCCGAACACGCCCGCGCGGCAGCCCTCGACGGCACGCACGGCTACCTGTGCCCGAGCGGCTACCTCGCCGGTTCCGAGCACCGGCGCGACCTCTACTACGCGGCCCGCGCGCTGGACAACACCATGTACGTCGTGTTCGCGAACGTCGTGGGCGGTGCCGACCCGTGGCGGTTCAACGGCGGTGCCGCGGTGTACGACCCCGAGGGCCGGGCCCTGGGCCGGGCGGCGGACCTGGGCGAGGCGGTGGTCGTGGCCACCCTGGACCCCGCCGAGCTGGACCGGATCCGATCGGCGCACACCATGCTTGTCGATCGACTGCCCACTCAGGGCGGGCGCCGGGCCGTCCGGGCCGGATAGCCGTGACTCGCCCGGGTGGGTGGTACATGTAACGCGGGGCGATTCCGGGTGGGTGGCCGGGCTGTCGCCCGCGGGGCGAGGTCACGTAGGGTTCGCAGGTGCCGTTGTTGCTCCTCGACCTGGACAACACCCTGCTCGACCGGACCGGCGCCTTCCGCAACTGGGGAAGGGCCTTCCTAGAGCAGATCGGCGCTCCCGCGAGCGATCTGGACTGGCTGTTGTCGATCGACGCGGACGGGCTGACCGACCGGTGGGATGTCGCCGACGCGCTCCGCGACCGCTACCGGCTGCGCATCCCGTCGATCGACCTCGTCGACGACCTGCGTGCCGGCGTGATCCGGCGTACCCGGCTCGATCCGCTGGTGGCCTGCGCGTTGCAGATCGCGACGGATGCCGGCTGGGTTCCGGTGGTGGTGAACAACGGCACGGTGCAGCAGGACGAGACCAGGATCCGGCAGACCGGCCTGGACCGCTACGTGGCGGACTGGGTGATTTCCGAGGACGTCGGGGTGAGCAAGCCCAACCCACGCATCTTCGCGCTGGCCGCCCAGCGGGTCCGGATGCCGCTGCGCAGCGCCTGGATCATCGGGGACGGGCCGGAGGCGGACATCGGCGGGGCGGCCGCGACCGGCCTGCCGAGCGTCTGGTTGCACCGCGGCCGGCGCTGGCACGAGACCAGGTTCGCGCCGACCCGTACCGCCGACGGGGTGATCCCCGCGGTCGCCGCCGTCCTGGCGGCCTAGCAGTCGCTACTGGAGGTACTTCTCCACCTCGTCGACGTCGCGCGGGTTGGCGGCATCCGGATCCTGTCCGGCCGCACGGGCCGCGCGGCGCCGGCGGAGCAGGTCCCAGCACTGGTCCAGGCTCTCCTCCAGGGTCCGCAACCGGGCGTGCTCCTCGTCGGTCGAGACGTCTCCCCGCTGGACCTGGGTCCGCAGGCGGTGCTCCTCGTCGACCAGATCGCCGATCCGGCTCAGTATCGTCCTGTCGTCCATGCTCCCGAGCTTGGCACAGGGCCGACCGCGACGAGCGATTCCCCGACCCATTCGAATCCAGAGCCTCGCAAACGCGTCACTCGGCACGGGGAGGCCCGTTAGTAGAGTTTTCACATCACAACCCCTAGTCATACCTGCGTTGAGATGAAATGCTCGTCGCCACGTAACTCTCAATAACTGACTCGCCACTCAGGGGTGGACCCCGCTCCCGGTGGCGACCAAGGGGAACTCGTGGTGATCCTGCGTGGTTGAGTCCGACCCCACCCCGTCCGCTCGGGAGCCTCGCCTGGTTCCCATCCGGCGGCTCATCCCCGGTCGCGGTCGCGACCTCATGGATGCCCTGGTCGGCGTGGCCGACGACGTCGGGGAGGAGGTGGTCCGACTCAACTTCGGGGCGTTGCGGCCCTATCTGATCAGTCACCCCGACCACGTCCAGCACGTCCTGCGGGACAACCAGGGGAACTACATCCGGGGTGGCGACTCGCTGATGTGGCGGGCGCTGGAACGGTTGTTCGGCGAGGGCATCCTGAGCGAGGGTGCTCCCTGGGCGGCCAGCCGGGCGCGGCTGCAGCCGATGTTCACCGCCAAGCGGGTCGAGTCCCTGGTCGGCGGCATGAGCGCCGCGCTCAACGAGGGTGCCGACGCCCTGGCGCCCGGGCAGCAGGTCGAGATGGCCCGCGAGGTGTCCCGGCTGGTGTGCCTGGCCATCAACCGGGTGCTGTTCGGCGACCGGATCCCCATCGACGACGCCATGCTCATCGTCCAGCACCAGGACGTGATCGCCCGGTCGGTCCGGTGGCGCATCCTCGCGCCGTTCATCCCCGACGCCGTGCCGATGCCCGGCGACCGGGCGTTCCGCAACGCCGTCAAGGCCATTGACGACCTGGTGCTGCCGGTGATCCGGCGGGTGCGGGAGAACCCGGACGGCCGCGACGACGTCCTGCACAACCTCGCCACCGCCACCGACGACCAGGGCCGGTTGCTGCCCGAGCGGCCGGTGCGGGACGACGTGGTGGCCACCTTCGCCACCACCACCGAGACGACGTACGTGGTGCTCGCCTGGCTCTGGCCGATCCTGCACCACCGCCCGGACATCGCCGAGCGGCTGTACGCGGAGATCGACCGGGTGGTGGTCGCGGGCCAGCCGATCAGCTACGCCCAACTCGGCGAGCTGACCTATACCCGGCAGGTCGTCGACGAGCTGGTCCGGCACTACCCGTCGGCCTGGATGGTGCCGCGCACTGCCGTCCGGGACGACGTCCTCAACGGGGTACGGATCACCGCCGGCAGCACCATGCTGATGAGCCCGTTCGTCACCCAGCACATGTCGGCGTTCTGGGACCGGCCGCAGGAGTTCGACCCCGACCGCTTCGCGCCCGACGCGCCGAAACGCTCGCACCGGTGGGCGTACCTTCCGTTCGGTGGTGGCGCCCACAGCTGCATCGGCATGTACCTGTTCCAGCTCGAAGCGCCGCTGATCATCGCCACCCTGCTGAGCCGGTTCCGGTTCCGGCCGCACGCCGCCGAGATGCCGCACCGCCAACTCGCGGCGTCGATGCGGCCCAGAGAGAAGATCGTGATGACGGTCGAGGCGCACCGGCAACCCGCGCGGAGCTGACGTGGTCGGCGCGCATCCTGAGGAACGTCAGGCGCTCGAGCGGGGCCGGATCTGCGCGCTCGCCGTACGCGGCCAGCGGGAGCTGGCGGCGTACGCCGCGACGCTGCCCGGACTGTTCCCCACCGGGCCGTTCGACCCGGCCCTGTTCGGGGCCGTGGCGCAGGCCATCGCCTTCGGCGACCCGGACTGCCCTCCGGACCGCCTCCGTTTCGCCAACCGGTGTGTGTTGTGGGGATTCGCGGTCGACTGGCAGGTCGACTACGTGGCCGCGACGCGAAACGAGATCGACGCGTTGCGCGCCCGGAGCCTCGCGGTGGCCGACGGTGCCGAGCCGGAACCCGGCGACGACCTCTCCCGACTGCTGGCCGACCTGCGGGACGAACTCGCCGCCGTACCGACGTTCCCGGCGGCCCGCGCGAGCTGGCGGGCGGAACTGCGCAAGGTGCTGGACGCCATGGGCCGGGAATGGGACTGGCGGGCGGCGGCCGGCGGGCCCGTGACCGGGGATCCGCCCGTCAGCCTCGCCGACTACCTGGCCAACGCGGACAACCTGGCCTGCACCATCGTCAACGTCTCGCACTGGATCCGGGGCGGCGACGCGGCGCTGGTCCCGCAGCTGCCGGAGCTGGTGGAGGCGAGTGGTGCCGTGCAGCGGGCGCTGCGCCTGATCAACGACCTGGCCACGTACGAGCGGGACCTTCGCTGGGGTGACCTCAACGCGATCGCGTTGGTCGAGGACCGGTCGGTGGTGGAGCGGGTGCTCGCCGAACTCGTGACGGAGTGTCGCGTGCGGCTGTCGAAGCTGCGCGTCACCCGGCCGGCCGAGGCCGACTACCTGTCCCGGCAGCTCGGCTTCAGCGGCGGCTTCTATCGGCTCAGCGACTTCTGGGGCGAGGGATGACGGTCGCCGACGGGGTCGGCGCCGCGGCCGACGACCTGCTCGCCACCCTGGTGCGGGACCCGTGGGGGCAGGTGTCCCCGTCGGTCTACGAGACGGCCCGGCTGGTGGCCCTGGCGCCGTGGTTGTCCGGACACGACGAACGGGTGACCTGGTTGTTGGACCGGCAACGACCGGACGGCGGTTGGGGGCCACCGGACGGATACGGCCTGGTGCCCACCCTCAGCGCCACCGAGGCGCTGCTCGCCGACGCCACCGGACGCGACGCCGGTGGACGCGACGCCGACGGTGCCATCCCGAGGGGCGAGCGGCTGCGCGCGGCGGAGCGGGGACTGCGGTCACTGACCGAGGCGCCGGTGTGGGCGGTCCCGGACACCCCGGCGGTCGACCTGATCGCCCCGGCGTTGGCCGCCGCCATTGACCACCGGTCCCGCCACCGGCTCGGTCCGCCGGGCGGGCGGTCGTCCACCGGACCCGTCCGGCTCCCCGCCGGTCTCACCCGGGTCCGGCTCGACGCGCTGCACCGGCTCCGCGCCGCGGGCCAGTCGCTGCCGAGGAAGCTGCGCCACGCCCTGGAGGTGCTGGGGGAGGGTGCCCGGCGGCTGACCGGCATCCGCCCCGAGGGTCCGGGCGTGGTCGGCGCGTCGCCGGCCGCCACCGTCGCCTGGCTGGGCCAACCCCGTCCCGCGGACGAGACCGTGGTGCGCTACCTCGACCAGGTTGTCCACCGGCACCTCCACCTCGCCCCGTGCACCGTGCCCATCACCGTCTTCGAACGCGCCTGGGTGCTCGCCGGACTGTCCCGGGCCGGCGTGCCGGTCGCCGTACCAGACGTGCTGCCGCGCGGTCTGGTGGCGGCCCTCGGCCCGTCCGGCGCCGCCACCGGGCCGGGGCTGCCCACCGACGCCGACACCACCGCCGTCGTGCTGTACGCCCTGGCCCGGCTGGGCCGCCCGGTCCCGCCCGACAGCCTGTGGGCTTACGACCTGGGCCGGCACTTCTGCACCTGGCCCGGCGAGGACGGCACCTCGGTGAGTACGAACGCCCACGTCCTCGAGGCGTTCGGCTGGCATCACCGGCACGGTGCGAAACCGGGGTCCCGGTACCGCCCGGTGATCGAACGGCTGACCGGTTGGCTGACCGACCAGCAACTGGCCGAGGGTTGCTGGGTCGATCGCTGGCACGCATCACCGTTCTACGCGACGAGCTGCGCGGCCCTTGCCCTCGCCGACTTCGGCGAGACGGCGGCGGCGCGGCTCGCGGTGCGGCGGGCCGTCGACTGGGTGCTGGCCACCGAACGGCCCGGCGGCGGCTGGGGACACACCGGACGGACCGTGGAGGAGACCGGGTACGCCATGCAGATCCTGCTCACCGCGATGCCGACGGCGGGGACGGTGCCGGCGGAGGTGGTGCGGCGTGGCCTCGCCTCGCTGGCGCGGCACGACGGCGGGGCCGACGAGCCACACTTGTGGCACGACAAGGATCTGTACCGTCCAGACGCGATTATCCGATCGTCCACACTGGCCGCACAGCATCGGGCACGAGCATGGTTGACGGAGGCGGACCGGGCCGGAGCCGGCCGTGGAGGCGGTTCGCCAATGGCATGATCAGGGACGCTTGAGCGGCGATGGCCGACACTGCTAGCGTGCGCCGGGGCCGATGCGCTCAGCGCCGCCTCCGATGACTCTTCCAACCGAAGACCCGACCCAGGACGGTGTGATGGGTTCCCGCAGTTCCCACCTGCGTACCAAGATTGTCGCCCTGCTGGCGTCGCTCGTGGCGCTGTGGGCGTTCGCGGCCTGGGTCACCCTGCGCGAGGGCCTCAACCTGCTGTGGGTGCAGACGCTCGACGTCGCGGTCGCCGAACCGAGTGAACCGCTGCTGTCGGAGTTGCAGATCGAGCGCCGGCTGTCGGTGGTCCAACTAGGCCGGCCCAACGACCAGCAGCAGGCCGCGCTGGACGCGAAGCGGCAGCGCACCATCCAGCTCGCCGACGGGTTCAAGGAGTCGGCGCGCAGCTGGCGGGCGGATCTGGCGGCTGACGCCGAGTTGACCTCGCGGGTGGACGACGCCATCGGCAAGCTCGACCGGCTGGCGGAGACCCGGACGGCGGTGGACAACCGGTCCGTCGACCGGGCCACCGCCGCGCAGGCGTTCACCGACGTGATCGCCGCGCTCTTCGAGGTGTACGAAGAGATGGGCGGCCTGGACGACGAGGACATCGCGGAGAACGCCGTCGCCCTCATCCAGTTGCAGCGGGTGCGGGAACTGGCCTCCCAGGAGGACGCCCTCGTCGCCGGCGTGATCGCGGCGGGATCGATCACCGACGACGAGTACGCCAGGTTCACGGGTCTCGTCGGAGCGCAACGGTTCCTGGCCGAGGACGCGGCGGCGGCCCTTCCCCGCGGGGACCGGGCCGGCTACCAGCAGATGGTCGCGGGGCCTTCGTTCAGTCAGTTCCGCGAGATCGAGGACCGGATCATCCAGCGTGCGCGGCCCGGGTCGGCCGTTCCGGTCAGCGCCATCGACTGGCGCAATGCCGCCGAGGGGGCCATGGCCGACCTGCAACGGGTGATCCTCGCCGGCGGCGACTCGCTGGTGAAGCGGGCCACTCCGGTCGGCGTGGGGGTCGTGCTGCGGTTGGTGCTCGCCGCCGGTCTGGGCCTGCTGGCGGTCGTCACCTCCATCATCGTCTCGATCACCACGGCCCGCGCCCTGGTACGACAACTGGAACGGCTCCGGGAGGCGGCCCGCAATTTGGCCGAGGAACGACTGCCGACGGTGGTGACCCGGCTCGGCCGGGGGGAACAGGTGGACGTGGCCACCGAGGCACCCAAGTTGGAGTTCGGTTCGGACGAGATCGGCCAGGTCGGTCAGGCGTTCAACGCCGTCCAGGAAACCGCCATCCGGACCGCCGTAGAGCAGGCCGAGCTGCGGCGCAGCGTCCGGGACGTCTTCCTCAGCCTGGCCCGACGGACGCAGGCCCTGGTGCACCGCCAACTCTCCCTGCTCGACGCGATGGAGCGGCGGGAGAACGACGCGGAGGAGTTGGAGGACCTGTTCCGGGTCGACCACCTGGCCACCCGGATGCGGCGCAACGCCGAGAACCTCATCGTGCTCTCCGGCTCGACCCCGGGCCGGGCCTGGCGGCGCAACGTACCCATGATCGACGTGGTGCGGGGCGCGGTGGCCGAGGTGGAGGACTACACGCGGGTGACGGTGCTGCCGCTGGGACCGGTAGCCCTCGCCGGCCGTGCCGTCGGCGACGTGATCCACCTGCTTGCCGAGTTGGTGGAGAACGCGTTGTCCTTCTCGCCTCCGCACACCTCGGTGGAGGTGCGCGGCCAGGTCGTCGGCAACGGGTATGTCATCGAGATCGAGGACCGCGGTCTGGGCATGGGGGAGCAGGAGTTGGTCGAGGCCAACGCCCGGATCGTCGACCGATCCGACTTCAACCTGGCGAACGCGAGCCGGCTGGGATTGTTCGTGGTGAGCCGGTTGACCGAGCGGCACAACATCCGGGTCCAGCTCAAGGAGTCCCCGTACGGTGGCACGACCGCGGTCGTGCTCATCCCGCAGGTCCTGGTGACCGACGTCGCCGCACCCGACGAGCCGGAGGTCGACGGGTCGACGAGCGACGCCGGCGCGGTGGCACCGGCCCGGACCGGCCAGCCCGGCACCAACCATGGCGCGCTGGCCGTCGCCGAACGGACCCAGGTCGCTCCCGAGGCGCCGGCGGAAACGGCGACCGCGCCGGCCGAGCCGCGGCCGGGGAGCGCCGAGGCGACGGCTCGGGCGATCAGCGCGCCGACCGCGGAACTGCCGCTTCAGCCGGGCGCCGTCCGACTCCCCGTACGGTCCGATGTGGCGGAGCCGATCGGCCATGTTGACCCGGCGGAGCCGGACGGACAGCCGGGCGCCCCGCACGTACCGGAGGCGGCACCCCTGCCAACCCGCCGTCGACGTTCCCCGCTGTCCGGCAGTGCCGGCGGGTCGGAGCTGTCCGGCAGTGCCGGCGGGTCGGAGCTGTCCGGCGGTGCCGGCGGGTCGGACGGCGACGGCCCGGACGCCCCGGACCTGCGGGCGTCCACCACAACGGACGGTGGCGCCGACCGTACCTCAGCCGGCCTGCCGGTCCGGGTCCGTCAGGCCAACCTGGCCGCGCCGCTGCGGAACCCCGCTCCGGCCGAGCCGGCGCCCGCCGAGCTCGCCGCTCGTCCGCCCGAGGAGGTCCGGCAACGGATGAGCTCGTACCAGACGGGGACCCGGCGCGGGCGGACGGCGGCCGCCGAACTGCTCGCAGTCGAGGGCGAGGAAGCCGTCCGTGCGGCCGATGCCGACACCGGCGCTGTGGACACCGACGGTCCGGCCGTCAACGGCGACGGAACCGCCGACGGTGTCCCAAGCGACGGTCCGGGCGCCGACGGCGCCACCCCATCCGAATCGACCGGCACCGGGACCGGTGCCGGACCGGTGGCCGGCCCGCGCCCCGCGACGGCCGCCGACGAATCCTCCAGCGACGACCGCGACATCCGCTAGAAAGAGGACAACGAGTGGTGCAGCAGACGGCTTCGAACGTCGATCTGGCCTGGTTGCTTGATGACCTGGTCGGTCGGGTGAAGCAGGCGGACCATGCCATCGCCCTCTCCACCGACGGCCTGTTGCTGGCGTCCTCCCGCGGCCTCGGGCGAGACGACGGCGAGCACCTGTCGGCCATGGCGGCGGGCATCCAGAGTCTGGCCCGGGGCGCCGGCAAGCGCTTCGGCGGCGGGCAGGTGCAGCAGACCATCATCGAGATGGAGCAATCGTTCCTGTTCGTCACCGCCGCCGGACCGAACGCGTGCCTCGCGGTGCTGGCGTCGGAGGACGCCGACGTCGGGTTGGTCGCCTACGAGATGGCGATGCTGGTGACCCGGGTCGGGAAGTTCCTCACCTCACCGAGCCGGGTGTCGGATCTGCCCGGCGAGAGGTGAGCCATGGCCGAGCCGGGCGACCCCATGGACCAGTGGGTTGACGAGCAGGCCGGACCGGTCGTCCGGCCGTACGCGGTGACCCGTGGCCGGGCGCGACCGGCGGCGGGTTCCTTCGACATGATCACGCTGGTGGTCGCGAGGCAGGCGGTCCCGCCGCCGGATGTCGGGTTGGGACCGGAGCATCTCGGCATCGTCGGCCTGTGTCAGCGGCCGTTGTCGGTGGCCGAGATCGCCGCCCACCTCAACCTGCCCCTCGGCACCATCCGGGTGCTGCTCGGCGACCTGGTCGAGCGGGACCTGATCCAGGTACGCGAACCGCGCGCGTCCGGCGCGCTTCCTGACGACAGCATCTTCGAGGCGGTGATCAATGGACTCCGTGCGCTCTGACCGCCGGCCCGGCAACGGGCTGCCCACCGCGATCAAGGTGCTGATCGCGGGCGGGTTCGGCGTCGGTAAGACCACAATGGTCGGCACGGTGAGCGAGACGCCGCCGCTGCGCACCGAGGAGGTGCTGACCGAGACCGGCATCGGTATCGACGACCTGTCCGGGGTCGAGGAGAAGGCCACCACCACGGTGGCGATGGACTTCGGCCGGATCACCATCAGCGACGACCTGGTCCTGTACCTGTTCGGTACGCCGGGCCAGGACCGGTTCTGGTTCGTCTGGGACGAACTGGCGATCGGAGCACTCGGCGCCGTCGTGCTCGCTGACACCCGCAGGCTGGCGGACTGTTTCCCGTCGGTCGACTACTTCGAGGGCCGTGGTACGCCGTTCATCGTCGCGGTGAACTCCTTCGAGGGGAGTCAGCAGTACGGCCTCGACGAGGTGCGTCAGGCGCTGAACCTCGACTCGGACGTGCCGGTGGTGATCTGCGACGCGCGGGAGCGGGCGTCGGCCAAGGAAGTGATGATCACCCTGCTGGAGCACGCCATGAAGGTGCGGGACGCCCGCTCGGTCGGCTGATCCGCGAGAAAGGCCCCTGGTCGACGCGAAGCGCTCGCGTCCACCAGGGGCCTTGCCGTTGCCGTCAGCCGAGCATCTTGCGCAGGACGTACTGCAGGATGCCACCGTGCCGGTAGTAGTCCGCCTCACCCGGGGTGTCGATCCGCACCACCGCGTCGAACTCCACGCCGGTGTCGGTGCTGACCTTCACCGTGCGCGGTACGTCACCGTCGTTGAGCGCGGTCACCCCGCTGACGGTGAACGTCTCGGTGCCGGTGAGCCCGAGCGATTCGGCCGTCGTGTCGGCCGGGTACTGCAACGGCAACACGCCCATGCCGATGAGGTTCGACCGGTGGATCCGCTCGTACGACTCGGCGATGACCGCCCGGACGCCGAGCAGCATGGTGCCCTTCGCCGCCCAGTCCCGAGACGACCCCGAGCCGTACTCCTTGCCGGCGAGCACCACAAGCGGCAGCCCCGCCTCGGCGTACGCCACCGAGGCGTCGTAGATCGAGGTCTGCTCGCCGGTCAGGTGGTTGACGGTGACGCCACCCTCCACGCCCGGCACGAGCTGGTTGCGCAGCCGGATGTTGGCGAACGTACCCCGGATCATCACCTCGTGGTTGCCGCGTCGGGAGCCGTACGAGTTGAACTCGTGCCGCGCCACGCCGTGCTCGGCGAGGTACTTCCCGGCGGGGGAGTCCGGCTTGATCGAGCCGGCCGGCGAGATGTGGTCGGTGGTCACCGAGTCACCCAGCTTGGCCAGCACCCGGGCACCGGAAATGTCGGTGACCGGCCGCGGCTCCCGGTCCATGCCCTCGAAGTACGGTGGCTTCCGCACGTACGTCGACTCGCCGTCCCAGGCGAAGGTGTCACCGGTCGGGGTGGGCAGCGACTGCCAGCGCTCGTCGCCGGCGAACACGTCGGAGTACGCCTCGCCGAAGCCGGTGGCGCCGATCGCCGAGGAGATGACCTCCTGGATCTCGGTGCTGTTCGGCCAGATGTCACGCAGGAACACCGGCTGACCCGACGAGTCCTCGCCGATCGGCTCGTTGGCCAGGTCGATGTCCATCGTGCCGGCCAGCGCGTACGCCACCACCAGCGGCGGGGACGCCAGGTAGTTCATCTTGACGTCCGGGTTGATCCGCCCCTCGAAGTTGCGGTTGCCGGACAGCACCGAGACGACGGACAGGTCGTTCTCGTTCACGGCCGCCGAGATCGCCTCGGGCAGCGGGCCGGAGTTGCCGATGCAGGTGGTGCAGCCGTACCCGACCAGGTGGAAGCCGAGCTTCTCCAGGTACGGCGTGAGGCCGGCCCGCTCGTAGTAGTCCATGACCACCTTTGAGCCGGGGGCCAGGGTGGTCTTCACCCACGGCTTGCGGGCCAGGCCCCGCTCGACGGCGTTGCGGGCGAGCAGCGCCGCGCCGATCATCACCTGTGGGTTTGACGTGTTGGTGCAGGAGGTGATCGCGGCGATCACCACCGCTCCGTGGTCGAGTTCGAAGGTGTTTCCGTCCTCGCCGGTAACCTCGATCGGGTTGGTGGCCCGGCCGCCCGAGCCGGTCGCCGCGGAGACCAGGTCGCGCGGCGCGTCGGCGGGGTCGTGAACGCCGTTGGCGGGCGGGTCGCTGGCCGGGAACGACTCGGCGCTGGCCTCGTCGGCGTGGCCGTCGGCGCCGAGCGGGCGCTCGTGCTGCGGCACACCGGGCTTGCGGTCCTGGTCGCCGCCGGTGGCATCGACGGCGACGTAGTCCGAGAGCGCGGAGCGGAACAGCGTCTTGGCGTTGCCCAGCGGCACCCGGTCCTGCGGGCGCTTCGGACCCGCGAGCGACGGCTCGATGGTGGACAGGTCGAGTTCGAGCCGTTCCGAATAGTTCGGTTCGGCGTCCGCGTCGTGCCAGAGTCCCTGTTCCTTGGCGTACGCCTCGACGAGCGCGACCTGCTCCTCGGTCCGACCGGTGAGCTGGAGGTAGCGGACGGTCTCGTCGTCGATCGGGAAGATCGCCACGGTGGAGCCGTACTCGGGCGACATGTTGCCGATGGTGGCCCGGTTGGCCAGCGGCACGGCGCTCACGCCGGGCCCGTAGAACTCGACGAACTTGCCGACCACGCCGTGCTTGCGCAGCATCTCGGTGATGGTCAGCACGAGGTCGGTGGCGGTGGTGCCGGCCGGCATCTCACCGGAGAGCTTGAAGCCGACGACCCGGGGGATGAGCATGCTGACCGGCTGGCCGAGCATCGCGGCCTCGGCCTCGATGCCGCCGACGCCCCAGCCGAGCACGCCCAGGCCGTTGACCATCGTGGTGTGCGAGTCGGTGCCGACCACGGTGTCCGGATATGCCTGGCCGTTGCGCTCCATGATCGTACGGGCCAGGTATTCGATGTTTACCTGGTGCACGATGCCGGTGCCGGGCGGGACGACCTTGAACTCGTTGAACGCGCTCTGCCCCCAGCGCAGGAACTGGTAGCGCTCCTTGTTGCGCTGGTATTCCAGCTCGACGTTGCGGGCGAAGGCGTCCTCCCGGCCGAACAGGTCGGCGATGACCGAATGGTCGATGACCAGTTCGGCCGGCGCCAGCGGGTTCACCTTCGTGGGGTCGCCGCCCAGCTCTCGTACCGCCTCCCGCATGGTGGCCAGGTCGACGACGCAGGGCACGCCGGTGAAGTCCTGCATCAGCACCCGGGACGGGGTGAACTGGATCTCCACGCTGGGGTCGGCGGTCGGGTCCCAGCCGCCCAGCTGCCGGATGTGGTCGGCGGTGATGTTCGCGCCGTCCTCGGTCCGGAGCAGGTTCTCCAGCAGGATCTTCAGGCTGTACGGAAGGGTGTCGTGCCCGTCCACCTTGCTGATCTTGAAAATCTCGTAGCTCGCGTCTCCGACGCGTAGCTGACTCTTCGCACCGAAGGTGTCGAGGCTCGCCACGTCGCACTCCTTCACGCTGTGTTCCGCCGGCCGGGGACCCCCGGCGTGGTTTGCCGGGACCCTGAGCAGTCTCTCGTATCTGTTACCTCGGTGACGGCCTGAGGTAACCCTCACCAGGCACGTCCACAGACCTCACCGGGCACGTCCACAAAACCGTACGTCCGTCTTGCTATTCCCGCAACCCCGTGCCACGCTGTCCGGCGAGGAGGTCCCTTCATGATCCACCACGTTCAGATCGCCTGCCCGCGCGGCTCCGAGGAGGCGTCGCGGGCGTACTACGTCGACGTGCTCGGCCTGGTCGAGAAGCCCAAGCCGGCCGCCCTGACGTCGCGCGGCGGATGCTGGTTCGAATCGCCCGACCGGCCCGAGGGGCCCGCCGGCTGGGGCGGGATCGAGTTGCACCTGGGCGTCGAAGACGGCTTCCGGCCGGCCCGCAAGGCGCACCCGGGACTGCTCTGGCCCGATCTCGACGCGCTCGCCGAGCGGCTCGTCGCGGCCGGCTACCCGGTGCACTGGGGCAACGACGAACTCCCCGGAATGCGGCGGTTCCACACTGAGGACCCGCACGGCAACCGCCTGGAGTTCCTCGCCCCCACCCCCTGACCCGCCGCCATCCCCCTTGCGCGTTGATCTTGCACATTCGGTACCGACACGACGGCACCAAAGACGCGTAAGGCCAGCCCAAAGTGCAAGATCGACGCGCTGGGGGCGGGCTCAGGTCGGCACGCGGTGGGTGGCGGGTGGGGAGGGCGCCGGTGTTAAAGTGCCGGCCGTGCCTGCCGCAGACGTGCATCTCGCCGCCCAGCCCCGACTCGACACGGTGGTCGCCGACTTCGCCACCGATGCCCGCCGGGTGCGCACCGACTACGCCGGCTTCGCCTGGATCGGCGACGAGCCGGACCCGGACACCGGCCTCATGGGTTCGACCTACCAGCGCCGGCAGGTGGACAGCCGGCTCTTCCTGCCGGACACCCACTGGTACGACGTGGACGCGCTGGACGGCGTCGAGGTGCAACTGACCGCCGGCCTGGTGCAGATCCCGGGGACCGCGCAGGGGACCCAGGGTCTGGTGGGCAGCCTGGCCGAGCCGGTGGTGGAGTTCTACGAACATCCCGAGGGAGAGACCGGGGTGGGCCTGTGCCTCTGGCTGCACGGCGACATCTGGTCGAACGTCGGGCTCAGCTACCGGGTGACGGTGCTCTGCGCGCCGGAGGCGATAAGCCGGACCGGCGCCGACGAGGACGGCGCCGGCGTAGATCTGGTGCAGCCGCCGGTGGGTATCGGCGCCCCTGGCGACGGTGGCGGCCCTGGCGACGGTGGCGGCCCGGGCGGCGACGGCGGCGGCTCGGGAGGTTGACGCCGGGCCGGGAGCCGGGCCGGAAGCCCGGCTCCCGGGTGACGCCGAGCGTCAGGAGACGAACAGCAGCCGGTTCGGCGATCCGCTACCGATGTTGCTCAGCACGCCGGTCGTGGCGCTGCCGACGATCGCGCTGGCGACCTGGCTGGGCGAGTAGGACGGGTTGCTGGAGAGCACAAGTGCCGCCGCGCCGGCGACGTGCGGCGCCGCCATCGACGTGCCGCTGATGGTCCTGGTGGCGGTGTCGCTGGTGCGCCACGCCGACAGGATGCCGTCACCGGGGGCGAAGATGTCGACGCAGGAGCCGTAGTTCGACCATGACGCCCTGGCGTCGCTGCTGTTTGTGGCTCCGACGGTGAGCGCCGAACCCACCCGGGCCGGCGAGTAGTTGCACGCGTTGGCGCCGGAGTTGCCGGCCGCGATCGCGTAGGTGATGCCCGAGTTGATCGAGTTCACCACGGCGTTGTCGATCGAGGAACTGGCGCCGCCACCGAGGCTCATGTTGGCCACGGCCGGCTTGACGGCGTTGGCGGTCACCCAGTTGATGCCGTTGACCACGCCGGTGGTGCTGCCGCTGCCCCAGCAGTTGAGCACCTTGACGGCGACCAACCGGACCTGCTTGGCGACACCGTAGGTGGCGCCGCCCACCGTCCCGGCGACGTGGGTGCCGTGGCCGTTGCAGTCGGTGTTGCTGCCACCGGCGGTGTTGGTGCCCCAGGTCGCCCGGCCGCCGAAGTCGGAGTGGGTGACCCGGATGCCGGTGTCGATGACGTAGGCGCGGACGCCCGACGCCGTCACCGAGTAGGTGTACGTGCCGCTGAGTGGCAGGTTGCGCTGGTCGATCCGGTCGAGGCCCCACGGCGGGTTGGTCTGGGTCGCCTGGAGGGTGATGACCTGGTCCTGTTCGACGTACGCCACCGCCGGGTCGGCGGCGAGCCGGCGGGCCTGGGTCTCGCTCATCGTGGCGCTGAACCCGGTGAGCGCGGCGCCGTACACGTCGCCAACGGTCCCGCCGTACCGCTTCACCAGCTTGGCCGCCCGTCCGGACAGCTCGCTGGCCCCGGTGTCCGCCTTGAGGACGACCAGGTAGCTTCCCGTGATCGCGGTGGCCGAGCCGGCGGCGCGGATCTCGCCGGTGGCGGGTGCGGCGGACGCCGGGGTCGTGCCGGCGAGGACGACGATTGTGGCCGCGGTGACGGCGAGCGCGGAGAGGACGCGCCGACCGATCCTGCTTCGATGAGACATCGCGACTCCACCTCTTCGAGCCGGTGCCCGCCCGGGGGTGAGGGCTGGAGGTTTGCGCCGGCCCGTGTTGCGGAGATGCTAACGACCATCCTCACTAGATCGATATAACTAAATTTTCAAATAGACCACGAGCGCTTGTACCCGGTCAGACGCCGAGCTGTTCGGCGGCGGCCCGGACGGTCTGCTCCAGCAGCACGGCGATGGTCATCGGCCCCACCCCGCCGGGCACGGGGGTGAGCAGGTCGGCGACGGTCGCGGCGGTCGCCGCGTGCACGTCGCCCACCCCGCCCGGGTGATAGCCGGCGTCGACCACCACCGCCCCGGGCCGGAGCCAGTCGCCCCGGACGAACTCCGGCCGGCCCACCGCCGCGACCACGATGTCCGCATCGGCGACGAGCGCCGGCAGGTCCGCCGTGCGCGAGTGGCAGTACGTCACGGTCGCGTCCCGGGCGAGCAACAGCATGCCGACCGGCCGTCCGAGGATCGGGCTGCGGCCGAGCACCACCGCCCGCCGGCCGCGCAGCGGCACCTCGTAGGCGTCCAGCAGTCGGAGGATGCCGCCCGGCGTGCACGAGACGAAACCCGGCCGGTCGAACGCCATCGCACCGAACGAGTGCGTGGTGACCCCGTCGACGTCCTTGTGCGGTGCGATGGCCTCGAACGCGGCGCGCTCGTCGACGTGCCGGGGGACCGGGTGCTGGAGCAAAATACCGTGCACCTCGGGGTCCGCGGACAGCTCGGCGATCCGCGTGACCAGGGCAGCCGTGTCGATCTCTGCCGGCAGCGGGACGTGCCGGGAGTCGATGCCGGCAGCCGCGCATCGGTTGCGCTTCATCCGCACGTACGTCACGGAGGCCGGATCCTCGCCGACCAGGACGGTCGCCAGGCACGGCCGGACACCGGTCCGTCTGGCGATCTCGGCGGCCCGGGCGGCGGTCCCGTCGAGGATGTCGCGGGCGAGGTCGGTGCCGGACATCGGACGGGCGCTGGGCGATGTGGTGGACATGACGGCGCCCTCCCGGGGTGCGGTGCGGATCGCCCAGGCGCGCGGCTCACAAGGTGGCCGCTCCCCGGTGGTGCCCCACCCCAGCGCCAGTCACGGCCGGACGCCATCCTAACGCCTGACGATCAGCGTACGGCGCAGCCGGGGTACCCGGCCGATCCGGAGATGCCGGCAAGGGCCGGCCCGTGGTGGGTCGGCCCTTGCTGGGTGGTGGTGGGTGTGGGTGGTTGGTTAGTGGGTGTAGCCGCGGGTGGCCA